>CAYXUW010000019.1:0-18989 GCA_964468375.1 uncultured Pirellulales bacterium | reverse complement strand
CCGAGCAAATCCATCGGTGTCAAAAGGGTCCACAACATAACCGGTTCTGCCGTTTTCGACCATTTCGCGGGCGGCACCCGCAAACTTGGAGCACACAACCGGCAAACCGCATTGCATCGCCTCATTAATAACCATTCCCCAAGTGTCTCCCCTTGAAGGCAAAATATAGATATCGCTTGCGAGGTAATAAGGCCACAGTTGCCGTTTCTGCTTGAAGTCTATGAACCGCACGTTCCTCAAATCCCTTCTAACCGCCTCTTCTTTCAATTCCTTCTCGAGCGGACCGCTGCCGATTATCAATAAAGTGGCATTTTTGACGCCTTCGGCATTCTGTATCTTCTCATAAGCGTCAAGCAATAGGTCAAGACCTTTTATCTCAATAAATCTCCCGGTATACAGAAGAATAGGACCTAAATATTCAGACCGAATACCTCGAGCTTCCTCGCGCATTTTGCTCAATTCCGAGTGGTGTGTGACGTCTTCGACGGCATTGACCGCTGTAAAACACCTATCCTCCTGAGCGCCGATGGAAATCAAATATTCCGCAGCGTCGACACCAGCTGCTACATAGGCATTGTTCAACCTGATTAGAAACCTGCGAAACCAAAGACGTAGAGCGCCATACTTACGTTCGGACACACGAGTCGAAGCTGACCATAAAAGCGAAGGGGTCCGAGTAATCTTTGCATAAAGACTTCCGAACAATGTGTTCAGAGCAAATGCAGAAGTAATAATCACATCCGGACGGATTTTCCACAGCGCGACGAGAAGGTCCGGCTGAAAATAGAAAAAACCACGCTTCATTTTTAGACAAAACCCCTTGAGCGTAACCGTTTTGAAAGTGCTCGTGTTTTCCTCTTTCCAATCATACCACTCTCTGTCGGCTTGGTTGACGGCTGAACAGATAACGGTGAGCTCGCAATGCTTACCTATTTCTTCAAACAGAGGTTTGCGGTAAGGCGGGATGACATTTGTTACAAGCGCAACTTTCATCGGTATTCCGCATTCATCAAAGATTGATGCGATTGCCCAGCTGCCGCCCGAGTTTCTTCGACACATGTTTTATAAAGACTCTCGAAATCACATACAAATCGTGAAATAGCGAATTTCTCATCAGCCCTTTTTGCGCCGCCTTCACCTAAACGTTGCCGCAGGGATGGGTCATATGCCAAACGGGTCAGCGCATCGGCAAGTTCCCGGACGCTCCCCTCCGAAACCAAAAGCCCGCTTTCTCCGTGAACAATAAGTTCAGGATGGGAACCGGCGTTGGCTAAAACAACCGGCACACGCGCGAACATTGCCTCGACAACAGCAATCCCAAATCCCTCGGCAGATGCCATATTAACATACGCATCTGCCGACGCCAGCAGTGCGCCGACGTCTTTAAGGAAGTCAAAGAACCGAACTCTATTCTCTATTCCGAGTGATTTCGTGCGCTGCTCGAGCGAAGGCTTCCCCCGTCCTGACCCTGCAAAAACACAATAGGCATCAATTCCTTTCTCAGTGATGGTCGAGATAGCATCGACTATCAATTCCTTACG
This sequence comes from uncultured Pirellulales bacterium, assembly GCA_964468375.1. GTDB lineage: Bacteria > Planctomycetota > Phycisphaerae > Sedimentisphaerales > Anaerobacaceae > CAYXUW01. The sequence continues at coordinate 17,448 of CAYXUW010000019.1, read as the reverse complement.
CCGCATTTCAAAAATACCTCCAACATTAACCACGAGAAATCCATCGGATGGAATACCAAGTTTCTGCCGAAACGCATCTAATTCCTCGCGGCTGTAACCGCATTCGCGGGGAACAACACCGTTGTGTATGACCATCAGTTTCTTCACACGACTTCTCTTTCTTTCCGCCTCGAGAGAAGCGTACGAGTTACACACGGTTTGATATCTAAATGGCGCCAGTAATCTGTCCAAGTATATTACGAACTTATGCCCATCTTCATTCCATAAAATCCCATGGACGGATTTTATCACTGGCCTCCGACACAACAGCCCCGCAACCATACCGTAGATGTCCGACCGCGCAAAATGAGTATTAATTATATCAGCCCTGTATTTGCGAACCATCCTGATAATATCAAAAAGCAGACGCGCATCATAGTTGTGCTTCCTGACACTACATTCGACAATCCCGCCGGAACGCTCAATGTCATCCACCAAGTCAATAGGACGGTGGTCAAAGTATAAGACTACATGTCGTATCTTTTTGTGGTCAGAATTCTTTATAATGCTTAACAATTTACGTGGAGTGCCGCCCTTGCCCGAAAGCGCTCTAATCACATGAAGAATTGTGATTTTTTCATTCATGAAACAGCCTTTGCTTCTGCGAGACTCCGCGTCGGCGGATTCACATCATTCTGGTGTGTATTGTTGTTCATTCTCACTCCTTCCGATCTCTCTAAGTGAAACTGGCAAGCATCTATGGGTATCGAATAAAGTCCGGATTCACCCCTTTCAACCTACGAATCAGTTTTCGCAGCCATAAAATTCTTTTGAAGGGCTCACTTATAAACATATAAATAATCAATAAATTGGCACGGCACACAAGACGCCCCCCATGTAGCTTTCGGATAGTGATTCTATCTTTCATAAAACCCAATTTGTTTGTTCCTGACTTGCTGTCCGGGTATTTTCTAAAAATGCCCAGATCAGCATTGATTGTGTGGAATTTAAAGTATCTTGCAGCGCGGAGAAAGAACTCGTGATCCATGCCGTAATGCAATGATTCGTTGAAATTGCCAACCGTATCGAATACTGTTCGTCTGAAAAATGTGCAAACTTGTTGAACGCATTGGACACCGTTCAGAAGACCGTCAAAGGTGATTTCTGCGGCAGGCGCCGTATAGAGCAGGTGTGAGTTTTCGTCAATAGCTTGCTTGTTGCCCACGAGGACATGGTGGTCGGGATGCTTTATGAAGTATTCACAAACGGTCGAAAGAGCCCTCGGAGGGAGCATATCATCCGAGTTCACCCATCCAACGATATCGCCGGATGAAATCGCCAGTGCTTTATTCAGCGCATGACTTTGACCACGATCCGCTTCTGATTTCCAAATCAGATGGGGATATTTTCGCAGTATGCCAACACTTCCGTCTTTGGATCCTCCATCCATTACTATGTGTTCCACCGACTCACCTAAACCTTGGGATATAACCGAGAGGATATTCTGCTCCAAAAATGCGGCTTGATTATATGACGGCGTAAGGACGCTAATTTTCATAGCAGTTTATTCCCATTAACTATATGTAAGAATATTGGCTGTTCAAACATATATCGTCCCCTTTATGACCATACTGAGAGGCATTACAGCCAGCCAAGAATAACGCAATAAGAGGAATAAATAGCGGTCCCTTTTGATTAAAGAGTAAGCCGGTGGACGTACCAAAGGAAAATGCTGCGGCGATAACCCCTACAGCACCAATTCGACTTGCAAAGGAATAATTTTCGTTCCTATATACCCGGAAAGCCAAGTAGAGAAATCCGATTATAATTAGCAGGAACGCTAAAAAGCCCCCGTGGTAGATAAGCCAAAAGTATGAATTATGGTTCAGGGCTGACAGTTGCCATGGTTTAAGCTCTTCGGTGCCGTAACCGTGACCCAATATCATGTCTTTGGGGCCTTCGAAACTCTCAAGAGTAAAAGGAATTACACGAAGTCTCGCAGTGACAGTGCCTTGCCCTTCCTTGCCGCCCAGATCAGGAACTATAATCGAACCGGCTCTTTCAAGCGTTGCCTGTGTGTAAGGGGATATAATAGAGAGGGAGAACAACAACACAACCGCCATAGCGCTAAGTGTCCAAAATTTCCAAATCTTTGTCCTGTAGCGTCCCAATTTGTAGAATGTAAGAATTGTCAGGATAAACATCATAACGAAAAAGGCCAGGACGGTTGCTCTAACAAAAGTGGCCAACATTGCAACAGCGAGAACCACTGTGTTGAGCATTCTGAGAGACAGCCGTTGTTCCCATTTACTCAAGATCAACTGCCTTATATCTAGATACAACACAATAGGAAAATAGAGATATGAGGAAATAACGCCGTAGCCCCGCTCAAACTCACCGGAGACGGAGTATGCTGTTTGCCAGTTATCAGGAGCATTTTCTTGCAGCCGCCACCCTGTCAGAAGGCCGAGAAGCATAAGATAGGCGCAAACAACAACTACTTTTCGAAATATGTTTAGAAACCACTGCCAATCTTTCTCGTTGCGCATTATGCTAATTAACGGTATCAACGACATTAAATAAACGATTGGTCGGCAGTCTCTTAGCACGTTTCTCAAGCTGGCGCCGCCTAAGTAACCCCGGATAGCGGGCAGAAAGAGAATGGCGGCAATAATAATGAAAATCTGAATTAGCTCCTTACCACCATGGGCGTTGGGTTTTATCAGTGAGCGCAAGGGGTATAGCAGTAACATCCCACATATGGCAGCATCTTGTGGAAATATGCGCATATTCGCAATAACGATATCATCTAAGGAATAGGTTATAAGACTCTGAAAGACCAGCACACATACGTATGCCGTGATGAAATCGCGGGTGCGGCCCACAAACAGAACGCCCAAAATGGCAAAACCTACAAAATATACTGTTAGTTCAGGATTCATCGTCTAATCCAACTTCGTGCCTCTGGATACAAAACTGTGGTATGGAGAGCAAAGTCTCATACGTGTCGCCAGTTGCCATAATGGATCCTTTAGGGCGAATAGATGCTTGATTTTCAAATACTTCGAGTTCAAACGTAATTAGTTCCCTTAAGCCACTGCTTAAAGCGTTCCGAAATTTCTTTAGTTTCGTCCTTTGTCAACTCATTGTGCCATAAACCCACAGTGCCAGCATGCTTCGAGAGATGGTTCGGATGCAGGAGAGTGCGTTTGTCGTAGGGTAGTAAGGCGTTTCTAGTGCTTTGGATAAATGATTCTGAAATACCCAAGATGCGCATAAGGTCAGCCCCGCGGATTTTTGAACCAATTTGCAGTAGAACGGTTCTCGCTCTTAAGCCGTAGGAACGCGAGGCAGTTTCAGCGGCTATTTTTGCTCTATCCAAGGAATTCTCTTGCAGTATGTTGGAAATAATATCATCTCCGGGTTCAAGACGAAGAAACTTAGCGATAGCTTTGAGTGCACCAGATAAGTCGTCGATTACTTCCTCATACCTTTGCATTAAGGCAAGGTCCATCGCTTTGATTTCGCGGTATGTAGCAATAGCTTGCTCTAATGTCCGAAGAAGTTCCTCTCCCGTGCGATTCCATTTGTTTTTCACCGAAACAGCCACATCGCGAATATCTCTGTAAATATAGCAGATGCGCAGACTATCTTTAGCGAGCAGTTCTTTTGAGCATGGGAGTATCACGTGACTTTTGATAACATGAAGCAATTGGCTTCCTGCCCAATCTTCCAATTGCTTGGATTTCTCGTTAAGCTGGTTTGGGGAGAACCAACCTTCGGCTTTCCCCACGTTCATTTTTTCTACAAGGCCACGAACAAGATTATACTGAAGGGTCGACCCTGACCGTATCATACCATTACATACAATTAACATATTCCACCATCTTTATCTTCTCATGAGTGTTTTGTTTAATCAACCGCTGCTGCTTTTTAAAGCGATGAAATTATCTGAAATCAGGCCCTCCGGCCTGTTAGTTAAGTTCGAAATCTGCCCATGTTTATTGAAGCGGTAAACATGGTATCCCAGCGATTCAAGGTAGTCCCATATTTCGATTGCCCGATACCCAAAACCAGCAGTATTCTCATCGGCCATTTCAAGCAGAACTGCCGGGGCCGCCGAGCCGGACAAGATGCGACAGCCCCCTTGAAGCGCCAAAAGCTCGGCGCCTTCAATGTCCATCTTAATTAAGTCAACATGATCTATACCTTTCTCTTTAAGATAAGTATCTATGGTTGTTGTGGCGACGAGTTCATAACCAATAATGGGTGTTCTCCCACGGTGTTGTGTCCCAAGAGAACCGTAGACCTCAGCACCAGCCTGGTAACGAGATAACTTTGCAGTCCCCTTATTATTCGACAAGGCAACATTGTTTAAGGTACAAGTAGCTGACAAGTTGTTAATTTGCACATTAAACTCCAACTCTGCAAACATCCTCTTGCTTGGTTCAAAGCTGTGCACCTGACCTTTTTCCCCTGTCCGTTGGGCTGCTATTAACGTATATTGTCCTAAGTTTGCACCAACATCGAGAAACAGCATGCCTGGTTTGAGAAAGCTAATAATGAATTTACACTCCGCTGGTTCAAACATTCTATTTACATAAATAGACCTACCGATAACATCGTGCGCATATATTCTTACTTTCAAATCTTTTCCCAGCTTTGCTATGATGGGTTTGTTTGGGTGTCGTTTTTTGATGTATCTCCATGCTATAGCTTTAGGGTTTAATAAGCTCCATGTGCGACCAGCCAGCCAGCGAATGCCGCGGTAAAGAATTGATATCATTAGGAAAAACTCCCGACCTCGACTAAGCAGTGGAAAGTTTTTTGAATAGCTAACGCATTGTAAGGACTGTTGAATCCATCCCAAGTTTTTTGTGTACATAGACAAGCATTGCAACTTTACGTAAAATCATATATGCCATGCTTTCCAAGGTTAACTCCCGTCACCATTGAAGTCCAGATTGGTGGTGTGAGCGGTGATAAACTGCTGTTAAGTATTCCTGATATACTTTTTTCACACAGATTTGCAATAGTCGGTATTTGTCACTATGTATCAATGGTTTTGATATTTCCCAGGTGGCTGCATCAAGGCCAATTACTATCGTTTTCATATTTTTTGCATCTTTACAGCTCAACGTAAATGAGGATTTTCACTCCTGAATCCACTCTCCTTATTGGACAAGATGCCATACCTCATTTTGGTAAAGAAGCGGTCTCGGCCTTTGAAAGCACTTGTCGGAAGCGTAAATTCAAAAAGGTAACCGACAAAGTCCATGAGACAATCAAACAAGTTCCAATAACAGTGACTGATAAATGATGAATGTTTATTGCTATGATTGTTACTAGTATCATGTTGGTCAGCCATGTGATAGTCCGGCCAGCGAAGACATCTCGGACACAGCCCATTCCCATCAAAGAGTAATATGCAGGCACACCAAGAAGGTTTATAAAAGTAGCCACAAGCATGAGGCGAAAAATATCTGGTATAGTTTGAATGAATTCATCTCTTAACCATGTTCTAAGTAATGATGTCGCGAAAATGAGCATCGCTACATATATGGGAATTCCGAAAAGGAGGATAAGCTTCATTGCACGATAATAGATGCGCCATATCCTATCCTTAGCGTATCTTGTTATATTTCCGCTAATTCGACTAATTTCCGGCATAAGCGCCCGAAAGCCTGCCTCAATCAGGTTACGAAACTGCATAGCACCATTAAATGCTATCTCGTAAATCGGAATGGTGGTAACTCCGGCGTATCGAGAGAGCATTAGTTTGTTAAAAGGACCGCCCAACATACTAACAATCGTTCCTCCTAATATTCCGCTACCGAAGCGCAGAAGGCGTTTACCGCGTTGAGCATCCAGATTCCTCACGCGTAAAAGACGGATGTGGGCTATGCGCGAAATGCAAATAAGACTTACTGCGTGAATAAACAGATACGAAAGGGTATTTCCGATAAGCAGACTTTTGATACCCCGACCGCTATACAGCAATACGGCAGCAACAGTAACAGCCACGATTCGGCCGAGTGATTGGGCGTAATTGGCTAAGTCCATTCGCCCCAAACCGGACAATGTGGAATTTAACACCTGGACTATAAGAACATATATACTTAAAATCCCGATGTAGGGCAATAACCATAAAACTATCTCAGCATTTTCGCCGGTTAGCTTGAAAGCAGCAATGATCTGAGTTTTAAAAATTAGTATCACTACCAAGGCAACCACCCCACTAAGACACAGCAATGTCAATGAAGTTGTAACATATTGTTGGATACCCTCAATGTCACTACGGCCGTATTCTTCAGCAACCAGCTTCGTGACTGCTTGGCCTATACCAAGATTGCCTATTTGGGCAAAGCTCAATACCGTCGCCAGAACAAGCCAAACGCCATACTTTTCGTAACCAAGAAAATGCAAGTAAACAGGATAAGCAACGGCCAAAACAACGGTGTTGACCACTGTTGCCCCAACGCCTGAAATCATGTTGATCCTGAGTTGGCTAGAAAACAATCTTCTAATCATAAGATTGCGGTTTTCCTTCTTATCTTTGAGCGCCATAGACATCGTCACCGACATTTCGCATAATCAGCGGAATAAGCACTATTGCGATAAGGACGCTTCCAAAAGACTTCGGAATACCGGTCACAACACCTTTTGCCAAATATGTTTTCACTATTTGATTTTTATCTTGTCCAGTATATTGTCTTTTTCATCATTGTAGAAAAATTTAAAATACTTTGAATTGATTGTCTCATCAACATACTTTTGCTCGTAAACAATTTTGTCTTTGAATTCTCTATAAAGACTCGCGTATTTCTTTTCTTTTGTAACGTTAAGGTCCGCAATTTTGAAACTGTCAATATTCATGAAATCGCCGATAATGGCTTCTTTACGAGAATTTGGCAATTCCGATTTCAACACTAGAACCTCGAAATTACCCCTTTTCGCCGTTAGATATTCATTATCAATCAACTCACGATCGTAAACGTCAACCTTTGTGACTCTTTTCAGTTCCACATCGAACCAAACAAGCGGTTCGTGATGATAGTATTTCTTAAAATATATATCTATCAGTTCTTCCGCCGTAAATCGCTCTATTTTCTCACCGGGCCTTATTCTGGAAAATCTTTGAAAAAAAGAAGATGTGTTTCTACTAAACGGTTCTCTGGTTAATGAAATTATCTTGGTCGGTACAGACAGAACAAATACATGGTGATAAAGTCTTCTTATAGAACTTGATTTATGATTGTAATTCAAGAAATGTGTATGAAATAACGGCCTTACTCCTGCCGTTTTCAATGAACTCAAGACGGAGATCGAACCAACTTTCCCCATTTGGTAAATAATTGTTGGACCACCCATTCGCAATTTTCTGATACAGTTTAAATTATAAATGAAATCCATAAGCGGTTCCAGCGTTGTTGAGGTTGTAAAATGTTTCATCTTGTCTTACTCTTACCCTGCAATAAAGTTTTCTTGGCCGTACCTATGTATCGCCACACCAGTGACGCGATTTTGCGGGTTTTAGTTTCTATCGGAGTAATCGATCCTTCTGAAGCCAGTCCAAATCGATAAGATGGGTTGATTGAGTTTAAAGGTTATTAGTTTCGCCCAACTTCTGCAATAACCCTTATTCGTTTTTTTGCATGAACCGGACGGTTCTTGTCTGTAAGCTCAAGTATCGAACTGTACTCTGATTTATTCGGCAGTGCGGCAGCACTGTATTCGTCAATCAAGCGGCCGAGCAACATCATACGCCTGCCGGCAGATTCAAACAAGCCATTAACAGGCATTTTGGCTTCGATTTCCATAGACAGCCCAAATCTGTCTTTGCTTATCGGTAGTTTCACTTTTACTACCTCGTGATGACCCTCTCTATTATTTTTAGCACACCAAACGAATTTATGATTACGCCCGCTGCTGGCGGTTACTACTAAACAAAGCTCGAAAAATCCTTCCTTTTCGGCTACATTGGAAACCATCTGCCACCACTGTCTGAAGGAAGCCGCCTGGCGAAATCCCAAATGAAGCTCCTGGAACAACCGGGTATCTTCAGCAGCTTCCCTCGATATTGCCTGATTATATTTCAGTTTTGCAATAGTCTCTCTCAATCTGACCCCCCCGATAACCCTAAAGGCCAAAACTAAAAGTAAAATCACGCATAAGAATATTGCTATGGTGCCTCCGCCCCGGGTAACCATCATAAACATTCCCATTCCGGCTGCCGTCGCCGTTATTACATACATTATTATCACCACGTGGCGCTGCCGCAGACCCATGTCGAGTAACCGGTGATGCAAATGACCGCGGTCGGGAGATGTGATTACCCATCGACCCAAATACCGACGCAGTATGCTGAAAACCATGTCAAATATCGGCAGGCCAAGAACAACCGCCGGCAGCGCAAGCGCTACCATTGTCCCGGACTTCATCGCACACATTACGCTGGTTGCTCCGAGCACGAAACCGAGAAACATACTGCCGCAGTCGCCCATAAAAATCCGGGCCGGATTAAAATTAAAAAATAAAAACCCTGATAAGCTGCCTACTAAAGCAAGCATCATCACTGCGAGCACAGGGTCGTTGCCCGCCAACGCAAAAACAGCAATCACCGCACAAGCAATAGTACAAATACCAGCAGCAAGCCCGTCGAGACCGTCTATCAAGTTCACGGCGTTGGTAATACCGACAATCCACAAAACTGTCAGCGGGAAAGATGCAAGCCCGAATCTCAACGTAAATAAACTCGCAAAGCTTAATGATTCAATCCGAACACCGGCCAAACATATCAACCCTGCCGCAAAAACCTGTGCCAGGAGTTTGTATCTGGCCCTTACTCCGCGAACGTCGTCAACAAAACCTACAAGGAAAATAAAAGTAGAAACACCAAGCAAAGCGATAATTTGTGTTTGTATATCCCGGAACCTATCTCCAATTGCATTATCCAGAAAAAGCACAATTATAATCAATAGTATCGATGACAGAAAAATAACCACACCGCCAATTCTCGGAATTTGGCCGGCATGCACTTTTCTTGCCGTCGGATTGTCGTATATCCTGAGCTTACGTCCTATAGCTATCATAATTGGAGTGATAACAAGTGCCAGGATAAAAGAACAGAAACATGTAAAAATGAAAGTTTTCATATGTTAACCAACAACTAAATCATAAGAACAACTAACCTCTGCGCAAACTCCGTTTCCGTCGGCTGCTTGTGGCTGGCCTCACTTGCCATCTCATATCTCGTATTCCATTTAGAGTCGAGAAATTGAGCATCTGTCAATCTGTTTTCACACCGAAGCTTGCTGGATTAACCGAAAGGTCAGCTACAAGTTTCTTTGCTTCCTTGAACTGAGGTCTAAGTCGTAAACATATTCTGGCCTCGTTCATTGCCTCCGGTATTTTATCCGTTTCAACAAGCAGTTTCGCCAGCATATACCGCCAACGCACCTGTCCATAATCCATATCGAGAGCACGGCGGTAGTATTCTATTGCCCCCTCATAATCCAACTGTCTGTGATAGATATTAGCTAAAAGTGCGAGGTCTCGGGCGGAGGCATTATCCTGAGAACATCTTATCTCAAGCAGCTCCTTTGCTCTGGCATAGCATTGTTCGGCAAGGTCATTGTACTGCATATTCCTAAGGACGCCAGCCACGTATTCTAACCGCCAAACATCGTCTCCAGCAGCTGACATAGCAAGGTCAGGACGGCTAAGATAATTTACATATATACTTACAATGTCCCTGAACAATCCATTATCAATCTCCACCGCCTTTTCAAACTTCGCAATACTTTCTTCTATTTTCCCTTCCAAAACATCAAGTTGGCCGGCAACAAAACAGGCCATCGGATCGCAGGGCGCAATCCGAAAACCTTTTCTTATCTTTTCTTCACCCGCATCATCGTATAAGGTGAACTTTTCTATCTTCCCTGCCAAACTGTAACTTGGTCCGTATGTGGGACAAATTACGAAGGCTTTATTAAGCTCGCTTACTATATCACGGGCTATCGACATTAAACGTTCGGAATCAGCAGCTCCGCCAGTGTCGGTTTTATTCTTTTCTGTTGCTGAATACCAACGGTAAACATTAAGCCAATAACAGTACTTTATATTATCCGGCTGATATTCTGAAGCTGCCGCCGCGTGAGAAATTAAATCCTCATATTCATCGTCCGTCCCTTCCCAGTTTTTATCTATAAGCCCTTCTTCTATAATAAGGGCTTCTCTCCAATGAGCCTCGGCAATACGAGCGTTATTGGCATCGACAAATATCCAAAGCCAAACTCCACAGAAACCCAACAGAACAGCTGCTCGCAAACATCTGGATTTACGTGAAGGTATAATCGATTCAGGTCTTAACGCTTTGTCTTTTTTTTGCCTCGCTAAACTTATCAGCAAAGCACAGAATATAACAGACAGAAACGTATTCGCAGGAATATGTTGTCCATAATCGGAAAAGCTGTGAATAAGTATGGCCAGCAAACCGAAACCCAACCCGTATGCCGCTGAATAAATTGGTATCTTGACAGGGCGGACATTTCTTACATAGCTCAACCAAACAACCATTCCCAAAAATATTAGCGTAACCAAACCAATAAGACCTGTCTCCTCTATCGCCTGAGCATATTCATTCTCAGCATGAGTAAACAACAAAGTTGTATTTATGTTCTGATACATCGGGTAAACCACCGAATGCGTCCCCAAACCAGTCCCTAAGAGAGGAAAATGTGCAAAAGCCGCAGAAAGGTCCTTAAGGGTCTGCCAGCGGAATTCGTATCCCTCGAAATCCCTAAGAGTTGCAAACCGGTCATAAACCGCATCGAATCCTACGTATAGAATACAGGCAAAGGCAACAAGAGCCATAACCGCCATTGCCCACCCGTGTCCAGCGAGAGATTTCCTCGAAACAAGCAAAAGCGTTGTGAACACCGCGGCGACGAGCATGCTAACCATTCCGCCCCGAGTTAAAGAAACAAAAACCGTCGCAGCACCAACGCTCATTATTATAAACGACAGCCATAAACTTCTCGCTGAACGTGAACCAAGGTAATCCAATATCTCGTTTGGCCTTAAATGTCTTCCGGCGAATTTCTCATGAACCATTACACAAAACCAACCAAGAGCCGCTCCTATGGACAAATTCATAAATTGGCCGTAATGATTGTGGTTTATAAAAGGCCCGGAGATCGCCTTATCGTTATCAAAATATGGGTGCGGCACAAACCAGTACCGCAAACCGTTTCCGAAAATGTCTTGTGCCAGTGCTATTAAGGCGACAAGGCCGCCGATTAACGCGATAATCATGAGAAGCCGTTTTATCTGACTCGGCCGACGAAAAATATTTAACACCACGAAAAATACAGCCGCAGCGGAAATCACAATCCTCAAATCGTGCTTCGTACCGTTCGGGTAAAGACTAATGGGCATTGATTTGAGCAACTTTTCTGCTTTCGGCAAGTCGCCTAATAATTCGGTTCTCAGATTTACCGTCTGGGGCGAAACCTTTGCTACTATGCCGGCTGGCAGCGGAACAAGCTGAATCACCACAATCAGCAAAAACATCCCCACCCAAACGTAGACCCAACTCCAAACTATCCTTTGATTTTGGTCAACTGCAAGCTTCAATAAAAAGCAGATAAAAATGCAGCCAGATAAGATAATCACCACCTCTTCTGTCCAGGCATTTCTTGCGCCGAAAAGAAGTGGCATAAAGATAAGCAGGGCTGCGAGCATCCATTCGACTGCGATGTCGTATTTGTTCGGAGCTGGCTCTATGTCTTTAAAAGCTAATCGTTTTTCCCCCATTACTGCCCATCCTTGTGCTTTAAAGAACAAACGACTACATCCTGACCTTTTAAAACCCTCAGTGGGTTTTCAATACACAATAGTTTCGCGACATCCCCGCCAAGTTCCAAACTTATGCGCTTGAAAGCCCCTTTCATACGGGGTCTGCGACCATTCAGATTATGACAATCCGTTGCTACAAGCGAAACCATACCTTTGCTTAAAAGCCGCCATGCAAATCCTTGAATTTCAGAACCAAAATCTCCGAGCAAGCTGCCCGCTGTAACCTGCAAATGAACTGAACGTGCCAACCATTTGGTTAGAATATTAGATTTTCTCATCAAACCGGAATGTCGCTCAGGATGAGACAGAATCGCACGGATATTCATCGCAGCCAAATCATCAAGCAACGGTTTAATATCGATAAAAACCTCATGCGGAAGCTCCAGTAAAATATATCTGCCACCATCAGCAAGGGTAAGCACTTCATCTGCCTCAAGCAGCCGACAAATTCTTTCGTCAACACGAACATCCGCCCCAGGCACTACGCGAAGAGCAATGCCCCGGCCTTTCAGTTCCTTATTAAGAGCCGATACTGCCTCTCTGATATCTGCGGCCTCATTACATCCGCTAAACCGCCCTAATTGGTGAGGCGTAGCCACTACAGTGGTCACACCTTCGCCAACAAGAGCTCTGCAGAGGGCTATCGCTTCTGAAATGTTGGCTGGACCATCATCGACGCCCGGAAGACAATGACAATGGATATCAACATAGTGCTCTCCAGCAAACACATCACCGCCGCCGGATTTAGTATCGAGCGAACTGTCATTGCCCTGCCTCGTCATATTTTCTACATAATCCCTTCAAAAACGGTTTAAACATACACATCCTCCTCGACCTTCTTGCTTCTTCGGCCACCGCGATACTCATAACCGTAACTGGAATAGTAACCGTAATTGGAGTAATAGCCGTAACCATTACGACTTCGAGACACATCGTTTATAACCGCACCGAGCAATCTGCCGCCAACACTATTTAAAGCATCGCGGGCTTGCTGACCATGTTTCTTTGTGGATTTTTCCGCTCTTAATACTAACAGAGTTATATCGCAAATGGCTGCGAGTATTTGACTATCAGCGACCGGACCAACCGGAGGCGAGTCTATGATGATGCGGTCGTATCGTTTAGATAGCTCATCTTTCAAGATCTTTGTAAAAGCATCACTGTTGAGTATCTCTGATGGATTCGGCACTTCCGGTCCACAACTCAAAATATCGAGCCCATCAACGGAATCCTTATGGATGGCCTCTTCAATAGAAATATTGCCGGAAAGCACGGCAGACAGACCTTTGCTGTTCTCAAACCCGAAAATATTATGCTGCATCGGTTTTCTAAAATCAGCGTCGAGGATAAGTATCTTTTGCCCTGCCTGAGCCATCGCAATTGCCAGATTGCTAACCAGCGTGGTCTTGCCGTCACCCGCATCGGGAGAAGTCACCAGGATATTTCTTGCCTCGCCCTTGGGTATGCCAAAAAATATAGCGGTGCGTATTGTTCTATACGACTCAGCAATAACGCTCTTTGGCTCAAAGCTCACTTTTCGGCCGCGGGCTGCAATACTATCTCTCTTAGCCATTGCCGGCACAGAACCAAGGACGGGAACGCCAAGGACGGCTGACACCTCATCTGCCGACCTTAATCTGATGTCCATCCAGTCACGAATCAATGCCAAGCCGCTGCCGAACATAAGACCAAGCACCAACGCTATTGCCATAACCCTGGCTTTTTGCGGTTTCGAAGGGCTTCCTGCAGGATGGGCTACTTCCAATATACTGATGTTCAGCGCTCCAGTATCCTCGGCGACATTTAACTCTTTGATGCGGTCATCGAGAATCTCACAGATTCTCTCAGCTCGCTTTAATTCCGAATCCAGCATCGAATACTCCGCAGCCTTAACACCCAAGTTCTGAGCCATTTGTCGCTGAATCTGGAAAGACGCCAGCAAAGTTTCTTCTTTCTGTTCTGCCATCTGCCATCTTTGCCGCATTATCTCAATGTAAGCATCGCTGAATTTCCTCATTTCCTTCTCGATGTTGCTTTTAATATACTCCACCTTCATTTGAAGGGCCTTGAAAGCAGGGTGGTCTTCAGTAACATAGGACCTTACGCTTTCCAGCTCTACTTCAGCAGCTCTCAGTTCGGACTCCATCTGAGTCGCCGTATCATTGACTAATACTTGCACGGCCACGGTAGGCGAAGCTACTGCAAATTGCTTGACCTGGGCGGGATCATCAGCTATAGCTTTAACTACCTCATAATCAGCTCTGGTGTTAATGGTCATCAATTGCGACTCAGTTAGCGCATCAGACAATTTCATAAGTATTTGGAAAATAATATTTCCACCCTGGTCATCGAATGAAACTACACCGTTTTCACGCGTAAAATCCACCATTTCTGCGTATTTCTCTGACAACTCTTTGTCTCGTTTCACTTTTTCCTTTTGGAGAATATCCAGAACTTTGGAAACAGTTGTTTGTTTACGAATGGAATGATATTTAATATAGGAATCCACAACAGAATTAACAACGCCAGCAGCCTCGTGAGGATATGGCGAGTCGAACATCACTGTGATTATGTCATCTTTTTTGCCAACTTCAATATCCAATTTCTTCTTCAAGTAAGCGGCAACATTGTCCACCTTATTAAATGTTCTGAACCTCTTTATATGAGGATTCTCGGCTACTTCACCTACGATGGGGGTTGATTTTAACATCTCGGCCTGAGTATAAAGATAATTTTTGGAGCGGGTCATAATCCCCTCAAAGTCGCTTATGACCTTAGGCCCGCTTTGTTCTACGTACAGTCTCGAGACGCTCGTATAAAGCGGCGTAGCTTTCAAAATATAAATGAACGCAACAACCAGGAAAAATACGGTGGTTAAAAAAATAGTCCAGCGATGATGCAGGGCTATTTGCAGTAAACTCCTCTCCTCCACCCCCTCAAACTGCGAAGGAAGCGGGCTTGAACCTCCGTTTTCAACTTTCTCGATATTCATACTTGCCTCAGAATATAAATTTATTCAAAGTCCGCAGAATCAAACCTTCCACCGATAGTTATATGAAATACTTCTGACAAAAATTTATTGATACGAGTACTTATTGTATGATTCACAAATATAACATCCCCCGGCTTTATCGCAACCCCATAGGCATCCTTTAGCACCTTATCGCCTATCCCGAATGTCGCTTGAAGCACTTGGCCATCGGCATCCTGCCGGAAAACTTGTACATATTGCGGGTCAGCAATCATATCGAGTCCGCCTGCAAATGCCAATGCCTCCATCAAATTATACTGAACATCCGGCGGATAAGGATACGCATCCGGTTTATTTACCAAGCCCATAACGGTAAAGACTCTCTCATGTTCGGCTTGGTATTCCATCACCTGACAAACAAGCATAGGAGGATTTACAACATATTTGGGATAATATGCCCGTTTAACAGTTTCTTCTACCTCAGAAAGCGTTTTGCCGGCAACTTGTATGTCCCCGATAATCGGAAGTGTAACAGTCCCACTGTCGCTTATCCGAACTAAGTACGATTCAATTTCTCGAAAATTGTATGATGGTTTAAGCCAATCCGGCAGCTCAGAAGAGACTATGCGCAAACTAGCATGCATTTGAAATTCCAATACATCGCCCGGAACTACTCGATATGGCCCCGGCTTACCTTTCTCCAACCGGTCCCAATCCACTGCCGCCTGGACAGGACCGGCTTCTTCAAATCTTTTAATCTGCTCGGGAGAGGATACAGGGGGATTACACCCGCCAAAAAAGAGGACTAAGAAAAGCAACTCAAGAATAGCTCCCCAATACCGAAGAAATCCCCGTATTTTTGCCAGACACTTCAATCAATTGCCTCCACCCTCAGAACTTCTAAACATAACCAAGGGCTTTTTATATACTATCGAGATACATCACCTGTTATGGGGAAGCAGGCGTGGGGGCACCGCTGCTCCCACCCCCACCACCGCCTGATGCAGCAATCGGGACAGCAATTGCAGCTCCTAAAACGCCAACAGCCGGCCAGAAACCAATCTTGTTAACAAGCCATTCCCAAGGCCCGACAACCGGAACATTTCCAACGGCTGCCAACTGCGAATTTACAGTTATCAAATCGCTGCCGTTTTTCTGTAACTCAATCACCTTGGCTGTCGGCACCGAAACAGTAACAACCGGATTCAAAGCCCCCTCGCATGCAAGTGAAGAACATATACAACTTACCTGAGCTGCTCGTAAGCCGTCATTTTTAGCCCAATCAGGCAGAACTGATGCGTTAACAACTTTAATATCCTCCGTTAGGGCTAACTTCGCAACAAAGCTTTCAAATTCCTTACCAAGCCCCTTCAGGTTTACCGGATTACCCTCCGCATCGGTTTTACACGTTGCGACTTTATGAGAGAGGGTTTCTTTTAAACCATTCATCGTTGTTACCGACTCAAACACAGAAACGCTCAGGAAAATATTCTCAATCTCTGGGTCAAAAACATAGAGAGAGTTAATCTTGGACATAACAGCTCCCTGCTTAATAATAAAGAACGGCTCCGATAATGCCCTGACCGCAATCATTTCGCCAAGCTCCTGATTTTCCACCTGTATCGCTGTTAAAGTAAACTTGAGCTCTGCCGGAAGTGATTTATCGATAGAAGACAAATCGAAAGCTTGTTTCCAGGTTCTGCCGATGTCCGCTGTTGTCACTTTCCTGAGCGATTCGGCACAGTGATTGTTTACCTGAGTCCAAATGCTCGTAGCTTCTCCGGTTTGTGATAAACGCCCAGTCCCTTTATCTACAACAAACGAAAGCTCCTCAAATAAGCCCTCTGTAGAAATAAAATACTGTACTTTCTCGTTTGATAAAGGTTCCGTCCTTACTGTGAATAATTCCTCGACCTGGTTCCTAAACTCTCCACTGCCCTTATACTCCACAGCCGAAATCATTCTATAGTGGTGAACACCTTCATCTGCCGCCAATCCGACATTCGCAAACACCAACAAGACTACCACTATCGCCAAGCCAATCAACTTACCACAAAAATCCTTTGTTCCTGTTTTGATTTCCATATCTATTTTCCTTCCTTTAACAATCTATTCCACAATCAACATAACTTCCGGATAACAAACAACCCTGCGCCCACAATTTAGATTTTGTAAGTTTTTCGAAACACCTAACAAGTTTGTCGCAGTATTCATAACATCAGCCCATTTTTCAACGTTTTTATGGAGTTTTTCTCGTGGAGCAGGTGTCTATAGTTGCGTTTGCTCTTAAACCCTTGCCTGATATAACGTTTACGACAAATGTGCTTCGCATCTACGGCCTAAGCCCCTGCCCCGATAAAGCCTTTTCTTAACAAAATGCCTGTTAAATCTAACAGAACAGCTTTCAAAATCGTCAATTATAACTTCATAACCCTTCTAAAACCGAGGGCTCGATTCAAATGGATTCGCCGCCTAAAACGATGGTAAAGAAAAAACCTGCCGAACCAAAGGTGGCGAAAGCACGGGTACTTTCAATTTACAACTTTTTACTATCTTAGCGGGTTCCTACTCCTTCGCCAGCATTCGGGACTGGTTTCACAGGAACGACAGAGAAGCAAGGAAAAGAAATAAGTCGGGGG
>CAYXUW010000018.1:0-22897 GCA_964468375.1 uncultured Pirellulales bacterium | reverse complement strand
CATATGAACTTCATCGATAATATAAATCTTAAACCTTGCCCTTGCAGGCCGGTAAATGGCGTTCTCTCGCAGCCTGCGGACCTCTTCGACACCGTTATTGGATGCACCGTCAATTTCGATGACATCGATGTCTTCACCGAGATTGATTGCCACGCAGCTGTCGCATTTACAGCACGGTTTTGTTGTGGGGGCATCGGCCGCAAGACAGTTGAGTGATTTCGCCAGAATCCTCGCCATAGTTGTTTTGCCGACTCCGCGGGTTCCTGTGAAGAGATAAGCGTGTGCGACTTTGTCGGTCTTTATGGCATTTTTGAGCGTCTGGGCGATAGGGTCCTGGCCGACGACGTCGTCGAACCTCTGAGACCTGTATTTTCTTGCAAGGACGGTGTAAGACATTTCAAATAGGTGGCCGGGTTTACCACGGCACAACCGGGCTCTCGCTTATGGCTGCTCGGTTCCCCGCCTGACCA
This sequence comes from uncultured Pirellulales bacterium, assembly GCA_964468375.1. Taxonomy (GTDB): domain Bacteria; phylum Planctomycetota; class Phycisphaerae; order Sedimentisphaerales; family Anaerobacaceae; genus CAYXUW01. Next base: position 22,427 of record CAYXUW010000018.1, on the reverse strand, counting down.
GATTCACGGGCTCGGCCTGCATGGGACCCGGCCAAAAAATTGTTATTGACTATTTTTAATGGACTATTTTTAATAATTTCCTCAATAGTAAGTCATAGGCAGCGAATAATCAATAGTAAATAATTGATTTCCAAAGGGGATTTATAATGAAAGTCAGAATCGAAGATACCTGCACTGCCTGCGGATTATGTGTCGATACCTGTCCTGATGTTTTTTCGATGGGGCAGGATATGGCGCAGGTTACCGTTGATGAGGTACCGCCCGAATTCGAGGAAGCCGTTCAGCAGGCCGCCGATGAGTGCCCGGTAGAAGCAATTGTCGTCGAATAAGTCAGCCAGACAGTTCCTGGCTTCTTTTGAAAGCTGCCTCTGTTGCATCGGCAATGATAGTGTCGATATGCTTATCCTTAAACACCTTCTGAGCCGCTTCGGTTGTCCCGCCGGGAGAGGTAACTTTTCTGCGAAGCTCGGCAGGATTTTCTCCGCTTTTATCCGCCTCAATGGCGAGCATCCCTGCGCCTTTAGCGGTCTGCAGCACCAAATCTTTTGCAACATCTTCAGGCAGACCTAACTTTATTGCTGCTTTTATCATCTCCTCCATCAAAAGAAAGTAATAGGCAGGTCCGCTTCCGCTCACCGCCGTTACTACATCAATTAAACCTTCGTCATCGACGACGACCGTTTTACCCACCGCGGAAAAGATTGATTTCGCCTTTCCAAGCATCGGCTTTGCTTTGTCGTTGGCGAACAGGGCACTGGCTCCTTCGCCAATCAAAGCGGGGGTATTCGGCATAACGCGAACTACCGCCATATCGCCGAGAACGGCGGTAACATTGCCGACTTTTATACCTGCCGCAATTGATATTATCGGTGTGTCGTTTCTGACCACATCTTTTATGTCTTCCAGAACGTCGGTCATATTCTGCGGCTTAATGCTTAGTACGAGAATATCGACTTTCTCAGCCAAGATAACGTTACTGTCTGCTTTTTTAACACCGTACTGTTTTACCAGCAATCCGAGTCTTTCCGGACGAATATCGCTTATGAAGATGTTTTCGGGCTTGTAAACTCCCGCTGCGATTATGCCCTTTATCAGGGCCTCCGCCATATTCCCGCTGCCGATAAAGCCGATGGTTTCCACTTCTTTCTCCTTGTCAAAGACAACCCTGAATTTATAATTTTGAAGGTAGTTCAAATATAAAACCAATTGGAGGCAATAGCAATGCAAAAACAGGTTAAATACGAAGAGGCGATTAAAACCAAATACCCCGAACAGGTCGTAATCGCCGTAGCCAAAGATAAGACCGGCCGGGCCAACCCTGTTACATTGGGCTGGACAATGATAGCCTCCGGAACACCGCCGATGATGGCCATAGCCGTTGCCGGTAAACATTATTCAATTGAAACTATCCGGCATTCTAAGTGTTTTACTGTTTGTTACCCTTCTTCCGATATGGCCGATGCCGCGCTTTTCTTCGGCTCGAAATCCGGCAGGGATGTCGATAAATTCGCCGGGTTCGACTGTAAAACCGAACCCGCGGAAGTTATTGATTCCGTTTTGCTTACCGACGCCGTGGCGAATTTTGAATGCCAGCTTGACTCGGAGGCAGCCGCCGGCGACCACATAATCTTTGTAGGAAAAATTGTTGCTTCTCATGTTAACACCGAGCCCAAAAAACGGCTTTACTCCATCGCTCCCGGCCACAAGCTCGGCCCGGCTTCCTGAAAAACTGTAACTTGTCATTCTGCGTTTCGCCTTTGATGTCCCGTAGACAGATACGCTTTCATAAAATCATTGGTTTCAAATGAGATATATGACGTGTTCAAAAAGCGCTTGAAGGACTGGACATTATTTGCTATTATCCTTCGTTTTACGGCCGCTACGGGCGGTGAGTATTGAATAGAGAAATTACTTTTCAAAGCAGAGGAGACGCTGAATGGCTAAAGCAGGCAGTCTAAAGATGAGCGATTTGTTCACTATTTCAGGAAAACAAATACCCGAGATTTATGTTAAAAATAAGATGTCGGTACATTTTCAGGGTATGTCAAAGACGATGGACTTTCCCCTGACCGTTTTCCTTCAGGGTGCGCCGACCTGCGCGGTGGGCATATCGCCGGACGGCCTATATAACCGCATCAATGACACCGGCCGATTAGTGTATGTAAATCAAAAGGCATTACAGCTTGCCTCGGCTCCTATTGTCCGCGTCGGCGGCGACCAGCCGGTTATGCTGACGACTAAAAAGCCGGAGGTAAAGGAAAGCCCCGATGACATACCCGTAACGGAGCGTTATTATTACCGCCCGGTGGATATAAAACAGGTTACGATTTCGCTTGCCCCGCCTAATACGGAGATGTCTTACAAATTAGGCAAGGCCAGAGTAACAAGGAGATTAATCAGCCCGTTTCTGTCCGGCAATGAGCAGACGCTGATGCCGATGGGCGTGGAGGAATACGAGTTTGAGAACACTTCGAATAAATCTCAGCAAATCACTTTGGTGGTGCCGAGGCCGACGCTGGCCAACCTGCGGGAGAAGAAATACCGCCCGATTGATCAGGACACCTCCTATATCAGTTTTGCGCCGCTGAAGGGACACGTTCACAAGGATTTCAGCTTCTCCGGCATAAGAGGCGTGATAATGTCCACAACGGATAGCTCGTGCTTCGACGCCAAATCTTCAAAGCCGTGCCCGGAGAAAATGGTCATAGCCGTTCCCGAAGTGGCGGGTGTAAAGATAGATACGCAGCCGTATTTCCGGCTAAACAGCTTAAAGCAGGATTTACTCCTAAAACCGGACGGCAGCTTCTACGAAAAATTCAGGCCTAAGGTCAATCATGATTATGGTGCGGCTGTCAGTATTACCTTTACATTGAAGCCGAAGGCGGCGAAGAAAATACCGGTCGCTGTCGTTTTCGATTTTCCGCAGCAGTGGTATGCGGACGGCACAGCGTTCGACCGCAAATACGTCAAGAGCTTTAAGAACGCCAAGGACAGGGCGAGGGATATGGCTAAGTTAGCACTGAATAAATATCCCGAATGGCTGAATAAGACGGCCGCAATCCAGAACAGGATGTTTGAGCTTATTCAGAAGAGCCCTGCTTACAAGGCGGATAAAAAGAGTGCGCTGATGCTGCTTCGGTTGATTGTAAACGAATTCCATTTCCCGCTGGCAAACGCCGCGGCGTGGATTGAGGACAAAAAAGGCAATGACGTTGCGAGATTTCTGGAATGTTTCGACTATCCATACGTCAACTCTCAGGACGTCGACTGGTTCTCGCCAATACTTATGCTTATGTTCCCTGAGGTGGAAAAGGAAATTTGTCAGCGGTTTATCGATTCGATAATGCAGGAAAACCTAACCGAGAGGTTCTACCATACCCACGCGTCCTTCGCCGAGGCGAGGCAGCATTTCGTGGAGCACCCGGAAGAATACGAAGGCGTATCGCTGACGCACGTAAAGGCGCCGACGAAAATTAAGGGAAGCGTTTCGCACGATTTGACGGCTCTGACCTTCGGCAACCCGATGCGCAATGTAAGCGAATATACCTGGTATAATAACAACTGTTGGATAGACCTTTTCCCCAAAATCGCACTGCGGGTGCTCCGAAATGTCAAGTATCTCGGCGATACGGATTTCCTGAAAAAGAACTGGAAGAAGCTTAAGTTCGGGTTCGAATATCTGGAGGAGCTCGATTTGGACGGCGACGGCATACCCGAAGGTTATCCGGATGAAGTGAAGAACACCTTCGACAATATTACCCTGTTCGGAATAGATTCTTACTGCACGAACGGCTTTCTGGCCGCGTGCAAGGCAATGAGCAAAATGGCGGATATGATGGGCGATAAAGCCGCCAAAGAAGAATACGATGAGATTTTCGAAAAGAGCTTCGAGGTTTACGAAAAGCTCTGGATTGACAGGAAAACCAGCCGCGGCAGAATGCAGTATTACGCTACCTGTAAGGATTTTGAAACTGGCAAAACAAACACCGACGTTTGGACAAATCAGCTCGACGGGCTATGGTATCTGATATTGATGGGCGAAGAGCCGTTCATCCCTGCCGACAAAGTCAAAAAAGTCCTCAAGACTATTTATATGAATAACCGCAATCCGTTCGGCTGGGCCACCGCGAGAACGCAGAGCGGAAAGCCCGTCGAATCCGACCAGGGCAAGGACGTTTGGCTGGCCTCGAATTATGTCCTCGCGCAGCTTCTGGATTATTACGGGATGACCAAAGAAAGCAAGGAAGTCTATAAAGTAATGGACAAGGTCGTCTTTCAGCATGCTAATTCACTGATAACGCCGGAAAGCGTCCGGCCGACACTTGAAAAAGAAGCCGGTGAATCGAAACCCGGGCCGCACTACATCGTGTGCGGCTATACCCGCCCGGGTGCGATATTTTCACAACTGTTGATGATGTTTATTAAAGAGCAACAAAAGAAGACCGGTAAGACGAAAATAGACTCCAAAACGCTGAAGTCGTTTATAACCAACTTATTCAAGTAGGCATATAGGGCTTTATCCAATCGAATTGAGCCTGCGGGGACAGAAATCCTTCATGTCCTGCGGAAATAAACTTTTATTGCAAATCACGGCGATAAAAGATATAATGTAATCGTGCGGGTATAATTGAAAAGTTAATACGGGGGCGAACGGCTTCGACCGGATGACGGAGAGGCAGGTCGCATGTCCAGGACGCCGGTTGGCCTGGCTAATCACCCGGCAACTAAATTTAATTGGCAACTACCAGTTGCAAATGGCTGCTTAATTAAGCAGCCCGTCCTTGCTGAGTTTGTCTGCGGCTCGGCAATGGGCGTCAATCAGCAGACTGCTCCTGAAGGTTGTTCGGGCCTGATGGATAAGACCAATCCCGAAATAGCCGAGCTAGGAGCCTGTCGTTTGGCGATTTGCAAGGCGATAAAACAATAAAGCGACTAAACATGTAGACGCTTGTCTTGAAACATCTCGGGACGGGGGTTCGAATCCCCCCGCCTCCAGTCTTCTTAAAAATTCGAAAATACCGGGACCATAGTAAAAATGAAGAAACTAATCTTCGTGTATGTCTGCTGTGCGATTTTACTCTTTGTGAATGCTTTCGCCGAAGCTGATCTAAGCGACCACTTCGCGATTCGCTGTGATTTAGACTCCCGTTATGCGCAATTCATTCTTAAAAACGCCGAGGCATATTACGAGAATCTGCAGGCGCAATACTTTCAGAATCCTTGGCCCAAACCCTTAATAATCTATTACTCCGAAACACAATCCGACACACAGCGGCTCCTTAAAAGTAAGGGCTACGAAAATACGGCCGAGCACGGCTTCTACGAACCCGATACACCGGCGGTGTATACGCACCGATTTATGGATAATGGACAGCTCAATACCTGGGACGGGCTTTTTCGCGAAGTCACACATCACTTCATACATCTGGATTACAAAAACCCGCCCGAATGGTTCGACGAAGGTCTTGCCTGCTTTCTGGGAGAGCAAACACAAATCGCCGACGGCAAGCCGGCCGTGGGAAGACCGAGCCCGCTACGGGAACAAATATTAAGAAGCAAAATCGAGCAGGGCCACCGGCTAAATATAAGACGACTCCTCTCGTCATCGGAAGAACAATTCGGCGACTGGGATTTGGGCTGCCATTTCGCCAGAGCGTTTTTCTACTGGCTGTACGAAACAAACCAGCTTAAAAAATACCTGAAAACCGTCCGGGGAAAGGGCTACGAACTGCCCACCCTTGAAGAAACGTTATCCATGTCCTACGGAGAAATAAACGTAGAGCTTTTGAAGTTTATCAAAAACGATTGCTATGCCGGGGCTTACTTGAAAGACGGCCAGGACACCGAGGGCAACGCTCAAAAGATTCAGTCATTTAAAAAAGCCCTTGAATTGAAGCCCGATTATCAGCTCGCCCGGTTGGAATTGGCCGAATGTTACTATAGAGAAGGGAATTACAAAAGCTGCCGCGAGAATCTTGAACTGATTCTCAAAGACCCGCAAGGCGTTGAGTATCGCCGAGCCGCCTGCCTGATGGCCGGTACATACTACGACGAAAAAGAGTATTCCAAAGCGCTCGAATATTATAACAAGGCCTGGGAACACTCGGACTATTACGAATATAAATATCGGCTGGCATACAAAATCGGAAACTGCTTATATCATATGCAGGACCACGAATGTGCTAAAAGGTGGTATAAAGAGTTTCTGGATTGCAAGTGGGAACAGGATGCTATGAAGTCCGGCGAAGCTTATGCGCGAAAATACATCGAATGTGTGGATGCCGCCGCCAATACGGCACGACACAAATCCGGAAAAATAGTACGGAATAAAAACGAAGACAAAAAGTAAGCAATTCATTCCAGGAGATATTTTTATGATTTACAGAAGTCAGATTTTATTGGGGCTGACCGTTTTTGCGATAGCATCCGTTTTAATGGTCGGCTGTGAGAATAACGGAACTGCGAAAAAAATCGAAAGCAAAACCGCTGTTAAAAAACAGAAACCGAAAAGGGTAAAATTAGATACGACTATGGGCGACATTGTAATCGAGCTCGATGAAAAGGCTGCTCCGGTTACGGTAGAAAATTTCCTCCGATACACAGAGGAAGGGTTCTTCGACGGAACAATATTCCACAGGGTTATAAAAGGTTTTGTAATACAGGGCGGCGGCCTTACCGCGGAGATGAAACAGAAAAAACCGCACGAACCAATCGTTAACGAGGCTGACAACGGATTAAAAAACAGCCGAGGCACCATCGCAATGGCGCGGACGCAAAATCCCGACAGCGCGACCTGCCAGTTTTTCATCAACCATAAAGATAATCCCAACCTGAACTATAAAGGGCCGAACAATCTGGGCTATGCGGTGTTTGGCAAAGTCGTCGAAGGTATGGACGTCGTTGATAAAATCGCATCCGTAAAGACAACGCGAAAAGGGAGACACCGTGACGTCCCCGTAGAAACGGTATTAATAAAATCCGCCAAAGTCGTCTCCGGCAAATAGCGTCTATACTACCTCCAGCCGGCGAAGAATAGTCTTCGCCCATCGGCCGCTGCGGATAAATGAGAATATAAGCAGTAAAAGAACAATCAGCCAGTAACCGGCAAAACGGAAATAGTAGAAAACAACATCGAGCACGTCGCCCGTTGCCTCATTGTTGTACCATTTCGCCAGCTCCCACAGGGTATACATTGCCCCGAAGACTACGCCGCCGAAAAACTTCTGCCACGGCAAAAGAAAAATAACGAAAACCAGCGATATGAAAAACGCTCGACTGATATGATTTATCCCGCCGAGCCGCCCCACCAGCGATATCTTCAAAGCGAACAGCATCGTCAGACAGTAAAGCACCGCAAAAGGCACAAGCACAAAATTGACAAAGCGGACAAGCCGGGCGAGATGCTTAAACTCTATCTGGAAGACGGCTTTAACAGGTTCGGGTTGCGTTTGCGGCATTGCTTCGCTTGGCTTATCCGTCGCCGGCGCCGCTACCTCCTCCGCGGCTTTCGCAATCTTTTCCTTGGCCCCTGCCGCAATCTCGCCGGCCTGCTCCTGAACGGCCGTAGCAGCCGATATCTTCTCGCTGCAAGGTTTTTCTACCTTAACGTAGCCGGTATCAACAAGCCAGAAGGACGCCTGCAATAAGAGCATGCAAAGTATCACAACCACAAACAACGTGTTTTTCCATCCTCTGAAAACACTGACAGCTTCGAGACAATCGGTGGTATCGATTAGGTTTTTGTTCTCATTCTGTTCCTGGTTCATTTTCGCATCTCCTAACTTTATATTTCGTATATAACGCCGGACATTATTATGCTTCGTGACAAAACCGAATGCAAGAAATTTATTTATGGTTGGACTAAGACATAAAATTGCAATTCGAAGCGATACGCGATATAATTAATAACCCGGCAACAGCCCGAATACGGCATAAGTTACAGCTAAACAGGAGATTTATGAAATTGAACATCGCAAATAAACTGCTCGTGATACTGCTTTTAACATCCTGCACGCAAAACTGCCAGGCGGAAAAAGACTGTGTAATAAACAGCCCGGCCGGAAGAATCGCCGTGTACTTCCATGTCGGCTACGATAAAAACGCTTATTATCGGGTTGAATTCTCCGGCACAGCCGTTCTGGGCGAGTCTAAATTAGGGATAATAAGGGAAGACGGAGATTTCTCCAAAAACCTGTCACTGGAATCCGTATCAAATCTCGAAACCGTCAAAGTCAGTTATGAAATGCTGCACGGCAAAAAACGCAATTGCTCCTATGTCGCCCACAAAAGAACCTTTCATTTGAAAAACGCGGACGGCAAAAAAATCGATATTGTCTTTCAGGTCTCGAATGACGGCGTTGCTTTCAGATACCATTTCCCTGAAAAATCAGATGATATTAAAAAAATTATAAAAGAAACCACTTCGTTCAATTTTATCCCCGGCACAAAAACGTGGATTCAGCCGATAGCCGAGGCAAAATCCGGATGGTGTCAAACCCAGCCCTCCTATGAGGAGCATTACAAACAAGATATCGAGGTGGATAAATTATCTCATAATGAAGCTGGCTGGATTTTCCCGGCGCTTTTCAATTTCGACAAATACTGGCTGCTGATTAGCGAGACCGCACCCGACAGAAATTACTGTGGATGCAGATTAAAAAAAGACTCCCCTGGAAACGAATTCTTCATCGGATTCCCTCAGCCGGCGGAAGTCTTCGCCGACGGGCCGGTGAACCCAGATTCGAAATTGCCTTGGTCCACACCATGGCGAATGATTGTAATAGGCGACAGTTTGAAAACAATAGCCGAATCAACACTCGGAACCGATTTAGCCGCTCCATCCAAGATAAAAGACATTTCATTTGTAAAGCCCGGCCGAGCTTCGTGGAGTTGGGTAATGTTGAAAGATGATTCAGTAGTTTACGATGTTCAGAAGCGATTCATCGATTTTGCCGCCGATATGCGGTGGGAATACTGCCTGATTGACGTGAACTGGGATACGAAAATTGGCTATGACAAGATTAAAGAGCTTGCTGAATATGCTAAAGGCAAAAATGTCGGCCTTCTTCTGTGGTATAACTCCGCAGGTAACTGGAACACCGTAACTTTTACTCCTAAAGATAAATTACTTACTCACAAAAGTCGCGTCGAAGAGTTCAGCAAGCTGAAAGAAATGGGCATAAAGGGAATCAAAGTGGATTTCTTCGGTGGTGATGGCCAATCTGTGATGACTTATTATCAGGATATATTCGAAGATGCAGCTAAATTTGATCTGATGGTAAATTGTCACGGTGCAACCCTGCCAAGGGGCTGGCAACGCACTTATCCAAACCTAGTTACGATGGAGGCGGTAAAGGGTTTTGAGTATGTAACCTTTGACCAAGGTAATGCTGACCTCCAGCCCAATCATTGCTGCGTCCTGCCCTTCACGCGAAACGTTTTCGACCCTATGGATTTCACGCCGGTTTGCTTCACCGAAGTGCCCAATATAAAGCGTGTAACGACAAACGGCTTCGAACTGGCCTTGTCGGTAATTTTCACTTCGGGAATACAGCACTTCGCCCAGACTCCTGAAGGTATGGCGGCTGTTCCGGATTATGTTAAGGACTTTATGAGAGAAGTACCTTCACGATGGGATGATACCCGCTTCATAGACGGCTATCCCGGCAAGCTCGTAGTTCTGGCACGAAAATTTGGCAATAACTGGTTCATTGCAGGTGTAAACGGGGAAAATGCGGAAAAAACTATAAACCTCGATCTCAGCTTCCTTAAAACTGCCAAAACAGTAGCACTGATAACCGACGGCAAAGACAATCGCTCATTCAAAATGCAAAAAATCACAATCACCCCCGAAAAACCTCTGGAAATCAAGCTGAAAAACTACGGCGGCTTCGTTATAAAGGTTGAAAATTAGCTCACCACACCTTCACCGCAGCTTCGATGGTTTTCTCGATATCGTCTTTTGTGTGTGCCAATGAAATAAACATCGCCTCATATGCGCTTGGCGCAAGGTAAACGCCCTGCTTCAGCATTTCCGAGAAGAATTTTTTGAACTGTTTTATATCGGTTAACTGAACGTCAGCAAAATTTTTCACAGGTCTGTCCGTAAAGAAACAGCTCATAATCGAGCCGATGCGATTTATCGTAACAGGCACACCCGCATCTTTAGCGGCCTTGGTTAAACCTTCCTCCAGCATCGCGGAAGTCTTCTCAAGTTGCTCATAGCAATTACCCTTTTCGAGCATCTCCAGCGTCGCGTTAGCCGCCGCCGTTGCGATTGGGTTTCCGCTTAGTGTCCCCGCCTGATAGACCGGCCCTTCCGGCGCGAGCATGTCCATAATACCAGCCCTCGCGCCCAAAGCCGCCATCGGTAGCCCCCCTCCTATTATTTTACCCAGACAGGTTATATCCGCCTTAACGTCGAAAAGCTCCTGCGCCCCGCCGTATGTAATACGAAATCCGGTTATCACCTCATCGAAAATCAGCAGCGACTTTTCGGCGCTGCACAAATCCCGGAGCCTCTCAAGGTAGCCATCGACGGGCGGTACCACGCCCATATTCGCAGCAACCGGCTCAACCAGAACCGCCGCGATTTGACCTTTGTATTTTTGAAAAACAGTTTCCATCGCGCCGATATCATTGTATGGTATCACAATTGTGAGCTTAGCAATTTGCTCCGGCACACCTGCGCTTGACGCGATACCGGCCTCTGCAAGACCCGACCCTGCTGACACCAGAAGTGAATCGCTGTGTCCGTGATAACAGCCGGCCATCTTGACTATCAAATCCCTCTTGGTATATCCCCGAGCCAGCCGAATTGCGGTCATCACCGACTCGGTGCCGCTGTTGAGTAGCCGCACCTTTTCGATAGAATCGAAAGCGTTAACTATTCTTCTGGCCAAAGCCGTTTCAGCTAATGTCGGCGCCCCGTAAGATGTCCCCTTCTTCACGGCTGCCTCAATAGCTTCCGTCACCTTCGGATGTGCGTGGCCGAGTATCATCGGTCCCCAGGAACCGACGTAGTCGATATATTCATTGCCGTCGATGTCGTAAATTTTCGAGCCGTTCGCACCGGCGATAAAAAGCGGCTCGGCATCCACGCCGCCGAAAGCCCTCACAGGCGAATTGACGCCGCCCGGCAGAAAATTCCCGGCCTCGGCAAAAGCGCGGGCCGACTGCGAATAGTCTCTATTTCGTTCTTCCATCAGCATTCACTCGGAGTAAACGTATAACGTATATCGTATATCGTGTCGCCTATATTGTAAATCCCGCGTTTCCGCTAAAACTCTATTTTTCTTGCAAAACTTCGGCATTCGAATATACTTACCTGTTTTAGGCAAAAGAATTCCATCTTGCGGCGAGTTGTTTAATTGTAGAGCCGCCCGATGCGAACAGCAGTCTTTGAAAGAATTCGGAGCATAGATATGAATTTAGTCAAATGGATTCGCAGAAATAATACGAAAGTTATGGCTGTTGTGGTCATACTTCTGTTGGTCGGCTTTATATTCCAGGCATTTTTAACCGAGTGCCGCCAGAGAAGAATGACGCGACGCGAAACCTTCGCATACTTTAAAGATAACGGCGAAATAACCGACTACGACTTCGCTCTGGCACAGCGTGAACTGGAAACACTAAGGATGCTCCAGGTAGATGTAATCTTAAGAGGCATAATAATACCGATATTCCAGGTCCGCGACTTACATGCGATTATGCTGGCCACACTGCTCTTCCCCGACAAAACAGCAACTGCAATGTCCTTCGAGCACGTAAAACAAATGATATCGGCAAACCCATACAGAATTAACGAAACGCAGATAAATGATATCTACCAACATTCGATGCCGAGTGAGATATATTGGATATTGCTGAAAAGCGAAGCGCGGCGCGCAGGAGTGATGATATCCGAGGAAACCGCTCGTGCGCAGCTTGAAAATGCGATACCCCAGCTTTTTAACGGTGCGACATACTCGCAGGTGGTCGGTTCGGTAGCAAGCCGGCAGGGTGTCTCGGAAAAGGAGATACTAAAAGCGTTCGGTAGCGTGGCTGAAGTATTAAGATACGCCGAATTGATTTGCTCGAACGAGAACGTTACAGACGCACAGATAAAGCACGAAACGAGCTGGGAAGACGAAACGCTCAACGTCGAATTTGTAAAATTCGACTCGGTTGTATTTGCAGAAACTGCCGATGAGCCGAAAGAAGAAAAAGTAGCCGAGCACTTTGAAAAATATAGAAGCTTCTTTTCCGGCGAAGTAAGCGACCAAAACCCCTACGGCTTCGGATATAAGTTGCACGACCGCCTCCGGCTCGAATATATCGCCCTTAAGCTCGACGATGTCGAGAAGACAGTAACGCTGCCCACTCAGGAAGAAGTGGAAGATTTTTACCAGAGACACAGAGAAGAATTCATTGTGTCAGTCCCCTCGGACCCCAACGACCCCAATTCTCCACCGACCGAACGTATTAGAAGCTACGGTGAAGTAGCAAATATTATTTCGCAAAGCCTCCTTAAGAGCAAAGTCAGGGCCAAAGCACAAACCATACTTCAGGAAGCCAGAACGCTTACTGAAACCGGTTTGCAGGATATAGATATGGAGTTTGAGCAAATCTCCTCCGAACAATTCAGGAAGACGGCGGGCGATTACAAGACCGTCGCCGACCAGCTAGGCAAAAAATACAAAATCAATGTATATACAGGGCAAACAGCATTGCTCAGTGCGCCTGATTTTATTACAGATAAACACCTCGGGACCCTGTTCGTAAGGGGTTATGGATATAATCCGGTGCCGTTGATTGAGGTCGCCTTCGCTGTGGACGAGCTTAAAGCCAGCGAGCTCGGTCCCTTCGATGCGCCTAAGCCCAGATTGTATGAAAACATCGGACCGGCACAGGATATAATCGGACAAATAACGATGATTGTGCGGGTTACAGAAGCACACAAGGCCTCCGAACCCGAAAGCATAAATCAAACCATAGCCGCTGGCTCAATCGAGCTCGGCGAAGAACAGCAGGAAACTTCTTCAATAAGAGACGAAGTAGTGAAAGACCTCAAAGAATTCGCAGCGATGGATACCACCAAAAACAAAGCCGAAGAATTTGTTAAACTGGCGGCAAAGAACGGCTGGGAAAATGCCGTCGATAAATTCAACAAGCTTTATGATAAACCCGACAAAAAAGCTGGAGAAGACCCGAATGCGTTCAAGCTGCAAAATTTGGCGGATGTGCAGAGATTCTCGGATAAGAGATTGGAAACATTAGCTATGGAAAGACAGGGAACCCCTACGGGATGGTGGTTAATTAGCGAAACCAAAATAGAAAGAATGCTCATAGACCAGATTTATTCCCTCATCCCGCAGGACAGCAATACGCCGGATACTCTGCCCGTGGTTCTGGAGTTCAAACCCGATATGTCCTGTTACTGCCTGAAAAACGCCGTTCTTAGCCGTCTTGACCAGCAGCAGTACAACACCGTCAAAGCTGCAAGAGTCTACAGAGAAGACTTCCTTCAGACTCAGTCTGTGGCGACTGTTCACTTTAACCCTGAAAACATAGTCAAGCGTATGCACTTTAGACCAGCCGGGGAAAACGAAACACCGGCAGATACCAATACGCCGGCCGGTACCGAGGGTGATTCGTAATGGCGATGCCTCAGAAAAAAAACCGTATGCAGTTTTTGGTCCTCGTCGGGCTGGTCGGTTGGCTGTTGCCGGGAGCGGGATACTTCGCGATTGGAGAAAAAAAACGCGCGATAATCATATTCGTAACCGTTACGCTGACTCTTTGCATCGGCCTGTACGTCGGTTCAATCGGCGTGATTGACCTGGTCGGACCGGCGCCGACATATATTAAAGCAGCCCAGGTTATGAACCCGCCGATAGTGCTGGTTTTATCACATTATACCGCAGGCGGCGGCTATCCCGTTTATGGCTGGCCCAACGAAATCGGCCAGATATACACACTCGTCTCCGGCCTGCTCAATCTCTTGTGCATTGTAAACGCCGTTTCGCTGGCTAACCTCAGCGGGAGTGTGAAATGATAGATATCCTGATAGCAACCTTCACATCGCCCGAGCAAATACGGCCGAACCTTCAGTTAATGCTTTGGTTGCTCCCTCTGGCCGCGGCCATCGCGATAATCTATAAAGCGACAAAACTTCCCAAAATCACCGCGGGCATATTCTTAAAAGAAGCTGCCCTTCTGTTCGGCTCCATCATTGGTTTCATAATTATGGCCGCTCTGGCATTATACGTCCTCGCATGGCTGATTTCAATATGACCACGGTCGCTCGCTGCTGTCTTCAGCCGTCGTAATCTGAAGAAGCACCGTCGAGAACCCCAAGTTCGACAAGGGCTTTGAATGCAGCTTTTTGCTCCGCTTGTTTTTTGTTTGTTCCCCATGCGCTCTGGAAATGACGCTCTGCGATAACGACCTCAGACTCGAAACACTTATCGTGGTCGGGCCCCTTCTCGTCGAGCAGAACATAAACGGGCGTGGCGTTGAATTGCTGCTGGGCGTGCTGTTGCAGCAGCGACTTGTAATTGCCGTGAGACTGCTCCGCATCTGCCCTGCTGATTTCCGGCGCGAACGCCTCGAAAATAAAGCCGCTGGCGGCCTCGAAACCCCCGTCGATATAAATTGCGGCTATAACCGCCTCCAACAGCCCGGCTGCAAGAGAACTGGTTAAAGCCCGACTGGATGACATACCCTTGCCGACCTTTAGAAACTTGTGAAGACCGAGCCGCTTCGCAACACGCGCACAAGTCCTGCGAGAAACCAGCATACTTTTTATCTTCGTCAGATCGCCCTCCAGATAGCTCGGAAAATGCTCGAACAGCATCAGACATACTACCAAAGCCAAAACCGAATCGCCGAGAAATTCCAGACGCTCGTTGCTCAAAAGACGGTCGTCAACCGAAGATGAGTGCGTCAGCGAGAGGGATAAAAGACTGCGGTTGGAAAATTTATAACCCGTTATCTGCTCAACTTGCTGCAGAGTTTCCTCGTTCATCTCTAAATGTCCTGCTATTACAAAAGCCCTGCGAGCAGATTACGAACACCGCTGATATGAGCGACTTTCGTAGCCCGCTCAACAAAGGCAATATCTCGCTCCATTGTACGGAAGACAGGCCTTTTGTCAAGCTTCTTTTCGCCTAACTGACTACTTGAAGACTTGCCAGGGCGATGAACTTGTCGTCCGCAATCTCGAAAATCCCGTCAAGACCCGTTACCGTAAAGATGCCTTTCGTCGCAGGTGCAACGTTGCTGAAAACAAGACGATGCCCGCAGTCTGCCAGAAGCTTGCGAAGCTTCAGCAGCTTCGACAAGCTCGAAGAGGTCAAGATATCGACATTCGAAAAATCCATCACTACGTCACAGTCGCCTCTGTCGCGAACCATCTCGGTAACGCTTTTCAGTTCCTCGCCCACGTTCGGTTCTTGGGGTAAATCCACGAGAATAATATTCTCCGACCATTCTTGTATCCCCATAGTATTGCTCCTTTTTAATGCAATATAGCTCTCAATTTTTAATAGTTATCGGCATATCTCAAGGAGCAGTTGAACAGAAAAATGCAAACCACCTCCGCTTTATCCCTCCCCCTCGCCCCATAAAATCCTCGCTCCCGTTTCCTCAATCCGGCATCTGGCGCAAATTGGCAGAGAATAGAAAAAATTCCTGTTCACTGCCTTTTTACAGCAATCCCGGATTACGCAAGCCCCAAACAGCAGAACAGCTCGCTTTAGTAGTTCTTGGACGTTCCCTTACTCAGACAAGCTGCTGAAATCGAGATATTTTCTCCTCGACCCTTTGGTCTCATCCTCAACTCTTCTTGCCGCCGCCTTTTCCGCTTCAACAACGTAGAAAGCGCCGTCCGATGTCCTTATCAGAGCCAAACCCTTGTTTTCAAGGGCGATGCCGAAATCAGCCCTGTCCGCACTAACACCGTTCGCACCGAGCGTAGCAGCCAGAATAGCCCCCAATGCAATACCTATCACAAGTGTCTTAACATCAAGTTTCAGTTCCATTTTATTTCCCTTTCAAAATAAACAAACTCAATGCGCCATTTTCGCAGATTTTCGCAGATTTCGCAAGACCTTTGTATCGCCCTACATTTCTGCGGCACCGGTCAAAAAAAAATTAAAATTTGTGAAACATTTGCTCTCCTTTGCGCATCTTAATTATTGGAACGGCCATCTTCTCTGGAATACGCAATATATTCGCAGAGCGCTTGTGTGTGCCTCTTCAGCCAGACACTTCTCCTCCTCAAAGGACTGAAGAGGCCCTTTTAAAACCGGCCGGTTTCACCCGCACCTGAAAAAATGTGTTATACTTTAAATAGAGACGAGTACCTTTCCTTAACCGCCTGTTTGTCCACTGCGTTTTCAAGAAGGAGAGGCGTGATGTTGATAAATATGGAAAGGCAATACGATGACTTCATCGAGAACCTCTGGCTCGACCTCTCGAAATCAACCAGGGACATCTTCGAATTCCGGCAAAAGCCGGCCTGTATGTATAACTTTATCTCCCTGCGATTGATCCGCTTCCTCCAGCTTGAATTAAAAAAACTCGAAGCAGAAAATAAATCGCCGAAACTCTGAATCCCCCTCGCTTGCATTACGGCTCTGCGGCCTCTAACGATACCTGTAAAGTCTCACTCGCTGTATCCCAAAATCACCGAATGGCAGTCGGACATGCCTGCCCTGGTGGTTTTCATCGCCGTTGAGCCATCGCCCGCCGACCCAAACGCCGTCCTTATAACTGCCCTCTTGGACATTTAATATCCCCGCGGTTTCCCCTTCCGTATCTGTTTCGAAGGTCACTATAAAGCCGCTGCCGGCAATTACATACTCGTCCGGCCCCGTCGAAATTATGATTCCGCCTGCCAGCGGCCACGTCTCAGCGTTCTTGTCCCCGGCCGACCAGCCCCACGTATACTCATGCTTGGCATTAAGAATATATCCTCCCAGCTTCAATTCGGTGGTTTGATTATCCTTATCAAGCACAACGCCGTCCATCGCGCCTTTGCCCTGATTTTCAAAAATCAGCGGCGACATTTGAGCAAGAACCTCGTATGCGTCTGCGAGCGGGCTTTCCTCGGAAGCGCTGTCTATTCCGAAAGGCGAAAAGCCCATCGCGTCGTGATGCCCTGTGGCGTAAAAAGCGTTAACCGGATTTTCAGACCCCCTGCCAACCTCAGGGACGAATAACGGATTGCCGGACCGGTAGTATTTCTCGCACCACTCTCTGAAATTCGGAAAGTAAATGTCCGGCGCGATAAAATCAATCGACGGAGCGGCCGCTCGCCATACATCCATAAGGTGCGGCAGCGGCCCGGCGCTTGGATATTGTCCCGGCTTATAGTTGGGTCGAATCAAAGCCGCGTTGACATACATCGGAAGCGCGTATTCCGCCTTGCCCGCTTCTGCTATTTGATTGACATAGCGCCCGAAATACCACGCCATAAATATCTCATCCGTCGCCAGTCCCCGGCCGAAAACTTCTTCCCACGTTCCGCTGGTTTTGTATCTCTTGGCCGACCATACGCTTTCGAATTCGGGAATCAGCTTGCCTTTGTGCTTCGTAAGATAATCCATCAATTCTTGCGGCACCTGCTTTTTGAAAGCGGCGTTGGCGGCGTCGCTGTAGTCGCGGGCATCGGTCAGCATCCCGATTTCATTTTCAACCTGCACCATAACAACCGTGTGCTTCTTTCTGTCCACCTTGCGTATATGTTTCATTAATTCCGCGAAAGCGCGAGTGTCCGCCTCACAGCTTGCCCGGCCAAACGGCGACAGAATCTCGAGCGCACGGCCGTCTTTGACCCTCGCCCTCGGAAATCTCCGTTGGTCGGTCTTTACCCACGCGGGAGCATAGCAGGACATGCTGTTTTTCCAGCTTCCGAACCAGAGCAGAACAAGTCGCAAATCATTTTTCCGCGCGCCTTGTATCGCCCCGTCAACCAGCTCGAAATCGAACTCGCCCTCGACCGGCTCAATCAGCTCCCAGTATACCGGCACAAGAACAGTATTCAGATTCATCTGCGCCAGCTTTGGCCAAATCGGCTTCATATAATCTAAGCTGGCCGCGCTCGAATTGTGCAGCTCGCCGCCGAGCATCAAAAACGGCTCGTTCTCCACAATTAGCTGCGTAGCGGTTCCCTGTTTGTGAAGATAAGGAATTTCGGAACCTTGGCATGGAATTGTCCGAAGAAATATAACAACCCACACGCAGATATTAAAAATCGGACTTTTCAAAACAGCCACCTGTAAAATCACCGCCTTGCAACCAACACGGAAATTTTAACCCATTTCCCAATCCCCCACAACACTTTTTAAATTGCTGTTGGTGCCTTCGGTTCGGCACTTTTCCCATTTTACTTCGTCCCTTCGGGACTGCGTAATACTAACGCTCCTCACTCGCGTCCTCCGGAACCAACACCAACTTAGGTAAAAAGAATCCTCTTCCGACTCGCGGGCATACGGCTACACAAGCAGCTTTAGGTTAAAAATCAATCAAATGCGCGGAGATATAAGGACAAAATTCCCTCTATATTTACGGAGAGACAGTTGACGTTGACTTTCTATTTCCTCACCGATATACTGAATCGCTAACAAAAGGTAATGTATAGCTCTGCCGCAGGTATTAGTATATTTGCTGTCAAGGGTGGTAAAACATGAATGAGGATTCATCGTCCAGTTCGATTCAACCGCCGAGTCCTCCTGCCCCGACGGATGTCTCGGCCGAAGAAGTCCGCAGGCAGCACATCAATCACGAAACTTCTGTTAAGTCCTTTGGCTTACTATACCTTTTCGCCGGGTCATTCATAATTTTGATGGGCGTCATTGGTACGGTAGCCAACAAAGAGGCTCACCCTAAAGTTAGAATCACTATCGCTGCCGTTTTAATTAGTTTAGGTCTCCTTTTGTTCTTGGTCGGCACGGGAATCCGCAAACTAAAGTCATGGGCAAGAATTCCAGCCGGAATTTTCGCGGGTATTGGCCTGATTTTATTGTCATGGGCAAAGGTCTCAACCGAAATTTTCTCCGGTATCGGCTTGATTTTATTTCCTTTGGGCACGGGTATTAGTGCATATATTCTCTACCTCATATTTTGCAAAAAGGGCTCTACTGTCTTTTCGCCGCAGTATCAGCGGGTCATAGCTGATACGCCGCAGATTAAATACAGAATATCTATTATTGTCTGGATAATCTTCGTGCTCTTTGTTTCTCTTTCGCTGGTAGCACTTATGCTGTATAGCATTACGCAGGATGCCTATATCAAGCCGTAATCAAACTTTGCCGTAATGCCCCCCCCCTTCATCCCGACCTTCATCGGCTACAAAGCCAACAATTCTTTCAAAAAATTTTGATAAGCAATCGACAAAATAGTAAAATGTTAAGATGTAGACTCTGCTTGTCATTTGGAAAAATATAAATATGAAAAGTTTTAAAGAATTACCCCCTGAAGACCGGCCAGACATCGAATACGATGAGTTGCTAAAAAAGTTAGGCTTAATGCATATTGGCGAAGCTGTTCAACTCGATGGAGAAATGACATTACTCATAGAACAAACAATTAAAGATTTAAGGAAAGATTGTCTGGCTCAAGTAGAAAAAATGGCCGCGAAAAAAAATGCTGAAGAAATAGAAGCTATCTTGATGCCTATCTTCCGTGAACATATCAAGCGTTTTGAAGAACGATCAATAGCCCTCTTGAAGGACTATTCTTGACAGTTCACTACATTTTATCTCTAATTCTTCCAACCCGTCAATATCGAAGTTTACTTGTTCCGCCTCTTGCTCGGATAATCTTTTTACTGTTCGTTTCCGACTCGCGGGCATACGGCAGAACGAAGTCAAACGCATACTACACAAACACCTTCAAAAAACGAAACCCTCAAAAGACCAACGAAATCTTTTGAGGATTCAATTACAAAACTTCTAACAACTCGACTAAGTGGTTGCAATGGAGCACAGTGGAATTGCAATCCGATTTAATCTGCTTCTTAGGTTTTCGTAATTAACCATTCTTTCACTAAATTTTCCAAATAAATAGAATCAATTTCAAATCCCGTAGATAGATAATTGTCTGCACCCATATCAGTTTTTATTTTCTTTCTCTGAATTCCTATACAGTAACAGCCGGCTGATCGTGCTGACATAACACCAGTACTTGTATCCTCAAATGCTACAGTTATATTTGAATTAAAAAAAGAGATTGCTTTTAAATATGGGTCTGGAGCAGGTTTGCCTTTTGATACTTCATTGCCACTTACTATGAAATCGAAAACATCATCAAGTCCAATGTGATTTATGACAAAGTTAGCACTAGAGCTAGTTGATATCAGCGCTAATGGATATCCATCATTTTTCAACAGATTTAATAGGTGATTAGCATCAGGATATAATTCACAGCCTCTTTCAGTGATTAATCTACGAAACAGAAGGTTTTTTGTGTTTTTTATATCTTCTTTTTTCAATTGATTGGTTATAGGAAAGAAATATTCAATAATTTTATCGGGTGACAAACCTATCGTATTGTTTAATTGAGCCTCAGCTGTGTCTGACTTTATTCCGTGATGATGAAAAGTTGCTTTCCAAGCGTCAACATGAAGAGCATTGGTATTAACTAATACTCCATCTAAGTCAAAACATATTAATTCAATCATTTTTTTGTGCATTATCTAAAATGTAAGGTTATGGATTCAATTAAGCAATGACTTCTAATCATTACTAAATCTTAATAATTTGATATCTCCAATAACTCTCAGTTTGGATTACAGCATCCGCCAAACGTATATATGGCAGTACATGTTTCTCGAACGCTTTGTATTCTTGATCCGCGTGTGCAAAAGCATCGTGAATTACATAACATCTGTCCAATACATCTGCAACAAATCGAAGTTCTTTCGCATCTTCTGGGATCGCTGACAAAAAAAGTCCATAATCAATTTCTGGAACTATTGATGGATGCAGTGAATGAATCCCATCCAAAAAAACGATTTTTGATGGTTGTAATTTTATAGGATTATCATGCGTACCAGTTACGTGATTATATGGTGTAAATTCTACGGATTCACCTTTCCTCAACCTATGAATTGCATTTCTTGCTTCCTCAATGTCATTGGCTTTTATATCATACCCACTAATATTGTCGTATACCCTTTCGACTCTATTTTTCATAAAAGAATCAAGAGGTAAGCTCTTTGCATAGCGGTTACCATTTCTTTTACATAACTCTTTACATACATCATTTGTGAATTTCGATTTTCCTAGTCCCGCAGCGCCAGATATGCTGATAAAATATTTATTTTTCCCCCCAGAAAAAGTATTATAAATTTTTTCAGCAATCGCTCGTATCACTTTTTGATTATCGGTTATCTTTCTTCCCTTTGATAAGTAATTCCGTAATTCTACCATACGCTCCCTCTCTTTATTTAATTTCGTAATACTCTCTTCTACCCGCCTTCGCATATCAAAGTATCTGCGTCCTGCAATTTGGACTATATTTGTTGGAGAGCCGGTATTTTCTTCTAAACGTCTAATGGTGTTAGTGAGATCCATTTTTAATAGTTTATAGCCCTCTCTACCAGGAGAGTAGGACACTACGTATTCGCCGCGTATATCGAAAGGCAATTGATCAATGTTTTGTGTTAGCAAAATTGTTTTGTTTCCTATTGTGTGGCTAATGCCTAATTCATAATAGACATTTGGATTTACTTCTGTAACATCAACTATCACTAAATCTGCATCGATTAATTCCCTAATAAGCCTTTCAGGAATATGTTTTGGACCAGGATCTTCATCAAGACGGAAACATTCATAACCATAATCTACTACTGCACGTTTAATACCAAGTTCGTATACCTCATCATATTTTTCCATGAAACTCATTACGATAAAACATTTCTTATTCATTGCTCTTCCTTTATACAATTGGAAACAAATTCGACTTGAGTTTTAAACCTAACATGTTATTATATGTTTTAATCACCAATATTCCCTGCAATTTTACCCTCGTAGCGTGCCCTGTGGGCCTGCGCCTTAGGTGCGAAGCGAAGATCCTCGACCGCTGCTTATTTAGTCCGCTATCGGGGACCCATATTATAAATCCCTTCCCTTTTTTATACAATGATAATCCTGAGCCTTTAAAATAGTCTTTTTACGCAATACGATATACGCAATACACAATACGAAACTATCCCCCACAACCCTTTTTAAAAAGCCCCCGCGGCAACTGAGCGGGACGCTTGCTGTTGGTGCCTCCGGTTCGGCCATTTTTCCCACTTTACTTCACGGCTTCGCCGTTGCGTAACATTAATGCTCCTCACTCGCGTCCTCCGGAACCAACAGCAACTTTATGTTGAAAACTTTGTTTCCGACTCGCGGGCATACGGCTACACAAGCAATAAATGTTTAAAAGCCCCCGCG
>CAYXUW010000017.1:0-23607 GCA_964468375.1 uncultured Pirellulales bacterium | reverse complement strand
AAGTGCATATGCTGACAACCGGCGCATTCAACGCGCTGCTTAAGACACTGGAAGAGCCACCCAGTCATGTTAAGTTTATTTTCGCAACCACCGAGCCGAATAAGGTCCTGCCCACAATTCAGTCAAGATGCCAAAGATTCGACTTTAACAATATAAACCCGAACCTAATCGCAGGTCAGCTTAAATCCATACTTGAGCAGGAAAAAATAAAATACGAAGAGGATTTAATTCTGCCCCTGGCGAAAATGGCAAACGGCTCAATGAGAGACGGCTTGAGTCTGCTGGACAGATTAATAAGCACCGGCGTCGAACCTCTGACCGCTGAACTGCTTGAAGAGTTTCTCGGATGTCCGAACAGCGAAAAAATCCGTAATCTTATTGCTAAAATCGGCGACAACAATGCTGCTGAAACGCTCGCCGCGACAGAAGATTTAATCAACACAGGTCTGGGCGAGGTTCAGCTCGTCGATGCGCTCATCGAATATATGCGGGATTTAATGGTAGTGAAAAGCGCGGGGGCGGAAAGCGAGCTTCTGATTTTAACCGCTGAACAGCGAAAGCAGGCCGGGAAGTTAGCTGAAAAATTCGATGTCGCTGCTCTTGTTTACAATATAACCGCTCTCGAAAAATTACGCTGGGCGATTAAAAATAGCGACACGCCGAGGGCGCTTTTGGATGCCTCATTGCTGCGGTTTGCTTTGAGTGAACATTTCCTGAACACCGATGAGCTTCTGGCGCAATTGAAGGGCGGCCCTATAAAAAAAAAGCAGATAGTCGGCCGTAATATACCAGATGCCGCTGCGAAGAAACCGGCCGAACCTTCCGACAATCAAAAAGTATCAGGCAGCGAACACCAAGATAAACCAGAAAAATCCGGCGATGCGCAGATACCTATAAAATCCATCGCAGATAAGACCACCAAAACCCCCGACCAAAGACAAAATGAGCTGATTAACGACCCGGCGGTAAGAACTGTTCTGATGGGGCTTGACGCAACAATAACCGGTGTTGAGGAAGATAAATGAGCGGCCCATATACAGAGAGTTTGAACAAGCTGATTGAGGAGTTCGGCAAGTTGCCGGGGGTCGGGGCTAAAACGGCGGAGCGGCTGGCCCTTCATATATTAAAAACAGAGCCGGCTGAAGCTATGGCTCTGGCAAAGGCCATAAGCGATGTCAAAAATAAAATCAAGCGATGTGAAGTCTGCTGTAACCTCTCAGAGGAAAAGATTTGCCAAATCTGCTCCGATACGCGGCGGGACAAAGACATTATCTGCGTTGTCGAACAGCCGAAAGATGTAATAGCCCTTGAAAAAACAGGAACCTGCCGATGGGTTTATCATGTCCTCGGCGGACATATCGCGCCTCTGGACGGAGTCGAGCCGAGCGATTTGACTATTGAAAAGCTCGTCAAAAGGGTTCGCGGCGGCAGCGTAAAAGAAATAATAATGGCGACCAACCCCAATATGGCCGGCGACGGCACGGCCCTTTATATAAGCTCTTTGCTAAAAGACACCGGCATGAAAATCACCCGCCTGGCAAGAGGATTGCCTACCGGCGGCACAATCGAATACGCAAGCGGTAAAATGCTTACCGACGCCATAACCGGCAGACAGCAATTATAGTAATCTCAAGCATCGAGATTTTAATGGCAGTTTATTTCCCTCTTAGCCAGTTATCGGTTACCATCTTCAAATCAGCAACATCAACATCCCCATCCGGCTCGAAGTCCGCCCCGTAGCAATTATTCAGCATTCCGCAGTTAGCATTAAGCCAATACTCCGCAAGGATTGAGTAATCAAAAAAGTCAACTCCCCCATCACCATTGATGTCTCCAGCGATTCCCTTAAGCCCGAGACTATGAGCATAGCCCGCCGCTATTGCCACAAAGTCACTGTTCGGCTCGGGTACGCTGCATTGACCGTAATAGTTATCTTCCCAAGCAATGATTGAGCCATCGGACTTCAGACCAAGGTTATGAAAATCGCCCGCATCTATCATAACAAAACCGGTGTTCGGCTCAGGTACATTGCATTGACCAAAATTGTTGGCTCCCCAAGCAACAATTGAGCCATTAGACCTTAGCCCAAGACTGTGAAAATAACCCGCCACTACCGCCTCAAAATCGCTGTTCGGCGAAGGAACATTGCATTGACCGTCACCATTATTTCCCCAAGCGATAATCGAGCTGTCAGATTTTAAACCCAAACTGTGCCATTCTCCAGCTGCTATCGCCTCAAAATTACTGTTTGGTGAAGGAACATCACACTGCCCAAGATTATTGCGCCCCCACGCAACTACCGTACCATCAGATTTCAGACCAAGACTGTGCTCACCACCTGCTGCTATTGCCACAAAGCCGGTATTAGGTTCCGGAACATCGCATCGGCCATTGCCGTTATATCCCCACGCCACAATCGAACCATCAGCCTTTAATCCCAGACTGTGCCGGTAACCCGCCGCTACCGCTATAAAACCTGTATTCGGCTCAGGAACATTACATTGACCATCGTAGTTTTTTCCCCATGCGAAAATTGAGCCATTGCCCTTGAGCCCGAGACTGTGAGCATAGCCAGCTGCTATCGCCACAAAACCATTGTTAGGTTCAGGCGCACTGCATTGACCATCACCGTTGTACCCCCAACCAACAATTTTACCTGAATCCGCCCCCAAAGCCGCTGGTGCCAAAAAGGTGGAAGAAAATACAACTAATAACAGGATGGGCTTTTTTAGACACATTTCAGATTCTCTTCCTCCATTTTCTAATCAGAAAAAAAGTAAGGACACAGCCTCCACTACTTAATTGCTTTTTATATAAAGCCATTTAGAAAGTCAAGAATTTTCCCTTGCCTAACCTTTTGAATTGTCCATAAAACCGCAAATATTGCTAAATCTTTCGACAAATTTATGATATAATAAACTTAGCTAAAGATTCTTGTAATCTGCCGGTCTTTGAAGCTCTGATTATGTATACTTTATATATAGTTGGTGCGGCTATCCGGCAATACACGGGGCAAAAGGAGTTTTGGGTGAACTTATGAAGCTGGAAATGGGAACACAAATGCGGCTGGAGCAGCAAATGAAGCTGGCTCCCCGTATGATTCAGTCTATGGAGATTCTCCAGCTTCCGATTCTCGCACTTCAGGAAAGAATAGAACAAGAGCTGAACAGCAATCCCGTCCTAGAAGTTGAAGAACCGTCGAGTCCGGAGGGTGGTAATGCCCCCGTCGAACAGCAGACGGCGGATGATATAGGCGAAAAAGACCTGGTAGTTGACACCGACAACAATAAAGCCAGGGACTTCGAACGCCTCGACAGTCTTGACGACGATTACCGTGACTATATGAGCCGGAGCGAGATTTTCCGTCGGCGGACCGACTCTGGCGAGCCCGATAAAAAGCTTGAGGCGATAAACAATACCGCGGCACCGCCCCAGTCACTGCACGAATACCTCTCCGGGCAATGGCAGCTGGTCGAGACCGAGGAGGGTGTCAAAAAAGCAGGCAATACCATTATAGATTACATCAACAAAAGAGGGTATCTGACCGTTCGGCTGGAACAGCTGCACAACAAAGACAAGGCCGATTTTACTCTCGATGATTTAAAGCAGGCCCTGCAGCTCGTGCAAAAATTAGAGCCCGCAGGCATCGGCGCACGCAACCTGGCCGAGTGCCTTCTTATCCAGATGGCGCAAAGCGGTGAGGATATGAGCTTTGAGCAGCGTCTGGTTTCCGAGCATATGGATGAACTGCTCGAAAATCACCTGCCTGAAATCGCGAGAAAAATGAACTGCAACATTGAAGAAATCAACCGGGCCATCGAGCGTATGAGCAAGCTCGACACCTCGCCTGGACTGCAAATCGGAAAAGACCGCAATCATCCTATCACCGCAGATGTGATAGTGCAATATCTGGACGATGCTGACGACTATTCCGTTCGGCTGGCCGATTCCGATTTACCCCTCTTACGGATAAGCAATTACTACACAAAAATGGCAAAAGACAATGGTGTTAATAAAAAAACAAAAGAGTTCTTACAGAATAATATTCGCTCGGCGCAATGGATTATAGATGCGATAGAGCAGCGAAAGAATACGCTGCTTAAGGTCGCAAGGTCGGTCGTAAAATTCCAGCGTGACTTTTTCGATAAGGGCCAGCTATATCTCAAGCCGCTGCCGATGTCGAAAGTAGCCGATGATGTCGGCGTGCACCTGGCCACCGTCTCCCGTGCCGTGGCGGGCAAATACATACAGTGCTCACGGGGGGTATTGCCTCTGCGAAAATTTTTCAGCGGCGGCACAGAGAACATCGACGGCGACGAACGCAGTTGGGAAGCCATCCGGGCCAAACTGCAGCAGATTATAGACGCCGAAGATAAAACCAAGCCCTTAAGCGACGACCAGATACGCAAAAAATTGGCAGAGGCGGGCATAAATAATCTGGCCAGACGGACCGTAGCAAAATACCGCAAGCTGCTCAATATTCCGGCAGCGAGATTCAGGAAAAAATATTAACTTGCTGTGCAACTGTAAGGGCAAGCTTTTTCATTTTCCGTCTCCTAAAAACTCGTCCCTTATCCGGTTTTATCACATAATCCCATAAAAAAGCCATTGAAATATTTTAAAAAAGTTGGCTTAATCCGAACATTATATTACTATATGAGTATATAATCACATAGTAATTAAGAAAGGTCCGGACAATGTTAACAAAGAAAAAACAGCTGTTGTTTGAAAAGCAGGCGGAGATTGCGAAGGCGATATCGCATCCTTTGCGGATAGCGATTCTGGATTTCCTAAAGAACAGGGAAAAATGCGTTTGCGATATCGCCAAGCACATCGGCTCAGAGCAGTCGAATGTTTCACGACACCTCTCAGTAATGGTCAGAGCGGGAGTGCTGGAATACCGCAAGGAAGGACTAAAGGTCATCTACAAACTGAAGACGCCCTGTATTCTCGATTTTTTTTCGTGCATAACGGCCTGTTTAAAGCAGCAGGCGAATGAAAATGTGAAATTTCTGAGAGCCATCTGATATGAACATAAAAACCGAAGGCAGAAAATTACTTTTAATCGCCATGGTTTTTTTGGCGCTTTATTTTTTACCCATCGGCGTTAAGCGATTCGACAACGCCGTCGCGGAGGCGCTATATTTGGCCAGGTGGTATGCAAGGGAGCATGTTCTGCTGTGCCTGATACCCGCCTTTTTCATCGCCGGGGCGATTTCCGTTTTCGTAAGCCAGGCATCGGTGATGAAATACCTCGGCACCAAAGCCAATAAAGTATTGGCCTACAGCGTCGCAAGTATCTCCGGGACTGTTCTTGCAGTTTGCTCCTGCACCGTTCTGCCGCTGTTTGCAGGTATATATAAAATGGGGGCGGGACTGGGCCCTGCAACGGCTTTTCTGTATTCCGGCCCCGCCATAAACGTCTTAGCGATAATTCTGACCGCCCGAGTATTAGGTCTCGAAATGGGAATAGCCCGTGCCGTGGGAGCGATTGTTTTCAGTGTAATAATCGGGCTGCTGATGCATTTAATCTATAGAAAAGAAGAGACTCAAAAAGCAGGAAATGCCCCGGCCGTGTCGGATGACAGATTAAGCAGGCCATTGTGGAAAAACGCTTTATATTTCGCTTCGATGGTCGGCGTCCTGGTCTTTGCCAACTGGGCTAAGCCGGCTGGCCCCGCCGGTGTATGGCACGCAATTTATTCGGTCAAATGGATTATCACTGCAGTTTTTCTCGCGGCACTGATACTTTTTCTCCTGCTTTGGTTCAGCAGGGAAGATTTGGCGGAGTGGACTGAGGCAACGTGGGGCTTCGCAAAACAGATACTGCCGCTTTTGTTAATCGGCGTCTTAATCGCCGGTTTTTTGCTCGGACGCCCCGACAGTGAAGGCGTCATCCCATCGGCCTGGGTTATAAAGGCGGTCGGCGGCAATTCGATATGGGCGAATCTGTTTGCATCTGTAGCGGGCGCATTTATGTATTTCGCAACACTCACCGAAGTTCCTATTCTGCAGGGGCTGATTGGTGCGGGTATGGGCAAGGGACCCGCACTTGCGCTGCTGCTGGCCGGGCCCGCTTTTTCGTTGCCTAATATGCTGGTTATACGCTCTGTTATCGGCACGCAAAAAACTATCGTTTATATTTCGCTTGTAGTTGTAATGGCAACGATTTCAGGAATGATCTTCGGGGCGTTCTTCTAAAAGGTGGTGATTATGAAAAAGATACAAATACTCGGCACCGGCTGTCCGAAGTGTAAAAAGCTGGCGGAAAACGCCGAAGCCGCGGCGAAGGCATCCGGCATCGAATATGAAATCGAAAAAGTTACCAACCTCAACGAGATTATGAAATTCGGCGTTATGATAACGCCCGCCCTGGCGGTTGACGGAAAGGTAAAAATCACGGGCAAAGTTCCCTCTGTCGAACAATTAGAGGAAATGTTCAAATGAAGTATTTACCTAAAATAATCATAATTCTACTTCTTGCTGTGTCGGTAACGGCGGTTGTGGTATTGAAGGATAAAGATAATTCTCCAGCCGAAGCGACCCAGACTCGACTATTAACTGACAAAAAGCAGCTGCCGAAACTTGTCGATTTAGGCGCTGATAAATGTATCCCCTGCAAAATGATGGCTCCGATACTCGAAGAGCTGAAGCAAAATTACGCCGAAACTTTCAATGTGGAATTTATCGATGTTTGGAAAAAGCCGGACAAGGCCAAAGAATACGGAATATCGATTATTCCAACCCAGATATTTTATGACTCTTCCGGCAAGGAGCTTTTCAGGCATGAGGGATTCTTTTCCAAAGAGGACATCCTGGCCAAGTGGAAGGAGCTCGGTGTTGAGCCCGTGAAAACAAAATGATACAGCAACTTTTTACCAATTTGACTCACGCGGTTGAAAGCACGCCGATTATAGCGGTAGGCGCCGCCTTTATCTGGGGCGTGCTCAGCATAATCCTCAGCCCCTGTCACCTAGCAAGCATTCCTCTTGTTATAGGTTTTATCGATGAACAAGGCAGGATTTCAACAAAACGCGCCTTCTGGATATCTACCTTATTCGCCATTGGTATCCTTATCACGATTGGAGCAATCGGGGCTATTACCGCCGCGGCAGGCAGAATGATGGGCGACGTCGGAAAATACGGCAATTATTTTGTGGCGCTGATATTTTTTCTCGTCGGACTTCATCTGCTGGATGTGATTCCAATGCCGTGGTCAGGCCCGGCAAACGTCGGAATGAAACGCAAAGGAATGCTTGCAGCTTTTATTCTCGGTCTGGTTTTCGGTATCGCCCTCGGCCCCTGCACTTTTGCTTATATGGCCCCAATGTTAGGCGTTACATTTAAACTGGCGACGACAAACCTGCTTTACGGTGTGCTTCTTCTGATTGTTTACGGACTCGGACACTGCTCGGTAATAATACTCGCAGGAACATCAACGGAGCTTGTCCAGCGGTATATGAACTGGAACGAAAAATCCAAAGGCGCAGTGATTCTGAAGAAAATCTGCGGCGTTCTTGTTCTTTTGGGCGGTATATACCTTATTTACCTCACCCGTTAATCTATCCTGCATATTCCCTGTTGACATCACAAATTACGAGGGTGTATATTGTTTCCATAGGTTGAAGCTATTTAAGGGAATTCATATATGGACCCTGCGATATTTAAAGCATACGATATAAGAGGCATTTACCCCGACCAGCTAAATGAAGAGGATGCGTGGAAAATCGGCTATGCTTCGGCACAGTTTTTACGTTCAATGCTCAGCGGCTACGAGCGAGGTCAGGCCAACTCCCAGGCCCTGTGCGTCGGCCGTGATATGAGAACGCACAGCAAAAGTTTGGCCGAAGCACTTGCAGAAGGAATAAACAGCTGCGGCGCGAACGTAATCGATATAGGGACAATTGATACGCCGCAGATGTATTTTGCAGTCAATCATCTCGGCACCTGCGGAGGTGTGCAGGTAACGGCCTCGCACAACCCGGCAAAGTATAACGGCTTCAAGGTATCAGGCCTGGGTGCAA
The DNA here is from genome assembly GCA_964468375.1 of uncultured Pirellulales bacterium. GTDB lineage: Bacteria > Planctomycetota > Phycisphaerae > Sedimentisphaerales > Anaerobacaceae > CAYXUW01. The sequence goes on along the minus strand of CAYXUW010000017.1, from coordinate 15,583 downwards.
GACCCGTCGGCGTCAATACCGGATTAAAAGATATAGAGCATATTGCAAAAGCTTTGATTCACACAAAAGGCAAAGTTACCGGCACCGTAAAAAGTCACGATTTGACAAAAGAATACAAAAAGCACGTCCTAAAATTTCTTTTGCCTATAAAAGGAAAGCCGAAAATTAAAATTGCCATCGACGCTTCAAATGGAATGGCTGGGAAAATGATACCCGCTATCTTCGACGATTTGCCAATCAAAATAGTTCCTCTCAACTTCGAACGCACCGGAAAATTCAAACACGAGCCAAATCCGCTGATTGAAGAAAATCTGAAGCAAGTAAAAGCTGCGGTAAAAAAGAACAAATGTGATTTCGGAATCTGCTTCGATGGCGACGCAGATAGATTGATGATGGTCGACCAGGCCGGCAAAAACATCAGTTGTGACTTACTGACGGCCCTGATGGCATCGTATTTTTTGAAGAAAAACCCGGGCTCAACGATTGTTTACGACTTGCGAAGCAGCTGGGTTGTCGTCGAAGAAATTCTCAAAAACGGCGGCACGCCGCGAAGAGAAAGGGTCGGCCATGCTTTTATGAAGAAAGCCCTGCGAGACTCGCACGCCGTATTCGGCGGAGAGCTTTCCGGACATTTTTATTACCGCGACAACTACTATGCCGATTCGGCGATGATTACCCTCGTGCACGTATTAAACATCATCAACAGTGCAAAAATGCCGATAAGCGAGCTTATCAAACCCCTGCGAAGATACTACCAAAGCGGAGAAATAAACTTCAAGATTGAAGATAAGCAGGAAAAGATGGATGAACTCGCCAAAAAATACAGTGACGGCCAAATCGACAATCTGGACGGCGTAACTGTTCAGTATAAAAACTGGTGGTTCAATTGTCGGCCGAGCAATACCGAGCCGCTGCTCAGACTGAACGTCGAGGCCAAAAGCAAAGAGCTGCTCAAAGAAAAGCTCTCCGACATCCAGACCCTGCTCGGCAGGCCTGTATAAGGACAGCGATAATGGAGGTGCACACAAAAACATTTCAAACGCCTAAGGGACTTGTAGAGGGTGTGCAGACCAAATGGGCGGGGTTTAATATTCTGCTCGTAACCGGCTCCAGGGGTTTTCTAGCCTGTCCCGCAATTGATGTCGACGCCTGCCAGCGTTACGGCGTCGCCGCGGCGCTGGTGGAAAGCACACCTGATAATCCCATCGGCACGCTCGAACGCTTTCCAAACCGCAAAATCACAAAGGTGAATGCCAAAGCCGGAGAGCTCGGCATTACCGAAGATATGAGTGTTACTGATGCTTTTGCTCTAATTGCTTGAAGCACTATAAACCACGGCGAAAATCTTAAAAGGGAGAGACATTATGAAGACCGGAAATTATTATCTCAGTTTAGCCGTTGTCATTGGGTTTCTATGTGTTCCCGTATTGGGTGAAGTCGAACCAGCCATGCCGGATGGAACATTGCTCGGTCAGCCCAATCCCGCTCTGGCGGGGATAGAAGTAGTATTTGTCACTATTAATCCACCAAGTACTGACCCAAACAAATATAGCAGCTGGATACATAAGCTCGACTGGAAGCTAAAAGAACGACTCCAAAAAAACAATCTGGTGGTGAATCCTTCAATAGGAGGAAATTTCTGGAACTCCTCTATCCTTCGAGTCGATTTACATTTGCTTAATCTACAGGCTTCACAACAGTGGGTTTTTCTCGTTCAAACATCCTCTGAACGAACGGTAACTCTGCCGAAACAGCAAGATATTTATATGACGGTCGGCGTTTGGGAAACTCAGCCGGTGATGAAAGTGGTATCGGAAGAAAATATGCAGGCCGCCGTCACCGATGCAGTCTTGGAGCAGGTCGAAGAATTTATTCACGCTTACCTTGCAGCCAATCCTCCGGACAAACAAGTTCCTGATGAAAATGATATCGGTATTATTCTGAAAGAGCAGTTCAAGCCGGCCGTTAAGTCGACACCCGCTTCGCAGCAAGGCGAAACGGCCGAATACAAATATGTCGCATCAAAAAACAGCAATGTATTTCACCGCCCTGACTGCAGCTCGGCAAAAAGAATCAAACCGGAAAATCTTGTCGGCTACCGCAGCAGAGACGAGGCGATAAACGCCGGCAAAAGACCCTGCAAGAGATGTAAGCCATAATTCCCTCGATAGCAGAAAAATTTTACATGAAGCGTATTGCTAAAAGAAAAAACTTTCGTTTGATTTATCTGGCACTGGCCGTTGTCACATTTGCTGTTTTCTGTCAGGTGTGCCGAAACGGCTTCATTGGATATGACGACCCCTACTACATAACCAATAATCCGAACGTTAAAGGCGGAATAACGCCCAAATCCTTTATCTGGGCTTTTACCACAATGCAATGTGCCAACTGGCATCCGCTGACCTGGCTCAGTCATATGCTGGATTGCCAGTTATTTGGAACAAATCCCCTGTGGCATCATTTGACCAATGTTCTTTTTCACATTGTCAATACGCTGCTTCTGTTCTGGATTTTGAAAAGAATGACCGGAAAAATCTGGACCAGCGCCTTTGTAGCCGCCGCCTTCGCGCTGCATCCGACGCACGTCGAGTCCGTCGCCTGGGCCTCTGAACGCAAGGACGTTTTGAGCGGCCTTTTCTGGATGCTGACTATTGTTTGTTATATTCGATACACAGAGCATCAGAGCTTAAGTAGATATCTGCTGGTGCCTTTGGTTTTTGCTCTCGGCCTGATGGCTAAGCCCATGCTAGTTACTTTGCCGTTCGTGCTGCTACTGCTGGACTACTGGCCTTTAGGCCGATTTCAATTCGGCCAACCAAAACAGCCCGTCCTGCGCCTGATTATGGAAAAAGTTCCACTGCTCATTCTCTCAGCTGCTTCGAGCATAATTACCTATGTCGCCCAACAAAGCGCAGGCGCAATGAAGCTGGGAGAGACTTATCCCTTAAACCTTCGCATATCAAACGCTGCGGTTTCTTATATCGCCTATATAGGCAAGCTGATTTATCCGACTCGTCTGGCGATTCTATACCCCCACCCGACGGATAGCTTGCCGCTGTGGCAACCGATAGCAGCACTTTTGATATTGATTGTAATATCAGCAGGCGTAATCTGCTCAACCAGACGTTATTTAACAGCTGGCTGGTTCTGGTATCTTGGAACACTGGTTCCGGTTATCGGCCTGGTGCAGGTCGGCTCGCAAAGAATAGCCGACCGCTATACCTACCTGCCGTCGATTGGCATTTTTATTATGGTCGCCTGGGGCGCGTCCGAGTTAACCGCCCGGTGGCGACATCGCAGGGCTATCCTGACAACAGCTGCCGGCATAGCGCTTACAGCCCTTTCAATATGCACAATGCTACAGGCAAGATACTGGCAATCCAGCATAACCTTATATGAACATGCCCTTTCGGTAACGGAAAATAATTACGTAATACACAATAACTATGGAACTGCATTAAGCGAAGACGGGCGGGACAATGAAGCTCTTAAGCACTTTGGCACAGCCCTTCAAATCAATCCCCGATATTACCACGCTCATCATGGCATCGGCGAGGTGCTTTTGAAACAGGGAAAGTTTGCCGAAGCTGTTGAATATTTCAAAAAAGCACTTCGCATTAAGCCGGATTTTTATAAAGCTTACTACAATATGGGCGTGACATTTTTCGACCAGGGCAAAACAGATCAGGCAATTGAGAACTGGAAGAAAGCGCTGAGCATCGAGCCCTATTACCACAGTGCCAACTTTAATCTGGGCTTAGTTATGACCGACCAAGGCAAATACGAGGACGCCATTAAATATTTCAATGCGGCCTTACGGTCAAAACCTGACCGCGCCGAGGTATATTATCAAATTGGAAGAATTTTCTACCTGCAGGGTAAACCAGAATTGGCAGTCGAACAGTGCGCCGAAGCCCTGCGACTCAAACCTAATTATACTACAGCGAGGATTACGCTGGCTCATACCCTGGCTGAAATGGGCAGGTTTCGGCCCGCTGTTGAACACTATTACATGGTATTGCAGGCCGAACCCAACGATGTCTACGTGTTGAAAAACCTGGCTTGGCTCCTTGCCGCCGCCGAAGACCCAATGATTCATAATCCGAGCGAAGCCGTGAAACTCGCGGAAAAGTCCTGCGAACTTACCGATTACAAACAAATCGAGGCGCTCGATACATTGGCTGTGGCTTACTCGGCGGCAGGCAAATTTCCAGAAGCCGCACGAATTAGAAAACAAATAAAAATCCTGAACCCAGAGTAAAGCAATGCAGCTGCTAACCATAATAGTTATAGCCGTCGGCCTGGCGATGGACGCTTTTGCGGTCGCTGTCGCCAGCGGCTCCGCATACAAACAGTTAGAGATAAAATATGCCTTTCGCATAGCGGTCTTTTTCGGCGGCTTCCAAGCGATTATGCCGCTAATCGGCTACCTCGCAGGAACAAGCGTAAAAGAATATGTCGCAGATTACGACCATTGGATAGCTTTCACCCTTCTGTGCGCTGTCGGAGCGAAAATGATTTACGAATCATTTAAAATCAGCCCGGCCGAAAAAAGCTTTGACCCTTCAAATATTTTAACCCTGCTGGCCCTCTCGGTCGCCACGAGCATCGACGCTTTGGCTGTGGGTATTACACTCTCACTTGTTACGAATTCTATCATAGCTGCATTGATAATCATCGGCATAGTAACTTTCGCTCTGTCCTACCTTGGCGTTCTAATAGGCAAAAGGTTCGGGCACTTCTTCGAACATAAAATCGAAGCCGTAGGCGGCTTAATTCTTATCGCCCTCGGCTTGAAAATACTCGTCCGGCATCTTTTATTATAAACAACTGTAATTACCCCCTTGAAAAAAGCCGCATTTTTGCTATAGATAAGAGAATAAGAATTACACCCTAACGGATTCGGTAACCTCAATGGCAAAAATAGCTAAGCCGATAAACTGGAAAAAACTGACCGACGAGGAAATCCTTCAGATGCGAGTCAGAGACCTTAAGCTGCAAATCCACGACTCTGCTCTCGAACCGCTAATACAAAAGTTCTACGATGAGCTTTCCTCAAAGGGCATAACCTTTCATCCCTCCTGCTATCTCGCCGATGAATGGCTTTGCCCCGACAAGGAGCCGATTATCGGCATCCCATTTTTCTTGGCTTACCCTCGATTGAAAAAAATCGAAAAAAAGAATATGTTCGAGGTCGAAGGCGGAACGGAAAAATCATTTATGAAACTAATCCGGCACGAGTGCGGACATGCCTTAAACTATGCGTATAAATTGTATAAGAGAACACGGTGGCGCGAATTGTTCGGCCGCTTCTCAGCCAAATATTCCGATTTATATTACTACCGGCCGTACTCTAAACGATTTGTTATCCACTTGAAAGGCAACTATGCCCAGTGCCATCCGGACGAGGACTTTGCGGAAACCTTCGCAGTCTGGCTTACCCCCAACAGCCGCTGGCAGGAAAAATATCGCGGCTGGCCCGTTATCAAAAAGCTGCGTTATGTCGACAACGTAATGAAAAAACTCTGCGACAAAAAACCTTTAGTTACTGTAAAAGGCGCCCCTCCCTGGTCGGCCTCACGAATGACCTCCACGCTCGCCGGATTCTACGAAAGAAAACAAAAGACACTCGGAAGCAGCTTCCATGGATTCTACGACGACAGCTTAAAAGAACTGTTCAAATCAGCAAGCTCGGCCGGCTCAGCAACCAGGGCCTCCCATATTCTCCGGTCGCACCGCCGTCACATTGTCGACAATATTGCAAGATGGACCGGGCACCGTAAATACGATATCCATCAGTTAATCGGCAGAATAATTGCCCGTTGCGATGTTCTTGATTTATACGCTAAAAGCAGCGTCACCGATGATATAATAGCTGTAACTATTCTGCTGACGGCTATCGCAGAGAATTCCTTTAGAATCAGGAGAAAGCAGCGACGCCAATGAAACGAAAGCTGAATATCACTGTTCTGGTCGATAAATGGACAATTCCCGCTCAGGACCCAGAATTTACACAGGAAGCAAAATCAACAACAGAATACCACGTCATACAAACGTTGCGCGAGCTGGGACACAGCGTATCAATCCTCGGCAGCGAAGATGACATCGCAATCATCGTAACCACGCTGAAAGAGAAAAAACCAGACCTCGTTTTCAACCTCACCGAACAGCTCTGCGGAGACCGCTGTATGGATATGAATATCGCCGCGGTTTTGGAAATGCTCGACATTCCCTTCACCGGCTCAGGCCCAGAAGGGCTGATGCTGTGCCGCGACAAAACGCTGTGCAAACAGCTGCTGACCGCGCACAGAATACGTGTCCCCGGCTTCGCCTCAATCGAACAGAATAAAAAAGTGCGAATTCCCAAATCTCTCCGTTATCCCCTGGTCGTCAAGCCAGCTTTCGAGGACAGCTCCGAAGGTATCTCCAATGCATCTCTTGTCAATAACGAAGCAGCACTTCGGGAGCGCGTCAAATTTGTCCACGAGGGCTGGGACCAACCCGTCATCGCCGAAGAATACATAGAAGGCAAGGAGCTTTATGTCGGCATCATCGGAAACAAACGTCTAACTGTCCTGCCTATACGTGAATGCTTTTTTGATTCCGACAACCCCGAAGGACCTCAGCTCGCAACCTATCGTGTAAAATGGAATGCCGAATACCGTGAGAAATGGGGTATCAATTTCGGCTTTGCTAAACTTGACGCCGTCACCCGCAAAAATATCGAGCGCATTTGTAAAAAAGTCTACCGCCTGCTTCAAATTCGCGATTATGGAAGAATCGATATCCGGCTAACTCCTGAGAATAAAATCGTTGTCCTTGAAGTAAATGCCAACGCCGATATCGCCTATGGTGAGGAGGTAGCCGAGGCCGCCGAAAAAGCTGGCATCAAATATGAAGAACTAATTGACCGAATCATCCATCTTGCACTGTCTCGCTATCGAGAAGAATAAACTGGAGTAAAATATGGCCTCTAAAGTATATCTTATAAAAGCATCCGTCGCTGACGGTGAAAAAACAATTTCCAACAAAGCTGTCAAATTATTCAAAGCAGGCGGATTTGCAAATCGCTTTGCGGAAAACGATTTTACAGCAATCAAAGTTCACGTCGGCGAGGACGGCAATACCACGTATATAAAAGCCCCCTACATTAAAGGATTAGTCGATGAACTGATAAAACTAAAAACAAAATCATTCGTCACGGATACCAATGCTCTATACGCCAGTCCGAGACACGACGCCATCGGCCATCATAGAGTCGCTACTAAACATGGCTTCAGCTCAAACGTGCTGGGAATACCATTCATCGTTGCCGGAGGATTGTTCGGAACTGCCGAAACCGCTGTAGAGATAAACCGTGAGATTAATAAGGAAGTCTTCATCGCATCGGATATCACAATGTGTCATTCGATTCTCGCCGTCGCCCACTTTACCGGCCACCTCTCTACCTGCGCTGCAGCAGTAATAAAAACTCTTGGGATGGGCTGCGCAAGCCGCAGAGGGAAAATGAACCAGCATGCCGCCCTCTCACTCGTCATCGGTGACAACTGCACACGCTGCGGCGAATGTGCCGCGCACTGCCCCGCCGATGCTATCACTCTCGATGATACCAAGGCCCACATTGACCAGGACAAATGCATTGGCTGCGCCGAATGCCTCGCTGTATGCAGGTTTGATGCCGTCGAATACGACTGGCACGAGGAAAATGAAGTGATGCAGAAAAATATGGCCGAACACGCACTTGGCGCACTAAAAGGAAAAGAAAACAGGTCCGCCTTCTTCAGCTTCTTAATGTCAATAACCAAAGACTGCGATTGTTTCGACACGCCGGATATGCCCAAAATAATCGACGACATCGGCATACTCGCATCAGCCGACCCCGTCGCCATCGACAAAGCAGCCCTGGATTTGGTTGAGGAAAAGAGCGGAAAAAAACTCCCGCAGCTAACCAAATACACCAAACTAAACCCCCATTACCAAATCGAACATGCCGAGCATATCGGTCTGGGAAGCACCGATTATAAGCTTATAGAGGTCGATTAACTGCTAAAAAAGCATTTTTGTTAAATATTTATCTAATTTTTCCTTGCATTTAGCAAAGTTGCTGTTATAGTCGGCATTATGTCATTAGGCCAGATAATAAGAAAAAAGCGGGAACAAATGCATCTGACGCTCGACGAGGTCAGCACAAGCGTGGGCTTTTCCAAGCCGTATCTGTCCACCATCGAAACCGGAAAGGTAAACAATCCTCCCAGCGACGAGCTGCTAACAAAACTTGAAAAAACCCTTGAATTCGAACCGGGCTTGCTGCTGCACGTTGCACATATGGAATCTCTACCTCCAGATATTCGTCAGGGATACGAATCCGCCGAGGCCGAGAATCAGAAGCTGCGCCAGCTCATCAAAAACATTGTTAATAAAAAAACCAGCGCCGCGAAGCTTAATACGCTTCTCGCTGAAAAGGATGACATTTCGACGGCCGCCGGACGATTGGTGCCGGTGATAAACAAAGTCGCCGCCGGCTACCCGAGCGATTTCAACGATTTGGATTACCCCGTCGGCATAGCGGATGACTACGTCCGATGCCCGGATTTGCACGATCCCAACGCTTTTGCCGTCCGGGTCGTCGGTGACTCAATGGAAACCAAGTTCTGCGAAGGGGACATAGTGGTCTTCTCTCCCGAAGCCGAGGTGCATAACGGCGATGACTGCTTCGTCCGTTTTACGATGCCGCACGAAACAACCTTCAAACGCGTCTTCTTTGAACCGGAAAATCAAGTTCGCCTCCAACCCCGCAATGACAAATATCCGCCGATAATCGTCGACGGAAAACGCATTAACGGCCTATACCGCGCCGTAATAAAATACGAAAAACTGTAGAAACATAATTAGCTGATGTTTTGTCCCGCCACAGCTAAGACCAAAGCAAAGACCTTCGAAGCACCCGCTTCTTTTAACGTCTTCGCGCACTCATTCAAAGTTGCACCGGTCGTTTTAATATCATCGACAAGACAAATATTCTTGCCAGCGAAACTATGACCATAGCGCACCGCGAAAGCGCCCGCAATATTTTTTGCACGAGCAGCTGGAGTCGGCATCTCCACTTGTGATTTAGTATGACGGATTCGCACAAGGTCGGTGTCTATCCCTGCTGTCGGATGTTTTAATTTTTTAGCCAAAACCAAAGATTGATTGTAGCCGCGAATTAATCGCCGTGACCAGTGCAGCGGAACAGGAACAAAAACCTCTATCTCATTTATAAAGCCGCCCCCGGCCAAAGCAGAAATCGCCAGAAAACCCAATATTGCGGCCAGCTCTGTCCGCCCGTTTTTGAAGGCAAGTATCATCTGTTGTAAGCTCTGCGAGTAAACACCGCCCCTCGCAATCGAATCGAAATAAATCTCTCTGCCCTGACAAGCAGGACAGGCACCCTCTATCAGCATATTTGCTTGCGTCCCTCCCGCAGTTTCGACAGTAATGCCCTCCCGTGCAGAAAAGAAGTTCGTCCCAGCACTTTTTGCACACAGAGTTGTCGGTTTCACAAATACTTCGCTTACAATTCGTGCAAACCGCCGGCCAGAGCAAATGATTCAAACCCTGCAATACAAAAACACCAGTTTTTTTTACCTTCCCCACATCCACGCCGACAATTATAACGCCGACCGACGACACAAACCACTTTATTCCAAATCGAACAAGCTGTTATCAAGCGGCTCAAACCAGCCCAACTCCATACGGTCGAAATCAGCATTATAAGCGCTGCCGCCTTTGCAATCTGCCTTTTGTTGTGGACTGACATGCCCATCGGACCAGCCGATATTTGCACACCCGCTATGCCTAAAGTGAATGCTCGGAAATGGGTGCTTGTCCTGCAACTCGCCTCTGCGAATCCAAAAGTATGGCTCCGCAAATGAATATTCTATCAGATTGTTTTCTTGATTAAACGCTGTATCCGCAAACATCAACGTCTCGTCCGGCTTTGCAATTCTTAACAGCCGGGTGGTTTGACCGTATATCTCTTCAAAACTTGAACCTCCGCACCAAAGGCGACTGCCAACATAAATCACATTATAACCGTAACCGCCGCAGCCCTTCTCAAAGCTCTCGTTCCATGTTTCACCCTGTGTGAATTTGACTGTTCCGGGGCATTCCTTAACCTTGCCGCCAGAAAGATATCCGACAAGAGGACCCCTGAGCGGGTCAAACGGCTCATCTCCGCTGTCTCTGACTCCGTGCCAGCGATGATATCCCCCCGGCCCATCCCACATATCACTGGCCCCCGGAACACAAAAACCGTCGTACTCATTGGAATAGCCGATATTCGCCAAGACAATCTGCCGAAGATTAGACCTGCAGACAATGCCATACGCACTAGACCTCGCACTGCCCAGCGCAGGAAGCAGTATCGCCAACAGCAAAGCCATAGTCGAAATAACCATCAGCATCTCTAAAAGAGTAAATGCTCTAACCTTTTCGGAAATCATCAGCTTCATATATCAATCACGCCATGCTTCTTTGCCCAGCCACTGCCCTGCAAAAACAGCATAGTCTCGTATGTTAATGACATAATCCCTCGGTTCCGCTAAGTTACATCTCGCCACCCACCCCTCCTCGCCGAATTGCTTCAGCCATGAGCTCGCTAAAATCAGCAAATCATCGTAATCAACAATCCCGTCTAAGTTAATGTCCGCTGCGTATTCTTGCGGACGCAACACACCTACAGCCTCTAAGTCGACTCCGCCTGGAAGTGTTGTCACCCACGCATCGTATACAGGGTGATTCGCACCATAATAGTCCCAGTAAGGCCGGCTGTCGGGGTCAATATGCTCGACCGCCTCATCATAAAAGTCCCCGCTTCCGGGAATGTCTATTATTCGAACATAGCTTATGTTATTGATATCAACAAGCCCGGAAACAACATTCGCATCCGTCGCTACCCCACTCAAATCGAACGGCGTGCCGGTGCAAACGCCTCCCGCATTGGGATGCTTGCCGACAAAATTAAACACATTGCTAATCTCAATCGTGCCATATTCTTCTACAGCTCCTGCTGTTAAAGACACCGAGGGAAATCTCGCGAAATTAACCCCGTCGGAAGATACCTCCACATATCCGAGTTCCGCAAACATTTCGCCCGCGATAGCCCCGCCGCCGGTATAGGTGGAAAGAAACGCATTTTCAAAAACAACAAAGTCATAACCGGCAACATCACGGATATGATTTGGGTCATTACTGTCAAACGGGTCGCCGAAAATCAAAGTTATCCGCCCCGGCGCACAGCCGTCGGCTATCTCATTGGCGTCCAAATCACCTAAGCTTACAACGTCATAAATCCATCCGATAACTGGGCCAAGCGCTTTATCAGGGTCATCGAGTTCATAAACTCCGTAATAATCGGTCAAGTCATCGTCGGAGGGGAAATAATCCTCAAAACCTGCAGCCCAGCCGCGAAAAATCGGATTTATAATCGCATCCCCGTCATCCGGCTCAGCGTGCCGCCAATCATCTCCGATGTAGCCGTTCACTCCCGGCTCTGTATACGGCCCTGCCTTGACCAACACAGCTGAACCAAACAAAATTATTAAAATTATCCCTGTTCGTTTCAACACAGCTATCCCTTTTCTAATTATTTATAAATGGGATGCCAACGAGCTGTACCCGTCGGCATCCCCAAATTACCAAACCCTTACAGCTTTCTGCACCTCGAAATCAACAAGCTGCCAAAAATCATAAGTGCCATTGTCGCAGGTTCAGGCACGACGGTATCCACCACAAAATACGCCGGCGTATTCATACCAAAATCACCCACATCACTGGAACTAAGGCCGAACTCCAGACTCTTCACCACACCCAAAGAACTCAAATCAATGTATTCCCATGTATCGACGATATAATCCTCGCCGCTGTCTGCAAATCGGTAATCCGCCAGGTAAAAATCAACCTCGCCTGTCACCGACCCGCCGGCATCTTTGCCTGTGATAGTCAGCAGAAACCAGTCTTCATCATCTCCGCTGCTGCCGCCAAACTTTTTGGCGTAAGCGTCTCCGTCCAGCATCGAGTAATACGCATAGTTGTTGTTCGTAACATATAAACCATCAACAACATCTGCCGTGTTCAGCGTAATCACAGGCAGCCCAGCCCAACCGACATAACTGATTCCGTAATTAGCAGAACCGTCCTGCCCCGCACCGGCAATCGCGTTATACTGTGCCGACCACCCCGATGATGCGGTATCGGTGATATTCGAATACGCAAAACCGTCCCACGAATCATACGTCGTATCGTAATTGTTGTTAAAGTACATACCCCCGCTGGTGAAACCGCCCGATTCATCCGAACCGTTCCAGTAAGATTCAGGTTCCAAATTCAAATCCTCAAAATCAGCAATATCTGCACCGGCTGCACCGGCAAATACAAATAATAAAACAAAAATCATCAATCTCCTCGAAGCCATATTCTCACTCCTTCTCCAATACAAAAAGGTTGCAAATTCTTTTCAAAACCTCCTGTTAATGTTCCTGTTTTTCCTCCTTTCGTCTTGTCCTGCCCCAACCGCGAGGGCGCCAACAAAAAAACCGCCGCTCCCGCAAAAGGAACGACGGTTCTAAAATCAAACCTTGAAGCGCTTAAATCAAAAAGCGCGCTGCCGTGTCCCAAATCGCGAGAACATCGAAAATAAGTAACTAACCACAGGCAGGTTTTCTGACTTACGCCTTACCGAAAAACTCCTTCCCATCCAAAATCGCGGATAGTGGCAAATGTCTCTCGGATTTCCGACCTGAAAATCGGAACAGACGCTTACAGCGGCGCGACCGTCGCGGACTTTAACCGCGTTCCCGTTTGACTATCCCGAAGCAAAAAGCCCCGGAACCTGCAGTCAGGCAATATATTTTTTCAAAGAACTGCTTACAAAATTTTTACCCGCTCGCCCCGCAGCGTTCAAGTAAAAAATAAAAAATCTTTAATGCCTCAGATAAATAATAATTCCGGTCAGTATCAAAATGACCCCTACGCATACACCCAGCGATATCATAAAGACCCAGATAAAGGTCTTACGATGCCTAGAAACGATATATTTAAGATACCTGTCGCTGGCGGCGAACGTCTTGCTCATCTGCATAATCCCGTCCGTCTGCCCCACCGTGCTCTCGTTAAGCTTCTCTAATGTCGCATTAAACTTGTTAAAACTTTCACTCATCTGCACATCGGCATCGGCCGCTGCCGCAAGCTGATGATTAATCTCGCTCAATGCATCCGTCTGCTTGGCGGTTTCGGTCGGGATTTTACCTATCACCTCCGCAAATTCCTGCTCCATCACAGAATTTGCTTTTAACTGCTCGAGCAGCTCCTCCGTTAACTGTTTCTGATGTTCCACAACCGAGGGAAAGCTCTCCAGCAAATTCGGCAGCTGCTCAATACGCCTCATCAAGTCCTCGTTATGAGAGGCCTGACGGTTGAGATGACTGTTAATCCCTTCCAGTTGCTCTACGAGTTTGTCGAAACTGCCCTGTAACCTTTCGAGCGTCTGCATTTTATCCTTCGGCTGAACCGTCTTGACCAAGACCTTGTCGCCCTCGCCGCTTTTTTCCTCGGCCCCGTTCTCCGTCGATTCGGCGTCCTTGCTGATTAGCCCTTCACTGTCTACCTCCGGTTCAAAATCCACTTTCTTCGACGGTTTGTGGGTTTCCAACCAGCCGCTCGTTTTTGTCCAGAAATCTCGTAAAGTCATTATAAAAATCCCCACATATAATTATCAATTGCCGCTTACCAATCACCATTTAAACGCTTTACTGCTGCAAATTCAAGTTATTTCTGTTATCATTATCCCCTGTAAATTCACAAAATAACGAAAAGGCAACCAAATGAAACTGGTTACATTCGAAAAAAACACCTCAATTTGCGCCGGGGTCCTGACCGATAAAGGCATCGCAGACCTGACTGGCCGTTTTCAAAGCGTAAAGGAAATACTAACCGGCGGCCCTGAAACCCTCGAAAAAATCCGCTCCCTCATCAACGATTGCGCAGAATTAATCGACCCATCAAAAGTAAAACTGTTAGCGCCGGTTCCTAACCCGCCCAAAATCCTCGCCCTCGCGGGAAACTACAGCGAGCACATTGCCGAAGCCGGCCTCTCGCTCGGGCTGTCGGATTCGACCCGCAGCACTACCGTACCCAGACCCTTCATTATGCCTCCGAATGTTATCATCGCCCCAAATGAAGAAATTCCCTGGCCCTCCTACAGCAAAGAAATTGATTACGAAGTCGAACTCGCAGTGGTAATCGGAAAAGAAACCAAATGCGCAACGCCCCGCGAAGCCCTCGATGCAGTTGCCGGCTACACCATCTGCAACGACGTATCCGCCCGAAGCGTAACCTTCGCAAAGGCAAGGAAAGAACGGCCCTGGGACGAATTTTTCGACTGGCTCAACGGGAAATGGGCTGACGGCTTCCTGCCTATGGGTCCGTTCCTGCTTACCGCCGATGAAGTGGAAAACGTCCAGAACCTGCAAATGACCCTGAAAGTTAACGGCCGAATCCGACAGAAAGCAAATACCGCACAGATGATTTTCCCCGTCGCCGAAATCGTCTCTTTCCTCAGCTTCTTAATGACCCTAACCCCCGGAGACGTCATAGCAACCGGCACGCCCGCTGGAGTTGCCGCCGCGGCGGGAAACTTCCTCCAGCCCGGTGACCGTATTGAATGCGCTATCGAAAAACTGGGAGCACTAACAAACACAATCGGCCAGAAACCGGATAAATTCTACGAGCCGCTCGTATAACTCAGCTCGCAGTCCCCGCGTAGACGGATTCCGCTTTATCGTTGCAGCCGAGCTTCTGCTCTTCGCATGGCTTAAAAGGCGTGAAACCCCCGTCGAGAAAACTCCAGATAAGCATCAAAATCGGTATGCAGGATGCCTTCGAAAGTGCTTTTGCCTTGTCCGGATTGACAGACATTTCTATATGCCCGCAGTCAAGGCACAGCATAGCATTAACCAGAACACCCGTCGTCATAACCGTTACTAATCTTGCCGTATCGGACAAAGAACCAGTCTTACCGGTCGGTTCGAAGTTGGCGGGTGTGATATTCTCGCTGCCGCATCTCAAACATCTCTTTTCCGTACTCATAAATTACCATCCCTGACAAACTTTGCTGTGGCTCTGCAACTATCCCGGCATGGAAACCGGCTTCGAAATCGCCCTTGCCTTGTCCACATTCACTGCTAAATCTACATGCCCGCAGTCAAGACAGATTATCGCATCAACAACCACTCCCTTCGTCAAGACAGTTACCAATTTGGCGTTCTTCGGTCGGGAGTAGATTTTGCCGGTGGATTCGAAATTGGCAGGCGTCACATTCTTGCTGCCGCATCTTAAGCATTTCTTGTCTTTACCCATAATTTCGCCTTTCGGTCCCCTGATAACTTTTTCGCAATTCTGCCCCTGTTAATACAGATTTGGCCTCTTACTATTTCGGCTGTTCTAGGCATTTGCCTTTATCATTTGCCCCCTCTAAGCTGGAAATTCGCAACAAAACATCCCGAATCGCGGCCGACCTCTATTTCAACCCGAAAAACCACCAAAA
>CAYXUW010000016.1:0-23806 GCA_964468375.1 uncultured Pirellulales bacterium | reverse complement strand
GCAATGGCAAGCAACGTTATGAGCTACATCGCCAAAGCCGACACCGCATACTCGGTCTCGCTGACAACCGTATCCACTTTGCTTTGCCCTTTATTAACGCCCGGCCTGACTTTTCTTTTGGCCCGCTCACAACTTGATATTCCCTTCGCAGGTATGGTTCTTGATGTGATTTATATGGTCATTCTGCCTTTGTTTGTCGGCTTCGGGGTCAGGCACTTTTTCAGAGAAAAACTGGACAAACTTCTGCCGATTTTCCCCGCCATATCGGTGACCTTTATAATATTCATCTGCTCACTCGTCATCGCCCTCAATAAAGACTACCTGCCGAAGATAACAGGCCTAATTCTCGCGGCAGTTATAATACTGAACGTTTATGGAATGCTGGCCGGCTACGGTGTGGGCACCCTGTTCCGATTCGCGCAGAACAGAAGACGCACCCTCGCCATCGAAATCGGCATGCAGAACGCCGGTCTGGGAACAGCGCTGGCCCTCGAGCACTTCGGCGAAAAAACTGCCATGCCCGCCGCCGCTTTTGTCTTTATCTGCATTATCACCGCATCCATAATGGCCGAAATATGGCAGAAAACTGTCGCCTCCGAACCGTCAGCAGAATAAATAGTATATATCAGCCGGCAACCATTGATTAGTGATAATAAAAATGCTATAATCACCCGCGTTATCTTAGGATTTCAGCGGGCAGCCCTTCACTTCGGCTGCCCGTGCCGTGTTTGTAAGTTTTTCAGGAGTTTAAAAATATGGCTTGTAATCTGGCAATTGCAGGAGTAACCGGCGCCGTCGGACAGGAATTTCTAAAAATCCTCGAGCAGCGGCACTTCCACTTCGATTCTCTGAGAGCACTCGCAAGCAGCCGCTCTGCCGGCAAGAAAATCGAATTCAAGGGCAAAGAATACATCGTAGAGCAGCTTTCAGAAAAAAGCTTCGACCGCATCGATATCGCCCTGTTCAGTGCCGGCGGGGACAGGAGCAAGGAATTCGCGCCGGCCGCCGTAAAAGCAGGAGCGGTCGTCGTCGATAACTCCTCCGCCTTCAGGATGGACCCGGATGTCCCGCTGGTAATACCCGAAATAAATCCGGAGAAAATAAAAGAGCACAAGGGCATCATTGCAAATCCGAATTGCTCGACTATTATCGGCATAGTCCCCGTCTGGCCGCTACATAAAGCAAACCCCGTCAAAAGAATGGTCGTCAGCACCTACCAGGCCGCCAGCGGAGCGGGAATGTCGGCTATGCGCGAGCTGGAAAATCAAACTCGCGAAATCCTCGACGGCAAAGAGCCGACCTGCGAGGCCTTTCCGTATCAGATAGCGTTTAACTGCTTCAGCCATAACTCCGCCCTTGGGCCTAACGGATACAATCTCGAAGAAAGAAAAATGGTAGACGAGACCAGAAAAATCTTCAACTGCCGGGATATAGCAATTACCTGCACCTGCATCCGCGTACCCGTTTTCCGCGCCCACTGCGAGAGCATAAATCTGGAATTTACCGACCCCATCACCGCCGACCAGGTTCGTGACCTCCTGAGCACCGCGCCAGGCGTCTCCGTATTGGACGACCGCAAAAACAACCGCTTCCCGATGCCCGTCGACGCCACCGGCCAAGATGATATCTTCGTCGGCCGAATACGCCAGGATGAATCTATCCCCGAGAACCGCGGTATAAATATATGGGTAGCAGGTGACCAATTGCGAAAAGGCGCCGCTCTCAACGCTGTCCAAATCGCGGAAAAGCTGCTATAATCGCCTGCGATGGCGCTCCGTAACGTCAAACTAACTATTGCCTATGACGGCAGCGATTACTCCGGCTGGCAAATTCAGCCCGGCAAAAGAACCATTCAAGGCGTGCTAACCGAAGCAATCCAGAATCTAATCGGCGGCGAGACAAGAGTCTTCGGCGCAAGCAGAACCGATGCCGGCGTAAGCGCACTCGGCCAGGTCGGCCTTGTGCAAATCGATTCACCCATACCAACCGAGAATCTGGCCAAAGCCGTCACGGATAAACTCCCGCCCGATATCGCAGTTACAGAGGCCATCGAGGTTCCCGATGGTTTTGATTTAATAGGTGCGGTAAAAAACAAATTATACCGCTACACAATCTACACCGCCCGCCCGCGCCCAGTCCTGCAAATCAGCCACTGCTGGCACCTGCCGACAAAGCTCGATACCGCTGCTATGGCTGAAGCCGCGAAATTGCTTATCGGAAAAAAAGACTTCAAATCCTTTGCTTCCGCAGCAGATACCCGCGAAAGTTCTATAAGGACAATCTTTAACTGCAGCGTCACCAGTGACAGCGACTGGATATATATTGATACCGAAGGAGATGGTTTTCTGTATAATATGGTCAGAAACATCGTCGGAACCCTCGTCGAAATCGGCAGGGCAAAATTAAAACCCGAAGAGATAACCGAAATTCTCGAGACAAAAGACCGCACCGCCGCCGGACCAATCGCCCCGGCCGCAGGACTGTGCCTGATGTGGATTAAATATTGAAAGTAGCTCACATAATAACTCGTTTGATTCTCGGTGGAGCGCAGGAAAATACACTTATCACCTGTAAGCTGCTTGCCAGTCGCGGCCACGATGTTACCCTCATAACCGGCCCGGCATTAGGTCCTGAAGGCCAGTTATTCAAACAAACCAAAAACCAAAAATATAAAACAATAGTTGTCAACTCACTGCGCCGGCAAATCAATCCCATTCACGATATACCCGCATATAAGGAAATTAAAAAAATCCTCACTCAATTACAACCTGACATCGTCCACACCCACTCCGCAAAAGCCGGCATCCTCGGCCGTTTCGCCGCGCACAGCTTGGACAATACTAAAGTCGTTCACACAATTCACGGCCTCGCTTTCCATCCCCACCAGAACGAGCTGATAAATAAATTCTATATCGCCGTCGAAAAAGCCGCCGCAAAAAAGACTGATGCCTTTATCAGCGTCGCCGACGCGATGACCAACCAAGCCCTCGCCGCTGGTATCGGTCAGCCCGAGCGGTTCACGACCGCCTATTCCGCTATCGAGGAAAACGATTTCCTCCGGCCGTTCTCTGAAAATCTCAAGAGAACCTTCCGCCATAAATACGGCATCCCCGATGATGCCGTAGTCCTGATTACCATCGCGCGGCTCTTTATGCTCAAAGGCCACGACTATATCATCGAATCAGCGAAACGGCTCGCCAAGCAATACAAAAACGTAGTCTGGCTTTTCGTCGGAGACGGTAATCTATCGCATCATTACAAAAAGCAGGTCCGCGAATTAGGTCTCTCCGAAAAAATCAAATTCACCGGCCTGATGCCACCGCACCAAATACCTGTGGCCATCGCCTCTTCTGATATACTCGTCCACTGTTCCCTGCGCGAAGGCCTCGCCCGCACCCTGCCCCAAGCAATGCTCTGCGGCAAACCCGCGATATCCTTCGACGTCGATGGCGCAAGAGAAGTCGTAAACGAAAACACCGGACGGCTCATCGAACCCAAAAACGTCGAGCAATTAATAACCGCCTGCGCAGAATTAATAAAAGATAAAAATCTAAGAAAAAAACTTGGGGTCGCCGGCCGTGAATCCGTAAAAGACAAATTCGCCCCGAATACTATGGTCGACACCATCGAAGCCGTCTATAACAAACTGCTGGAGGAAAAATAGTTATGAAAAGCTACCGAAAGGAATTGTGGTTCAAAACAAAAACAAGACGCCAGCTTATCAACATAACGCCGCAGGTTGAACAATGCCTTGAAGAAAGCAATATCAAAGATGGCCTGTGCCTCGTCAACGCTATGCACATCACCGCCAGTGTCTTTATCAACGACGATGAATCCGGCCTGCACCACGACTTCGAAGTCTGGCTGGAAAAACTTGCCCCCGAAAAACCATACTCACAGTATCGCCATAACGGCGCCGAGGACAACGCCGATGCCCACTTAAAGCGCACGGTTATGGGACGAGAAGTAGTTGTGGCTGTAACAAACGGCCGGCTCGATTTCGGCCCTTGGGAACAAATCTTTTACGGTGAGTTCGACGGGAAAAGAAAAAAACGCGTCCTCGTAAAAATCATCGGCGAATAATTCGTAAATCTATTTCTTGCTCAATTTCACTGCCGTGCCGTAGGCAAGCAGTTCCGCCGAACCCTGCATAACCGCTGATGTGGTAAATCGCACACATACAATCCCATCGGCGCCCTTGCTCTTGGCTTCGGCAATCATCCGGTCGATGGCCTGTTCGCGAGACTCCGCCAGCATCTTCGTATACTCGGTAATTTCGCCTCCCACCAGTGTACGAAGGCCAGCCATAATATCCTTGCCCACATGCCTCGCACGGATTGTATTGCCCCGAACTAGACCCAATGTTTCTGTAATTTCGTAATCCTCGAAGTTATCTTGCGTCGTAATCAGCATTTGCGCCTCCTACTTATCCACGCTCTTTGTATAGTGATCATCCTCCTTGTTCGACAAACGGTCCTTTACAACCTTCGCAAACAAAAAACCGATGCCGAGTATCGCCACCAATCCGATTATGCCGGCCGGAAAAGCTGCTATCATTCCGAACAGCATCGCAACCAGCCAGCATACGACGACTATCAACAATAAAACATATCCGATTTTCTCCATATTAATAACTCCTTATAGCACCAACCTGATTAGAGCTTAAGAGTCCCCGATAATTTGCTTCAAATTATAACCGGCCAAGGCGCTCCGCTGCGATTGAATTGCATTCACAAGACTTTCCGGCTGACCGGCTAATGACTGCGCAAAACCCGCTTTAGCTATCGCCTCGGCAATATCCGACAACCTGATACACGCCGGATCCCTCGCTGGAACAAATCCGACCCTCGGCTCGGAGCTCCTTATTACAATACCGCTGCTGACAAGATGGTTCAGAATCCTCTCGCCGAACTCCGCCGGAATATTCAATTTACTGCTGATAACTTCTGATGAAACCGGAGCATTATTTTCCTCAAACGCCGCCGCAATCTCCCGCACCATATTGATAACGGTAAGGTCGTTGGCTACAAAACACTCCTCCGTCCTCTTGGCTGCTGAAATCTCAGCGGCATCGAGACTCTTCAAATGCTGCGTAGTAAACGTCAGCTGCAGGCCGAACAAAACAATAAGCCACGTAATAAAAATCCAGAAAACACCCAGTGGTATAAGCCCCAAAACGCCATACACCTGACTGTAAGGAATAAGCTTTGTAACATACAGCCCGAAGCCCCACTTCGCAAAGCTCCACACCAAAGCCGCCACCGCCGCCCCGAAAATGGCCGCCTTCGCTTTGACCTTCGTATTCGGCAGAATATAGTAAAGCAGGAAAAACGCAACCGTAGCTACTATGTAAGACAAAATAAACGGCGCCACATTCGATAAAACTGTTTTTTCTATCCGTCCGATGAAGGCATATCGGGTCGTTATACCGATACCCACACCAAGAAGCAAAGGCCCGAGCGTCAGAAGCGCCCAGTAATTTATTACCCGCTGCAGAAAACCCCTGCCTCTGCCGACATGCCATATATTGTTAAACGCCCCCTCAATCGTTGACAGCAGAGCAAGCGCCGCCCAGATAATAATCACCGCGCTGAATAACGCAATTGTCCCCTCGTTCAAGCCTGTAAAGACCCTGCCGACTATCTTATCGAGGTGTTCTGTCAGCTTTACGCTCTCCTCCGGATGCTCAGTATCGGGATACTCGATGGTCGAAAGGTGAAGCTGTTCGTAAACCAGCCCCTTAACTTTATCCCCCATCCCCTCGTATGCCGGAAATGACTGAAATATCAACAGCGCAACTATCGCAAGAGGAACAAGGCCGAAAATAGTATGATACGAAAGCGCAGCCGCCTGCTGACCCGCACGGTTCTTCCCCAGAAGTCTCGCACAATGCCACCATAGCTTAACCTGAAAAACCAAAAAACGGCTTATCCTCCCCAACTGCTCCGTTGGCGTAGTTAAAATCTTCTCTAACATCGTAATTTCCTCTCTCAATTCTAATCTGAACCACCTCTCTTGCCCCGTTTCTCGAATAGACCTTCTAATTCCCCTTCCAACAGCTCGTCCAACTGCGGTATCAGTTGCTCTTCAAGCAGCCTACCAAAATCAAGTTCAGGTCTATTGAGATTGCCCCTGAGAGGCAGTGATATTCTTTCACCTTTGACTTCTTTGCCGACCCTTACTGTCTCGCCTCTCGTGGTATAAGGCAGGGTAACTCTCATATTCAAACTCCTATCCAGCCCGATGACACCGCTGAAATTAACCGGATTATCACCGACAATCATTTCCATATCATCATATCGGAGAAATCCGTCCCTCAAAACAAACTTTGTCGGACTAATAGTGATATTTTGCCCCCTAACACCTCCTCCGCCCACCGCAAGAATCCGCCCAAGCAGCTCCGACGCCTGCAAACGCATCTGCGTTATCGAAACCGTCCCCGCTATTTCAAGGTCGTTTTTGCCGCCTCCGGCAAGAGGTATGGCAAGCCGCTCGCAGTTGAAATTCGCCACCCCACTTACGTTAACGGCATCTGCAAAAATCGGGTTCAAATACATCAATAGCTTCCGCGTTGTCTCCTCGTTAATCTGAATGTCCTTCAGGATCTCAATCGCCCTTGGTGTTTTTAATAACGTCGGTTTCTGCTTAAAGTCTGCCTCGGCCGCAAAATTAAACTGACCGTTATTGACCGTTGTCGAAAACGGCTCAATCCTCATCAGCCCGTCTTCGATTTGAATATCCACCTCGGTCGGCCCGAAATTCAAACCAAAATAACTTCCCCTTGCAAAAGCCAGCTTGCCGCCAGCGCTCAGGTTGCCAAGTATTTCATCTTCCTGCCCCTTCGGATATTCACTGACGAAACTAATGGTATCTTTTCTCTGTCCCTCAAGTACCAAACCTGCCGGCAAAAACATCCTCGCAATATTACTCGCCGCTGCCCAGTCATACTCAAGCTCAGCCCGGCCTTGCAGCTTGGTCTTATCGCCTTTGCTTATTCGGCTGAATTCGCCGTTGTGAATTTTTATCTGGTCACTTTCCACTTCGAGCTTGCTCACATTTATAATTTCCTCCGCCGGGTTGACCTCAACATCAAAACCTACCGAAACCTCATCTTGCTCAAAGGGCTTTTCCCCGCGACGGCCGACCTTCAGATTTTTTATCACCGATGAACCGATTACCGCGTACTTACTTGCTTTAACAGATGCTTCACCATCGCCGGAAACCTCGCCGCCAATCTCATACCCCTTCATATCTACGAACTGCCCGAGCTCCGCCTGAAGCCTCGCCAAATCGATATCGGCTCGATAGCCGAAACGCTCAACCGTGCCGCTGCAGTCGATTTCAGCAAACACTGAAGACAAATCTAATTTGTCAAATCTCACACCTGCCTTGTCCGACGTAACCTCCGCCTCCGCCCTCACCGGCCCTGACAACGCTATCATCCTTCCATCAACCATACCCTCCAGCCGCTCAAGATTTGCCTGCCCCCTTATTTTTCTTTTCCCAGCTTCCGTTAATGTTTCAATGTCCCCTCTCAACATGCCGGATGTCACTTTCGTTCCCTCTCTAAGCCCGAACACTCCCGGCATCTGTCTGAAAACCTCCGCCGCATCCAACTCGAAATGACCGCTTAAGCTCGCATCCGTCTTCAGAAATTCCGCAAGCGAGCCGAAGCTCGTGGGGACAGTCCCGCTCCCGGCCGCATTAAGCCAGTCGCTGCCGATATCGAAATCCTCTATGTTTATCACCTGCCCGGCGCGCGCCAGGTTCACATTAACATCCAGCCGGCTCGTCTTAATCCGTCCACCCATCAACTCAACGGTATCTATATCTAAACCCCCGCCCTTAACCTCGGCGTTTAACCGTTCAATTTGACCGTTCTTGAATTCACCTTTTACATTCGCCGTAATATTACCCTCCGCCCGAATATCAACACCCGCCAATGCAAAAATCGGCTCCAGCGCACTAATCCTCAAATTGTCAACCTCAATAGTTATCTCTCCGCTGCTCCGCTTGAGATTAAATTCACCAACCGCACGAACCCTCGACTGCCTGACCTCATCTAAAACAGCCAGGTTTAAATCGAAATCCGCCTGCTCGCCCGACCGCCGCAGATTAACCTTCGCGTTTATCTCTGAAAGCTCAACTGTCCCCGCCTTCGCATCGTTCACTTTCAAATCGCCGTCCTTGACAACCAAGTCAATCCTTTTAATCGGCAGGCCGACAGGCCGAGACTTCTCAATACCCACCTTCCCCTCCTGAGTGCCTTGCGGCACCTGCGCCTCCGGCCGGATAAGATTCACCTCGACCCTCGGCTCTAAAATCTCCGTCTCCCCGAAAGACAAACTCCCCGTTAAAATGGAAACGTAATGCGGCTTCGTGGCAATTCGCTTGACCCGAACGAAAACGCCGTCGGCTTTGCCACTGAAACTAAAATCTGTAACCTCAATTCCCCTCAACCAGCCCATCGACAAATCGGCAAAATCAACCTCGCCGCCAACGGCACTGTTGATTTTTGCCAGTATTATTTCCCGCCCCGCCTCCGACGACACAAACCACGGCACAGCAAAAACCGCCAGCAACACCAGAACAAATACGAGCAGCAACACCAACTTCAATGCTTTTTTCTTAGTTCTTCTCTGCGGCTTGCCTTCGGAATGTGCTGGAGCTTCCATCGCTTTGCCCCCAGAATATACAAGAAACAATTCTTAGTCTTTGTTACCGGCTGAATCAATCGAGCATTATCTCGTCCGACTTATGCTTGACCGCCAAATCAATTTTCTCCGTATAATCTCTGGTTATACTATCGGCGTGTTTCTTACCGTTCTGGAGCTCGTCTTCAGTGATAATCTTTTCTTTTTGCTCCTTTTCGAGCTGCTTAATGGCGTCCCTGCGTATATTGCGGATACTCACCTTCGTCTGCTCGCCCATATTTTTGGCTTGAGCAACAAGCTCCTTCCGCCTTTCCCCGCTAAGAGGAGGAATGCTCAGTCTCACCAAACCCCGCTCCGCAATCGGCGCAATGCTCAAGTCGCTGCTTTTGATTGCCTTCTCTATGTCTTTTACAGAAGACGGGTCGAATGGCTTAATCACAACCACATCGTGCTGCGGTGTCGATAAAGCCGCCAATGATTTAAGCGGCGTCGGCGTTCCGTAATAATCAACCTTTATGTTCTCAACCAGACCGGTCGACGCCATCCCCGTCCGGACGCCCCTTAGCTCATCGTGCAGCACTTCGACCGCCTTCTTCATCTTCGATTCACATTCCGAAGCTATTTCTTTTACAGACATCTAAAAACCTCACATTGCTTTAATATTTACCAACTCGCAGAACGGCAAACTATGAACCGATATAAGTGCCCACCTGCTCCCCGCAAATCGCCTTGGTTATATTGCCCTCTTTGAAAATATTTAAAACAATAATCGCAATACCATTATCGCTACAAAGACTTATCGCCGAATGGTCCATCACCCGCAGGTCTTTCTTCAGCACATCGGAATAATGTAGCTTCTCGAACAGCTTCGCATCCGGATTCTTCTCAGGGTCATCGCTGTAAACCCCGTCAACCTTCGTTGCTTTAATCAAAAGCTCCGCATCCAGCTCCGTCGCCCGAAGCGCAGCGCATGTATCGGTTGTGAAAAACGGATTTCCCGTCCCCCCCGCCAGTATTGCCACTCTGCCCCGTTCGAG
Organism: uncultured Pirellulales bacterium; assembly: GCA_964468375.1. Taxonomy (GTDB): domain Bacteria; phylum Planctomycetota; class Phycisphaerae; order Sedimentisphaerales; family Anaerobacaceae; genus CAYXUW01. Next base: position 14,115 of record CAYXUW010000016.1, on the reverse strand, counting down.
ATGACGAATCGCACGCCTCCGGATAAACGGCTCGCACATAGCCGAAACCTCAATCGCGCTTAGCACCCTCGTCGGCCGTCCCATCTTCTCAAGAGTCTCCTGCAGAGCACAGGCATTGATAATAGTCGCCAGCATCCCCATATAATCGGCCGTGTTCCTCGGTATCCCGCTAATCTCCGAAAAACTCTCCCCACGAAGAAAATTTCCCGCCCCCCCCACACCCGCCCCCGGCGGCCCTAGCGTGCAAAGCTCCGGTATGCGTTTGGCAATCGACTCCAGCGCACCCCCATTAATACCGAACTCCCCCTGCCTGCAAAAACTCTCCCCGGAAAGCTTCAGCAGAACACGCTTATATTTGCTCTTATCCACGTATCCTTTATCCGACTTCGAACCGAACAAACCTTTTTACCTTCGCCTCACCGCCGGCTTCCTTGGCGGCCTCGTTCAAAACTTCAGCAACGCTCTTGCTGTCGTCTTTAACAAACGGCTGTTCGACAAGACAATTCTCAGCGAAAAACTTTTTCATCTTGCCTTCGACGATTTTATCGATAATATTGGCCGGCTTGTTTTTGACCTGCTCGGCAAATATCGACTTCTCCTTTTCGATTGTCTCCGCACTGACGCCGTCCTTATCCAGCGACAGCGGCTTCGTTGCTGTAATATGCATCGCTATATCCGCCGCTGTCTGCTTCAGCGCATCCGACGACGCTGTCTTCTCGTCGCTGGTTTCGACCTCAACCATTGTGCCAACCTTGCTGTTGAAGTGAATATATGTGCTTATCAGTCCCGCGGCGTCCAGCTTATACTTCGCATAATCCCCCACCTCTATCTTCTCACCCGTCTTGCTCGCCATCTCCGTCACAAAACTGTTGAACTTCTTGCCGTCAACTTCCGTCTCGAGAACGTTCTCCGTCCCCTCGTCCGCCGGACAGACAAATGCGTACCCCGCCAGCGCATCTGCCGCCGCCGCGAAGTCGCTGCTCTTTGCCACAAAATCAGTCTCGCAGCAAAGAGTCGCCATCGCAGCAACCTTACCGTCCTCGCTCTGTTTGCTGACGACACGCCCCTCGGAGACATCCCGCTCGGCGCGCTTCGCCAGTGTCGCAAGCCCCTTCTTCCTCAACACCTCTATCGCCTTCTCCAAATCGCCGTCCGCCTCCGCCAGCGCCTTTTTGCAATCCATCATTCCCTGACCGCTCATCTTCCGAAGTTTAACCACCATCGAAGCTGATATTTCGACCATCTCTAAAAACTCCCATCTAATATTCTGCAGCGCGTGAACAAAGTGCGCCTGTGTTCCTATTCTGCATTATCAGGATTGCTTCGGCTCGGCCGCCTGCTCGCCCTCATCCTCCTGCCCGGTTGCGGACTCTTCCTCCGCCGAAGCTGCAACCGGCTCCGGCTTCTCCTCTCGCGCACGGGCCAGCGCCGACCTGCCCGAACGGGTTCGCTTTGGACGTTTCTTCGTCTCCTGACGTGCTGAAACCATCGTCTTGCCCGCCGCCACCGCATCTGCCAGCTCGTTGAGTATCAAATCAACCGCCCGTATGGAATCGTCGTTTGTCGGTATCGCAACATCGACCGTATCCGGGTCCGAGTCCGTATCAATCAACCCGACCGTCGCAACGCCGAGCTTCTTCGCCTCGCGCAGAGCAATATATTCCTTCTTCGCATCGACAATTACAATAGCCCCCGGCAGCCGGGACATCTCACGAACCCCCTCCAGATTTACCTTTATCTTGCGCATCTCGCGCTTTAGCCGGGACGCCTGTTTCTTGCCTTCCTTGTCGAGCTTGCCGTCCTCCTGCATCGCCTCTAACTGCTGCAACCGCTGAAGCCGCGACCGTATCGTCCTGAAATTTGTAAGCGTCCCGCCGAGCCACCGATTCGAAACATAATGCATACCGCACTTCGCCGCCGCACGCTCAACAACCTTCTGTGCCTGCCGTTTCGTCCCTACGAAAACAACGTCCTTGCCCGAAGCCGTCACCTCAGCAAGCAGCTTCTTTGCAATCAATATACCCGCCAGTGTCTTCCTGATATCGATAATATGAATATTACCGCGCTTTGTATAAATAAAAGGGGCCATTTTCGGATTCCACCGACTCACGCCGTGCCCGAAATGCGCCCCTGCCGTTATTAGTTCACGTGCCAGCTCTTTTGCCACAAAAACCTCCAAAAAAAACCGAAAATCTATAACCGAGCCGCCTGACATACAGACGGCTAAACCAAAAAAGCTAATCCAAACAGCAAAATATGTCAAGAATTTTTGCTAAATATAGTAATATTTAGACCTTCCGCCCCAAATTGGTTAATAGTTTGCTCTATCTCCTCCCTCATCCTAGTACAGCGTTGGTAGAGATTTAGCCCTGTTTCCTGCTTGCCTTGCTAAACGCCAGGCCGTCCCCCCAGCATCCTCATCCACAATAACCCAACCAAACTACCCAGAGCATAATGCGGAAACTGCCACCAAACAAAACAAGTCCCTATAAGGGCCATACCAAGAAACGTCTCCCGAATCTTCTCCAGAAACACCGCATCCCAAAGCTGAAGCACTTCCAGCGCGCAAGTAATAGCAAACACAACAACCGCAATTTTCACAGCATTCTCCCTCCTCGGCCAGAAGAAAAACAGCACTAAACACCAAAATATCTCGTAGATAATCCCAGTAGCGTAAAAATTAAACCATGCTCTCCACGGCCCGTCATAACGCCAAAGCCAAAATCCAAATGGCGTAACCACACACAACGAAAGCAAAGCTCCCAGCCGCCGCCGAAAAAACAAACTAATCACCTTTGAATCCACCTTTTATCTACCCGACTACACTCCCACTAATGCTCAACCTCGGCGCCGCCTTTATCTTCCCGAGCCCCCGCTATCTGAACAATATACAAAACCAGCAGGACCGTCCCCATAATCACGCTCACCACCAGCGGAACCTCCAGCGCACTCCCAATCCCCGCCCCCAGAGACGGCTGGTCACGAGGAATATCGCTCACTGGCCTCCAGTGCCCCGCCCGAAAGATTATATCGCCGAGATACAAAAAAATCGCTGGAAAACGCACTATCCCCAACACCCAAACCATATTCCCCGCCGTCTTGCTCTTCGACGGCTTGCCAAGTTTCTCAACTGCGAACAAAGCCGCAAACAACAACGCTAAAATAACCAGCAGCGCCTCCGCCCCTTCGAACAGCATTACCGTCATATCAAAATGCCGAAGCCCCAGCATCCCTAAATAAATCACCGCAGCGAACAAATGATTGCGCACAAACACCGCACACAAAACCAACGGCAAAACTATTACCAAAAACATCTCCATTGTTATCTCTCAGAACGCAGCAAAAGCCACGACGGCTTATCCGGCCGTAACCGCAGGAAGCTGTAATCCAAAAAGATCCAACCCTCAGTAAGGGCTGTCAAAGTCGGTGTCTCTATTTCACTTCGACGACCGAGTTGAACCCCCCGAACGGATTAGATTCGGTCATTTCGTTATAAGGGTCCTGCTGCCACTGCCCGTCGACAACCAGCCGGTAGCGGTATCTGCCGATAGGCAGCTTGAGCTTTGTCTGCCACGCGCCGGTGTCACCGACTTTTTGCAGAGGGGTCTTTGCCGGCTGCCAGTTATTAAAATCACCGGCAAGCTGCACGGTATGTGCGCGGGGATAAAGCGTTACAAATACTATGGCGTCGCTTATCTGACTGACACCGTAATAATCGGAAAGCCGTTCATTGATATCCATCGGTTGCAGCTTTTCCGGCTGCTGCATCCGCACGGGTTTAAGTGAGGGCTTCGCGGAATGCATCAGCTCATCGGCGGATGTGCTAATCGCATCAAGCTGGTCGGCCAGTGAGTTGACAAGTTCCGAGCGCTGCTGTCTTTTCTGTGAGTCAATGACTTCCTCGGCCAGCGCAAGAAAATCTTTCTGTCCCTTGCTGGCAGGATCGTATTCACTAATCGGTTGGCCGAAGCTGGAGGCCTCCTTTAGCTTAGTGTTGAAATTGACAACCGTCTGAAACATCTTGTCGTTAAAGTGCGCACGAAGCTCAGCCAAGATTTCTCTGGCCATCTTCGTTCTTACGTCATACATACTTGCCAGGACCCTGACATTCACCTGCTGGCTGCACCTCTTGCATAGCATATGCAGCGTCTCAAGCTGCTTGCTTAAGCCGTGCAGCGCGAAATATCCCGTCTCGACAGGAACAATAACATCGGTGGCTGCTCTCAACGCATTAAAAGTTAACAGCCCCACGGCCGGTGGACAATCCATTATTATATAGTCGTATTCACCCTCCATTTTATGTAGCACGTTTCTCAAACAGTATTCCCGCTCGGGCACCCCGGCCATCTGCTGCTCGAACGCAGACAGGTCTATATTGGCCGGCGCCAGTTCCAGGTGGTCGCCGATACGCCAGAGCACCTCCGCCAGACGGATGGATTCATTTCTGCTAGTGCTTATTAAGACATCGTATATACTCTGCTCAATCTGCTCCTCCGGCACAGCAAGCCCTACCGCACAATGAGACTGCGGGTCCATATCCACCAGTAAAGTTCTGCGGCCGAGTTCCGCAAGAGCACTTGCAAGGTTTATCGATACCGTTGTCTTGCCGCAACCGCCTTTTTGATTAACAACCGCTATAGTCCTCATAGATTATCTCCACCTGTTTAAAAGCTCATTCCAATACTAGAAATGACTTCTCATACTTCTTAATCAAAATCTTGGGTTTCAACACTGAAAACAGCTAAGTACCCATCTATTATTCGGCAAAGAAATACTGAAAACTTTATATTTTTATTGGACCAGCCGATAAAAATACCAAAATAACAGCGTAGATAAGGGTGCTTGCCTTGATTTGCAGCAGTGGTAACAGGCCTAAAAATTATCGCTATAATCCTTTGATTGTCTTCTAAACCTCACTTTTCTAATGCGCAAAATCCGTGCCAAACTGGAAAGCCGCTTTGGAGCAATAAAAAAAACGGCCTTAAACCCCGCCTGAGTCAGCTGAGACTGTCAATTTGGCGGTTGTGCGGATAAAGCTCAGATGATAAACTAAGGCACTCAACCAATTCGGCTTGCGAAATAAAGGAGAACAAGATGGCTGCTAATAACAATGAATTGAACCTGGCTCCGCTGCGAAGCGAAATTCGCGAACCCGTGAAGGTTCTCGCCGAAAAACTTACAGAAACGCTTGGGGAAAGTCTGAAAAGTATCACCATCGTCGGCAGCAGTCTGACCGAGGATTTCGTGCCCGGAAAAAGTGACATCAACAGCGTTCTCGTCCTGAACAAACAGCACTCGGCTTCGTTGAATGCCCTCGCCGAGATGGCAAAGCCGATGAAAAAGAAAAAGCTATCCGCCCCGCTTCTTATGACGCCGGAATACATCGAGCGGTCGCGCGACGTTTTCAGCGTCGAACTTTTGGACTTTCAGCTCACCCATCAGACAATTTTCGGCGATGACCCGTTCGCAGGGCTCGGTTTCGCAAAAAAAGACGTTCGGCTTCAGTGCGAACGGGAGTTAAAGGCAATGCTTATTAGATTGAGGCAGGGCTATATCGCCGCTGCGGGGCAAAATAAACTTGTCCGCGATGTTCTCATATCCGCCGCAAGCGGGCTGGTGCCTCTGCTGCGGGCGATGCTGTGGCTGAAAGACTCCGACCGTCCGGCACAGGCGCAGGCGGTATTCGAAAAAGCCGAAGCCGAGTTTTCAGTAAAAATGGATTTCCTGATTAACGTGAAAAACTGGCGGCACGAAAAAGTGCGGTTAAACGACGATGAAATTCAGCGAAACTTCGAGGCCGTCTACGCGGCAACCGACCGATTGGCCGTTATCGTTGACCAGTTCGGGGAGTAATTATGCGGCGACCGCTTCTCAGTTTGACAGTAATGCTTTTTATGGTGTCGGCATCCACGGCAATAGAACTGCCGATACCGCACCATTACGTCGAAGATTATGCCGACGTAATAAACAGTTCTGATGAACAATCGCTGAACGGAATTTTGCAGGAGCTGGAGCAAAAAACATCCGTGCAGTATATTATTCTGACCATTCAATCAACAGAAGGCGTGCCGATTGAGCAATTCGCCATTGAACACGCCCAAAAATGGGGGCTCGGCCAAAAAGGCAAAGACAACGGTATGCTTTTTGTTCTGGCGGCCAAAGACAGGAGATACCGGTTCGAGGTCGGCTACGGCCTGGAGGGATTTATAACCGACCAGTATTGCGGCAGAGTCGGCAGAAAAGTGCTGGCGCCGCTGCTTAAAAAAGGCCAATACAGCAAAGGGATTTACGAAGCCAATTTGCAAATCGTAAAAAAAATAGCAGAAGAATCCGGTGTCAGCTTAACCGGAATGCCGAATCTCGCTCCTGTCCCGGCCCGAGGCAGAAGGCACGGCGCCCCCTGCTGCAGCACAATACTGCCGCTGCTGCTTATGATATTTCTGCTTATGGGTATGGGCGGTAGAGGTATGGGACTGCTGTTTCTGCCGTTTTTGTTCGGCGGGTTCGGTGGTTTCGGCGGCTACGGCAGGAGCGGCTCATACGGAGGCGGAAGCTTCGGCGGTGGGTTCGGCGGATTCGGGGGAGGTATGGGAGGCGGATTTGGCGGCGGCGGTGCAAGCGGGGGCTGGTAAGAAAAATTAAGATTGAATACTAAAATCCGAAATCAGGAAAGGGAGCTAAAAATGAGATACTTCGGCAAAGCTTTGGGCGGCTTAATCGCAGCATTAGTGATTTTGTTAATAATCGGCTTCGGCATACTGGGGTGGTATATCAGCGGCTATAACAAAGCGGTGCGCCTTGAACAGGGAGCGGAAACTGCCTGGGCGAACATTGATGCAGCACTTCAGCGAAGACTTGATTTAGTGCCGAATCTTGTGGAAACGGTAAAGGGATATGCCTCGCACGAAAAAGAGCTGTTCGAAAACATCGCCAAATCGCGGGAGAAGTATTTCCAGGCCGACAGCCGAGCGGGCAAGATTGAGGCGTCCAACGAGCTTAGCGGGTTTTTGTCCCGGCTTTTAATGCTACAGGAAAACTATCCGCAGTTAAGGGCCAGCGACAACTTCAGAGACCTGCAGGTCGCTCTAGAGGGCACGGAGAACCGGATAGCGGTGGCGCGCACAAGATACAACGAGGCGGCAAGACAGCTTAACTCGTATGCAAAGGAGTTCTTCGGCTCGTTTTTCTGCAGGCGAGCAGGCGTCGAGCCGGTGGAATATTTCGAGGCGACCGAGCAGGCAAAAACCGAGGTTCCGGAAGTGGAATTTTGATGGGTTGAACCGGCCGAAACTATTCGAGGTCTTGTTTCTGCAACAATTCGATGATTTCCGCTTTTGCGGGCAAGGATTCTATAGCGCCGAATTTGGTGCAGGCCAGCGCCCCCGCCGCGGAAGCGAATTTAACTGCTTTTCTTAAATCATCACCGACAGCGCAGCAGGCAGCCAACGCTCCCGCGAAGGCGTCACCTCTTCCGGCCTGGTCTACGAGCTCGACCTCGAAAGCGGGGATATGGTCGGCGCTGTTTCTGTCAACTACCATACAACCGCGTTTGCCCATTGTTATAACGGCGGCCTCGGCGCCGCGGGCGATGAGGTCGGAGCCGATAAGCTTGGCGGTGTGGACACTTGCGTCGGAATGGTTGGTTATGTCGGCGGCCTCGAAAAGATTGGGTATCAGGATATCGGCTGCGAAATAGTCGATTGGCAGGGCGTCGCTCCCCTGGTCGGGCTGTTCCATCGGCCTTGCGGGGTTAAGGATGACTTTTACGCCGTGCACCTTGGCGCATTTTATGGCCTTTTCGACGGTTTTCTGAGGCAACTGGCCGTGAATTAAACAAACGTCAGCTTCGGAGATAATCTGTTCTGCGGCATCTATGTCCTGCGGCATCAGGGCACTGTTTGCGCCGGTATATGTGAGCGCGGCGTTTTCTCCTTCGGCGTTGACGAGGGTGGCTAAGACGCCGGTATTTTTGGCTTTGACGGCGAGGACGAAATCGGTGTTAACCTTGAATTCGGCGAGGTTTGCCTTAACCATTTGGGCGAAGGGGTCGCCGCCTACTTTGCTGACAAGATGCACCTGACAGCCGCAGAGGGCGGCTTCTGCGGCCTGGTTTGGCCCGGGGCCTGTTGGGGCGTATGAGAGGCCGGAGCCGGTAACGAACTGGCCGGGGGCGGGGACGTGGTCGCAGCGAATGGCCATATCGACGTAAGTGCCTGCTATTACAACCACTTTGGGAATCCTTCCAGCATCTTTCATCTGTAACTCCTTTGGGGGCAGTATAGCCACAGAGAGGTCGAATGCAAGGGTTTTTTGGGAATACGACGTTTTAAAATGGGGCTCAAAGGGGAATAAGAAGCGGCAAGACGGCAAAGTGTTCAAAAGATAGCAAACTCTACAGGAAATTTACGAAAAATATTACAAAACGCTTGACTTTTGTTATCTGTTTTGTTAAAATACCATACTTGTTATATAAAAATCTAATAAAGTAGCGATATGGCGGTAAAAATCAGGTCTTATTGTGAGAAAAATCCACGAAAATATTTCTCAGGCCGAAGCCGATGCCGGGGAAAAGCGGCGGGAGAGGATTGAGCTTCTGCGAAGCAGGGTGAGCTTGCTGAGCGGCAGGGACAGGGTGCTGATGACAATGTATATCGAGAACGGCAACAGCTTTCGGCAGATGGCGCGGCTGGTCGGGGTCGCGGAGGAGACAATAGCGCGGAGGATACGCAGGATGACGGAGCGGCTGATGAAGGGGGAATATGTAATGTGCCTGCGGAAGCGGGACGAGCTGGGCAGGGGCGAGATGGAGATTGCGAAGGATTATTTTCTGACGGGGCTGTCTATAAAGAAGATTGCACGAAAGAGAAGCGAGACATACTACAGCATTCGGCAAACCTTGAAAAGGATAGAAGCGATTATCAAATCTTAACGAACCGGCAAAAGGAGGGGACAAGTCTTTATGCCGATTTACAGCATTTCAAAAACCTTCGGCAGAGAAGGGCAAATCAGCGAGAGAAGTGCGGCGGTGATGCGGATGTTCGGGCTGACGGCAGACAGACTCGCCGAGGCAGGATGCACGATTAAGTGCGAACTGGAAATAAATGATGGGGACATTGTGTATATTACCGGGCCGTCAGGAGCGGGCAAGAGCGTGCTGATGAGGGAACTGGAAAAGGCGATACCGCTTTGCGAGAGGGTGAATCTTGAAAGAATAGTGCTTCCGGAGGGCAAATCTGTGATTGATTGTATTGACGGGGATTTCGTGGAGGGGCTGAAGTTATTGAGCATTGCGGGGCTTAACGACGCGTTCTGCGTTCTTAATCAGCCGAGGAGATTGAGCGAGGGTCAGAAGTATCGGTTTCGGCTGGCGGTAGCGCTTGGAGCGGGGGCGAGATTTATATTCGCGGACGAATTCTGCTCGGAACTGGACCGGATAACGGCGGCAGTAATTTCGTATAACATACGCAAATACGCGAAGCGGATGGGTGCGACGTTTATACTGGCGTCGAGCCATGATGATATACTGATGGATTTGTCGCCTGATGTTTTGGTCATTCAGGAATTGTCGGGAAGAACACAGATTACGTATAAAAGGGATTAATTCTTGAAAGATGAGGGATTTTGGGGTATAATTATAGGACGCTTAAAGGAAAAGCTTTACAACCAATTGCACGAAAAGAGGAACAGATGAGGAGGTTAATAGGGCTTAACGGAGTGATTTTGAGGGTGGTTACCGTATGTGTATTCTGTTCGGCGGCGAATGGTACGCCTTGGTCGGGGAGCGGTGTAGAAGGTGACCCGTATCTGATTTATGACGCGTGCGATATGCAGGAGATAGGTGCGGATTCGAATTACTGGGATGCGCACTTTAAGCTGATGGCGGATATTGACCTATCTGTTTATGATGGCCGAGAGGGACGTCCCACATTCAATATCATAGGTCTTAATATGTCTCGACCTTTTTCCGGTGTGTTCGACGGCAATGAAAATATTATCAGCAACTTCACCTGGGATTCGAATGAGACTTATAATGTCGGACTTTTTGGTTTCATGCAGTCAGGTTATACGCCGTCGGGAAAACTTCAAGCAGTGATTAAAAGACTGTTTGTTGTTGACCCTAACATTGATGCGGGAGAAAACAGAAACATTGCGGCTTTGGTTGGGCATTTAGAGGATGGAATTATATCACAATGTCATGTTGTTGGCGGTCAAGTTCGTGGCGGTGAAAACATCGGTGCTATATTAGGAAATGGATTGAACTATGGCGGCTACGGCGAACGAATCATATCCGGATGCTCTGCCACGACTTACGTTTCAGGGTCTAACAATGTCGGTGGATTGGTCGGTAATATGGTCGCTATAAAAGGCACGGCGATAATAGAAAAAAGTTTTGCGTTTGGCAGTGTGGAAGCGAGTGGTGACAACATCGGCGGATTAGCAGGTGCCTATGAAGGTAAGATAACTGATTGTTACGCTTTGGGGACGGTTTCGGGGGGTGAAAACGTAGGAGGGCTTGCAGGAAGTATTGGAAGTCCTTACAGTTGCTGGATGGAAGACAGCTATGCAGCATCAGATGTGGCGGGAACTGAGTTTGTTGGCGGGTTCATTGGATATGAAGATGATGGTATCAATATTTTCTATAACAAGTGTTTCTGGGACAATGATGTTAATCCGGATGTGAACGGCATTGGAAACGGGTCCGACCCAAATGTGATAAGCAAGACAACGGCAGAGATGCAGGCCAAAGCTACTTATACAGATGCGGAGTGGGATTTTGTGGAGATATGGGATATTGGTGAAAACCAGACATATCCGTTCTTACGGACATATCTGCCTTCGGATATCGACAAGAATAAAGAGACAAACTTCTATGACCTTGCGATTCTTGCTTCGCACTGGCTGGAAGGGAATTAGAGGAAAAGAGGAAAATATGAGGAGTATAAAAGACAAATCAAGAAGTGTTCGCGGGGCGATTTTGGGGGCAGTTATCGTTTTGACAACGATGATAGTTCAGCCGTGTTTTTCGGATTCTTCGGAATGTGAATTTGAGTGGAAGCCGGGGCAAGGTCTTCCGGGTATAGACGGAGCAGTTTTAGCATTAACCAAATGGGACCCAGACGGCAACGGACCACAGCGAGAACTACTTGTTGCCGGCGGCTATTTTTCAATTGCCGGTGACGTTTTGGCAAACAACATCGCCGCGTGGGACGGTAACAGCTGGCAAGGGTTTGGAAGCGGAGTGAACGACAACGTGTGCGCCCTTACAGTCTATAACAACCAACTTATCGCGGGTGGTGGGTTTGATTCAGCTGGAAGCGCAGATGTCAATAATATAGCAGCGTGGGATGGCGAGAACTGGAGTCCGTTGGGAAATGGATTGGGAAGTTATGCTTATCATCCGGTCGATTCCTTGGCGGTTTACAATGGAAAATTGATTGCCGGAGGTTATTTTACCACAGCTGATGGTGCAGATGCCAATTATATCGCTGTATGGGATGGCAACAGCTGGCAAGGGCTGGGGAGCGGAATAGGCGGCAGCATGGCTATTGTTATGGCCCTTGCAGTTTTTGAAGGCGAACTCATTGCCGGCGGAACCTTTACCGTAGCCGAGGGTATAGACGTTAATTATATAGCCGCATGGGATGGTAATAGCTGGCAACCTTTGGGGAGCGGGACAACTGGTGGAGTTTCTTGCCTGAAGGTTTATAATGGAGAACTTATTGCAGGAGGCTGGTTTACAACAGCAGGGGGTGTAAGCTGTAATCGTATAGCTGCCTGGGACGGCAGCAGTTGGCAAGCATTAGGGAGCGGGGTGGATAGTAGCGTCGCTACTCTTACTGTTTATAACGGCCAGCTTATTGCTGGGGGCTATTTTACAACAGCCGGGGGTGTTGACGCCAATTATGTAGCAGCGTGGGACGGTAACAGCTGGCATGCACTTGGGAGCGGGATGAGTGGCAATTCTCCTCGTGTTCATGCACTTGGCACTTATCATGAAAAGTTGATCGCAGGAGGTGAATTTGATTACGCAGATGATGTGAGAGTTTACAATATCTGCCGCTGGGACGGCGACAGCTGGCAGGTGCTTGGTTATGGATTGAACAGTTATGCCAATTCATTTACTGTTTATAACGGTGAGCTTATTGCGGGCGGAGATTTTGCTACAGCGGGCGGTGTAGATGTCAATTATATAGCTGCTTGGGACGGTAATGGTTGGCGGGCGCTGGGAAGCGGTATGAACGGGGGAGTCCGGGCACTGATTGTCTACAACGGCGAACTTATTGCAGGAGGTTACTTTAGCACAGCCGGTGGTGTAAGCGCATATCGCATTGCTGCGTGGGACGGCACTAGCTGGCATGCGCTAGGTAATGGGATGAGTGGTGGTGGTGCTCCTTGGGTTCTTGCTCTTACAATCCATGAGGGCGAGCTGATAGCAGGAGGTGTATTTACCACGGCTGGCGGTGTAAGTGTTAATCATATAGCTGCATGGGACAGCAACAGCTGGCATGGGCTTGGAAGCGGGATGGACGGCTCTGTTGTGTCGTTGACTGTATATAACAATGAGCTAATTGCAGGGGGTAATTTTACTGATGCCGGCGGTGAATATGCTAAACGTATTGCCGCATGGGATGGGAATAGCTGGGAACCACTTGGCATCCCTGGAAGCGGTATGAACGAGGTTGTCCTTGACCTTACTGTTTACAACGATGAACTGATAGCGGGAGGCGGCTTTACTACAGCCGATGGCGCAAGCGCTGACCGTATAGCGGCTTGGGACGGGAACAGCTGGCAACCGCTTGGAAGCGGAGCGGATGGTTCCTATGTTGAAGCCCTGACGGTTTATAATGGCGAGCTTGTCGCGGGAGGGGATTTCTTCATGGCCGGCGATGTAGTCGCTAATTGCATAGCCGCATGGGACGGTAACAGCTGGCATGCACTTGGGAGCGGGATGAGTGGCAATGAAGAAGACCCTTCTGTTTATGGTCTTTCGATCTATAACGGCGAGCTCATCGCAGGAGGTGATTTTATCACAGCCGGGGATTATGGTTCGTCATACTGGGCGAGGTGGGGAGTGCCGGAGGTGATAGAAGGCGATTTGAATCATGACTGCACTGTGGACTGGTCTGATGTGGGGTGGCTTATCGAGCGATGGCTCGATGATGATTGCCTTTATAACGGATGGTGCTATGAGGCGGATTTGAATTACGACACGCAGGTGGATTTCCTGGATTATGCCAAACTTGCAATAAACTGGCTGGAAGGGGATTAGGGGAAAGGGGAAGATATGAGGAGTATAAAAGGCCTTAACGGAGTGATTTTGGGGGTGATTGCTGTCTGTTTATTTTGCTCGGGGGCGAATGGTGCGCCTTGGTCGGGGAGCGGGACTCCGAATGAGCCGTATTTGATTTATGACGCCTGTGATATGCAGGCAATAGGGGCAGATTCGAATTACTGGGATGCGCACTTTAAGCTTATGGCGGATATTAATCTAATCGATTATAACGAAATCAATTTCAACATAATTGGGAAACGTTATTATGCCTATCCGGGATGGGTTGAAGTTCCTTTTACTGGTGTATTCGAGGGGAACGGGCACGCGATAAGCAATTTTACCTGGAATTCAGCAAGTTCAACTCACGTTGGCCTGTTCGGTTATGTCGATGACCCCAACGCCGAGATCAAAAACTTGAGACTCATCAAACCCAATGTAGAGGGAGATAGTTATGTTGGCACTCTGGTCAGCGAGTTGGGATATGGGACGATCACCGGCTGCGGCATCGAAGTCGGGGCCGTTTTAGGAGAAGGCTATGTCGGCGGTCTGGCGGGATTGAATGGTTACGGAACCATTTCAAACTGCTACGCTACTGTCAATGTTCTGGGGGATGGTTATGGGATCGGCGGCCTGGCGGGATACAACTACGACGGCACCATCTCAAACTGCTACGCTACTGGCGTTGTTACGGTAGATTTTGATGGAGGTGAGTTCGGCGGTTTGGTGGGATGGAACGAAGGTACTATCTCAAACTGCTACGCCACTTGCGATGTCACGGGAATACATGGTTGTATCGGCGGCTTGGTGGGATGGAACGAAGGTACCATTTCAAACTGCTACGC
>CAYXUW010000015.1:0-23824 GCA_964468375.1 uncultured Pirellulales bacterium | reverse complement strand
ACATAATTGGGACTATCCGAATAAAACCTCAAATAAGGATAGCCCGTCAGGAAATTATCATCTGCAGTTAGACAAGCTCTTCTCCGCAATACGGAATCACTGTAGTGGAAAACCACCTTCAAAAGAACAAATTTCTCTCCTGTCGGCACCGTGAAACAAACAGCGTCAGAACCACTGGAAACATCGAAGTGGCCGATATATCCTTCCCTCTGGGGGTCTCCTGCGACAGCATCGTAAATCTCATCGAGCGTCTTCATCGTCGGCGCCGGCGCCCCGCTCGGCTCCAAACCACCTGCAGCAGCAATAGTCCAAAGGCCCAAAAGGCCGACAAAAATTAGTAAATAGACCGCAATTTTCGCTCTTTCCTCTTTCATCCCTTTCACCTTTCAAAAAAAATAGTTAATATTTGACGGCCTGCGCCGTGCCCGTTGATATTAGTTCATAAAATTCCGCAAAATCGAGCTTATAGAATTGGTCTTTCCACCGCCTCCTTAAAAAATCCTGAGAGAGACCTGGCTAAGAAAGCTAATCCTTCCTTGAGCTTATTTCAAGTAAAAAATAAAGTTTTTTGCAGGCGAATTCTATGATTGACGGGAACCCGCCGTAGGGACATCTGCCGCAATTTATACTTGATTAATTTCCGTAATCCTGCTAAACTAATGAAATGCCAGAAGAGGTTATAGAGATGGATAATACCCCGAATAACAAGCACTTGGATACCGATATCCTGCAATGTAAGGTGGATATTTCCCGCGAGCTCAATACAATACCGCTACAAAATGACACAGCTGCTAATAATCCAGAAACACAAAATAACACTGCAAAAACAACCACAGAGGAAATTCTCGTCAATGAACCCAATTCGCCGAAACCAACGACGAGCAAGGAAGAAACGGTAGAACAATTAAAAACACCCAAAATTCCAAGATTTGACCTCGCTGAAGAAATGATGGCCGAGCAGCGAAAGATTACCGCAATAAAAAGAAAAGCACCCGACAAAACCAAGGTTGAAAGATTAAAGCCGAAGGTTCAGCCGGCCGAGTATATCACCAAACGACCGACGCCATCGCTGTCAGGGCAGGATAAAATAATTGCTGAGATAGTGGCGAAGGATATCGAAAAACTTTGCCAAGGATAACCGGCAGGTATAAAAAGCTGTCTGTCAATAGGGTATAGGTAATATGCCGAAGCAAACGATTCTCTACATCGTCACTGGCTTTGTTGCATTTGTGGGATTTCTGCTGATTATGATAATATTCAGAAGACGAAAATTCGGGAAAATCATAAGCGTCAATTTCGCCGGCAGCGCGGAAGGAAGCGACGAACAGTCCAAAGGTAATTACGAATCTATTATCAGGCGAATAAAACAAGCTAAGAAAAAATACAAAAGCATCCTGTTTGCCTCCGCCGAGATGGAAGCGCTGCCGGTAACAATACCCGTCAATACAGCTATCGGGCTGGCCAAAGAAAAGCTGCGATGTCTGCTCATCGACCTTGACCTCAGACGCGATGCCGTTGCGAAGGTGTTCGGGATTGATGCAGAGCAAAGCGGTTTGAGCCCCAGGTCGGTCCAAACCGAATTTGAAAATCTGCGAATCTGGCCGGCACACAAATTTTCGCAGTCTAAACAAATGAATATCGTGGACATAGTAGAAAAAGGGCTGGACAAAAAGTCGCTGCAAAAGTTCGATTTTATACTTATAAACGCACCCGCCTTGGTCGCCAGCATCGACCGCAAACAGGTTATAGCGGCGGCCCATGCCGCTTTCGTATGCACCAAAGATATGTCCGAGCGAGAAAAGCTCGACAAGCTTATAAAGCCCTCGGATTGCAAAATAATCGGCAGTATCCAAATAACTTGATACGGCTATTTACCACTCAGCCACGTCGGGCCGTAACTTATATCGACCTTAAGTGGCACATCGAGTTTCAGAGCGGTGGTCATCTCCTTGTTAATCCACTTAGCGTGTTTATCCGCCTCCTCGGCCGGCAGCTCGAAAACGAGCTCATCGTGGATTTGCAGAATCAATTTTACCGCAAGTTGCTCAGCTTCGATTTTTCGCTGGATGTTTATCATAGCTACCTTTATTAAATCTGCAGCCGAGCCCTGAACCACAGTATTAACTGCAAGCCGCCGGGCCTGTGCACGCTTATTGGCATTTTTGCTGGTAAGATTCGGAATTTTTCTCCGCCGATGCAGAATAGTTTCAGAAAAGCCGGTGCGCTTAGCCGTATCAATACAGGAATCCATAAATTTTCGTATCGAGCTGTAGCGGGCGAAATAATCATCGATGAATTTCTTCGCCTCCGCCACGCTTATACCTATCGAGCGCGACAGCCCGAACGCACCCTGGCCGTATATTATACCGAAATTGACCGCTTTGCAGCGCGAGCGCATTTCGTCCGTTACCTCTTCGACGGGCACATCATAAATCTGCGAGGCAACGAAGCGATGAATATCCTGGTCGGCGGCAAAAGCAGACTTCAGGGCCTTGTCTTGGGAAAAATGCGCCAGCAGGCGCAGCTCGATTTGGGAATAGTCTGCGCTGAGGATACAGCCGGCTTTATTTTCGGCAACAAAAGCAGAGCGAATTTTACTGCCCAGTTCGGTGCGGATAGGAATATTTTGTAAATTCGGGTCACTGGAACTGAGACGCCCCGTAGCTGTTATAGTCTGGTTAAAGGATGCGTGAACACGGCCGGTGCGGGGATTAATGAGCTGACCCAGCTTATCGACGTAGGTATTCTGTAATTTGCTTATCTGGCGATACTGAAGAACAAGCTCGATAACAGGATGCTGGTCGGAAAGCTGCTCGAGGACGGCTGCATCGGTGCTTCGGCCGGCTTTGCCGCTCCTTACGGATTCGAGGCCGAGTTTATCGAAAAGAATTTCTGCAAGCTGTTTCGGAGAATCGATATTGAAAGCGGCTCCGGCGCATTCGTAAATACGTTCAGTTAGTGTCTTAAGCGTTGCAGCAAGTTCGCCGGACATTTTTTTCAGCAGCTTGGTATCAAGGCAAACGCCGTTGTATTCCATCGCCGCAAGAACCGAAACTAAAGGCATTTCCACCTCTTCAAAAAGCTCTTTTATCTGCGGTGCTTTTTCAAGGCGGCCTTTGAGGTATTCATAAAGCTGAAAAGTTATATCGGCGTCCTCGGCGGAATACTCACAGGCGGCAGCAGTATCCACCATATCGAAAGTAAGTTGATTTCTACCTTTGCCGATGAGCGACGAGATTGGAATACAGCGGTAATTTAAAAAATCGGCGGCCATACTATCCATCGAATGGCTGCTGCGCAAGGGGTCGAGACAATAAGAAGCAACCATCGTATCGAAGCAAACACCTTTTACCGGCATTTGGGCACTTTTCAGAACGAGCAAATCATATTTTATGTTCTGGCCGATTTTCTTAACTTTCTCATCTGCAAGTATCGGCGCGAGTTTCCGACGAACCATATCAGCATCGAGACACTCCTGCCCCAGCGCAGCCCTGACAGGCAGGTAATACGCCTTATGCTTCTGCCAGCAAATACTTATGCCGACCAAATCAGCCCGCATAGCATCAATTGATGTGGTCTCCGTATCAATGGCAAACAACTTTTGTTTCTTAAGCTGACTTACAAAACTGTCAAACTTCTCTTGAGTATCTATTAATTGATAATCGTGCGAAATAGTCTTAACCGACGCCGGCTCACCTAAATCAGAAGTAGCTGTCGAAGTATCATCTGTCTTTAATTCAGTTTCGCGAGAACCTGGCAAACCCAGCTGTGCGAGCAGACGATTGAAACCAAGCTCGGTAAAAATCCGAATAAGTTCGTCCTCGTCGAATTTCTCCAGGGCCAAAGCATCGTAATCAATCTCAAAGGGCGCATTACAATTGATTGTCACGAGGTCTCTGCTTAGATAGGCCTGCTCTTTAAAGTTGCGGAGATTTTCGCCCCGCTTGCCCTTAATTTCATCGGCGTGTTTATACAACTTATCGAGAGAACCGTATTGCTGAATCATCTTAACAGCGTTCATTTCCCCGATTAGCGGCACGCCCGGAACATTATCCGAAGAATCACCCTGCAGCGCCAAAACATCGATGAAATCTTTCGGATGAATCTTATACTTCTCGTAAAGCGTGTCATCATCAAGAATCTCGCCCTTCTTCATATCGAAGATATAGATATGGTCATCGACAAGCTGATACATATCTTTATCTTTTGCGCAGATATAAGTGTCGATGCCTTTTTTCGAAGCTTTCTTCGCAAGTGTCCCGATTACGTCATCGGCCTCGAAACCGTCAACCCGAAGAACCGGGATTTTCATCGCGGCAAGTATCTGCTCGATACGGTCGATTTGCCCAGGCAGCTCATCCGGCATAGGCGGACGATGGGCCTTATAGTCTTCGTAGATTTCCGCCCTGAAAGTTGGGGTTTTGCTGTCCATCGCCA
Organism: uncultured Pirellulales bacterium; assembly: GCA_964468375.1. GTDB lineage: Bacteria > Planctomycetota > Phycisphaerae > Sedimentisphaerales > Anaerobacaceae > CAYXUW01. The sequence goes on along the minus strand of CAYXUW010000015.1, from coordinate 19,387 downwards.
CGGCGAGCATGTCCGGCTTCTGATTGCGCACAAGCCCCAAAAGCGCAGTGGTGAAAATATAAGTCGCCTTGGTCGGCTCGCCTGACGGACTGGTCAGCTGCTGGCGCATCGGAGCATAATAAGCGGCGTAAATGTGCGCGTGGCCGTCAATTATGTAAAGTTTCTTCGCCATTAGAAATAGTATAATAAGACAATGAGTAATTGGCTACAGATTTTAGCCGTATATGTTTTTCTAAACCCGCCCTTGACATCGGCCGATTATTATAGTAGAGTGGTTGTTAACCATTAAAACAAGGTGCATTATGAACAACATTACAAACATCGCCATTATCATTATTATAGAGGACGCTATGAAGCTGCCCTGAGGAAGCTATATTTCGTTCGTTAAAAGCCTTCCAGGGCAGAGGAGACTGGAAGGCTTTTTTTATTGGTAAACAGCTGACCGGCCCTGAATGTTGACAGTGATTGAAGAAGCGTTTATTATGCGTGGTTTAGGATTTTAGAGGATTTGTTAAATGTCTGAGAAGAAAAAGGGTTATCGCGACACTTTGAACCTGCCGAAGACCAGCTTCGCGATGAAGGCCAATCTTACCCAGCGTGAGCCGCAATTGCGCAAACAGTGGGCGAAAGAAAATATCTACGCCAAAACAAGAAAGATGCGGCACGGCTGCCCGTTATACACCCTGCACGACGGCCCGCCCTACGCCAACGGCGATATTCATATGGGGCACGTAATCAACAAGGTCCTCAAGGATTTTGTAGTTAAGTACAAAACTATGGCCGGCTTCGATGCCCCTTACATCCCCGGCTGGGATTGTCACGGCCTGCCCATCGAGGTGAAGGTCTTCGCCGAGCTCGGCGAAAAAGCCAAAACTATGGACAAAACCGAAATCCGCAAGCTCTGCCAGAAATACGCAAGCAAATATGTCAAAATCCAGAGCAGGCAGTTTCAGGAATTAGGCGTCTTCGGCGATTTCGATAATCCATACCTCACGTTTAAGCCGGCCTATGAAGCCGGGATTCTCGAAGTGTTCGCCGAGCTGGTGGATAAGCAGCTGGTCTACAAACAGCTAAAGCCAATCCACTGGTCAACCGAATGCGAGACAGCCCTGGCCGAAGCCGAGCTCGAATATAAGGATATTTCCTCACCGAGCATCTTTGTCAATTTCCCCGTTGCGAAAGAAAGCATTGGAAAGTTGGTTGAGCTTGGTTTGGTCAGCAAAGAGCAAGCTGAAAGCAGTAAGGTCTGCTTTATGATTTGGACTACTACGCCGTGGACTCTTGCAGCCAACCTCGCCGTGGCTATGCATCCTAATCTCGAATACAAAGCCATTAGCTACGAGAAAAACGCAGATAAATTCGTCTCCATATTATGCACCGACCGGCTGGAAGCAGCCATCGCGGCAGGCGAACTCAAAGAAGGCCAATATAGTGTTAGCGACAAATCCGTCAAAGGCACCAAGCTTGAAGGCCTGCGCTATTCGCACCCGTTTGTGGAAAACAATCCAACGGACAAAGACGCCTATATGGTCATCCTCGCCGACTACGTCACCACCGAGGACGGAACCGGCCTTGTCCATATCGCGCCGGGTCACGGCTTCGAGGACTATATGTCGGGCCAGAAATACGGCCTGGCCGTATATTCGCCGGTGCTGGACAACGGCTGTTACGATGATACCGTGCCCGAACATCTGCGGGGACAAAACGTTCTGGATGTCGATAAAACTGTAAACGACGATTTGCGCAGCAAAGGCCTGCTCTTTGCGGAAAGTGAAATCACTCACAGCTATCCGCACTGCTGGCGCAGCAAAGGCCCGGTCATCTTCAGGGCAACGGAACAATGGTTCATCAGTGTTGATAAGGAATTGCCCGGCGCCGGTAAGAGCTTGCGCGAACTGGCTCTGGAAAATGTCAAAAACGTCCAGTGGATTCCCGGCTGGGGACAGAAACGCATCGAGGGAATGCTCGAATCCCGCCCCGACTGGTGCATCAGCAGACAGCGCAGCTGGGGACTGCCGATTCCGGTATTCGTCAATTCCAAAGGACAGGCCCTGCTGACCAGAGAATCTGTTCTGGCCGTGGCCAAACATATCGGCCAAAAGGGCTCGGATAGCTGGTTCACCGATTCGCCGAAGCAAATCCTCGGCGACGATTTCAAGCTGCCGGACGGCTTCGCTCTCGACGATTTGCAGAAGGAAGAAAACATCTTCGACGTCTGGTTCGAATCCGGCTGCAGCTGGTATAGCGCCGCCTCGAAACTCGGCTGGCACGTGCCGGTCGATTTGTATCTCGAAGGCAGCGACCAGCATCGCGGCTGGTTCCAGCTTTCCCTTCTGCCCGCCCTCGGCAAAATCGGCCAATCCCCCTACAAGGCCGTTTTGACGCACGGCTTCACCGTCGATGAAAAGGGAATGAAACAGTCCAAATCGCTCGGCAATTACGTCAACGCCCAGGAAGAGGCGGCTAAATACGGCTCGGACATCCTCCGCCTCTGGGTATCGAGCGTGAACTATCAGGAAGATATACGCTGCAACGATGAGATAATCGGCAGGACGCAGGACGCCTACCGCAAAATCAGAAACACCCTGCGATACCTGCTCGGCAATATCGACGACTTCGACCCGAACAAAAACGCTGTTAGCTATAAAGATATGTTCGAAATCGACCGCTGGGCGCTCCAGCAGTTGCAGAAGCTCATCGCCGCCGTTACCGACGCCTACGACAGCTTCGCTTTCCACAGGGTCTTTTCGCTTATCTACAACTTCTGCACGGTCGAGATGAGCAGCATCTATATGGACGTCCTCAAGGACAGGATGTATTGCGACGGCACGGACAGCCCCTCTCGAAGAAGCGGCCAGACCGCTATGTTCAGAATCCTCGATTGCCTCACCCGAATGCTCGCGCCTGTATTGGTGCACACCGCCGAGGAAACCTGGACAGCTATGAAGTTCAAATCCTCCGATACCGAAACCATCCACCTTGCCGATATGCCGAAAGTCGATGATGCAATCGACTGGCAGAAAGATGAACCGAAATGGCAGAAGCTGATAGAGCTGCGCGACAAGGTCCTTGTCACTCTTGAGCCGCTCCGCAAAGACAAAGTCATCGGCTCCAACCAGGAATCGACTGTTACTATCCGCTGCACCGACGAAGATGCGGCTGCAATCGAGCAGTTCGGCCTGAAAAACTTCGCAGCCCTTTGCATCGTCAGCGAGGTCAAACTGAAAAAAGGCGCGCTCGAAACAACAATCTCCGCACAGAAGAGCGCCCATCAAAAATGCCAGCGCTGCTGGAACTATTGGCCCTCCGTCGGCTCCGACACCAAACACCCCGACTTGTGCGAACGATGCGTTTCCGTGATTAGTTAAAATTGGCTTTGTTTGGGTTTGTTTTGACCAAGTGTCCAATTCGCATTTTCTACTGTAATTGCTTTTTTGTATTGCGGTTATAAACATTTGACTTTTTCTAAAATTGGGTTTGTTTTGCATATTTTTGTTTTGTTTGATTGAAATTTCCTGTCATGACAGACAATCTCCGCTGCGGTTTGCGCCTGTCTTAAAAAAGACAAGGCGAAATCCGCTACAAGGTTGAAATTATTAAGTCGTTTCTGACCCGGACCTGCTGGTCCCACGACCTTGCCCTGCTGGGCGATATGCAGTTTATCTTGCGATAAACTGAGGGAATTATACCAAATTTCGGGTAAAAATCAAGAGAAAAGTTGCGGGGGATTGGCAATGAAAGAGCGTCGCCATACCATCGACCCTATTTTAACCAGAACGTCCTATATTAGCGGTTAACGAATTAAAAGATAACATTCTACTTAATCCAAATCAGCGAAAAGCCGAAGAAGTAACGGATTTTCTATTTTGATTCACAGCAAAGAAAAAGGAGCTCTTCCAAAACCGATTTAGGGCTGAATTTGAACGGATGATGTAACATGCATAAAAAGACAATATGGTTTTTAGTATCTGTCTTGCTAGTTTTCTCTCAAGGATGTATTACCTATCCCGTTGTAGGTTCTTTTGACGAGTACAATGAGCTTTTCAGAGGAACGGCGACCCAAAGTTTATTTACGGGCACTTCCAAAATAAAAATAGCAGGTGTTGACAGTAAAACCACCGGCAAAGGGAGTTCCTGGTTAACTTATACGTCCCCGAGTTTGAACTGTGAGGGCACAAAGGGGAATGTATCACTAACCTTCAGTGACGGACGTATAGTAGATGCCGAATTTTCCTGTTTGTCCTGCGCTTCGGGATGGGGCAGCGGAAAAGACCAAGGCGGAAATAATTTTACATTTACTTTTGGTATGAGTAATGAAGAAGCGGAACAATTCATAGAAAAAACAAGAGCTATTGCTAACCGTAAGAATCTGCCTTCTGTCAGCAAGGAACCGCCGAAAGCATCTGAGCCGCCGGTCGAGTTTGAATACGACCCGGAAACAAAAATGGGCTATATATCTGTAAAAGGCAAAGGACCCGAAGTCAGGCCCTGGATGCTGAGACAAATAGAAGAAATCTGTGCGTCAAAGAACATTGTTATTCAAGAAGGCAAAACAGCTGAGCCGGCCCGTTTTCGAGTGTTAAACGAGACGTTTCTGGACGGTAAGTTTACCATTAAGTTTGAATTGGTACGTTAGTGCTGACCAAAGATTCCTGCCCCCTGCATTTCAATTTTTGATTTTTACGAGCTACTACCCGCGCTTTTGATTGAAAAGAGAATATCGGATGGCGTGTGATGTAAAGCGGACAGGATAGTAAAGGGAAACTTAATCGTGGAGAAAGCAGAGATTTTTGGGCCGGACACAGAAACGATCAGTAGGATCTGTTTGTCAAACAAAATAACAACCATCAAATGTAAAATTAGCCTTCAAGTTTACGAACAGCATGGTCGAGATCAGCTGCACGTTTCGTTAAATCGATATATTTAACTTCTAATATTCTCATTTGATTGGCTACGTTTTCGCGATTTTGTAAGACCTGTTCTTTTTCATCTTTTAGTATTTCAATTGCATTTTCTTTATTATTTTTCATATATGAGTCCTTTCTTTGTCAGTGGTCTTTTTAACTATAACCACATCTAATCTGTTATTTTCATCACGGATACTTTTCAAAGATTTGCATACAATTTTTGCGCGGTCTCGCGAATGTTCATCCTCCAAGGACTGATATGAATTTGTTATTAAGCAAACTTTCAAGTTTGGTCTCTGCTCATCCTCAAGCAATTGGCGAATATTATTAAAACACCAAGTATCAACTTGCGCTAATTTCCGAGCGTCTGCGACAATAAATACATAATCTGTAACCGATCGTAAAATTTGGTTGTAAACAGGTATCTCTTCGGAATGTCGTACAAATAAATCTCCCTTATCGTTAATCCCTGAGATGCCTATCAAGGCAGCTTGGCACCTTGCCTCTTTAAAAGCTTCTACAGCCTTACTTCCAACACAACCGTGAATTCCAGGCTTGTATTCACCACCTGTAAACACCAAGTTAGCAATATCTGAACCACCAAGCTGATCAAGGGCACCAATACTGTTTGTAACAATGACATGATAATGTCCTTCTTCAATTAACCTCTTTAAGCTGAGTGCTACTGTGGTACCAGCACAGGATGCCAAGGTGACATCTGGAGGGATACGTTTAACGAACTCATCAGCTAAGTCATCCTTGATTCCGCGAGCCTTTGTAAGGCTATTGTGATAGTAGGTCTCTCGTCTAACACGAATGCCTCTCGGAACTAATACCATGCTTGTTGAAGCATCACTTATCTCTTTAACGATGGTTCTTATTGTTTTTATACCGATATGCAAATCGGCCGCAACATCACTGTATTTAAGTACCGGATCCGCATCAAGGTTTTCCCATCTAGCAAATAGTATTTTGAATACCTCGGAGCGGTACCACAAGGAATCTTGTTTAGCGGGTCGGCCTTTTGACAGACGTGAAGATGTTTTCTGAGCCATTATTTTCCCCTTTTTGGCAATTTAGGTATTTATTTTGGGAATATTATACACTATTATCTGGATTGTGTCAATATATAAAATAAATAAAATGCTCTATTTTCTAAATAGGCCAATTTAATCTTTGTGCTAATTCGTATAAAGACAAGAACTTACAGAAGCTAACCTTATCAAAAAGCTTCGTTAAAATTTTTCGCATGTTGGTCTAAAACTTGCTTGAGATGAGATCGCTGAGGTTAGCAAAGTGGTTTTTGGGCAAATTATTCATGCGTTGCTACCTGTATGCCCTAAATGCTGATGCTACCGGATGCCCGCGAGTCGGAAACAAACAGTAGTTCGCCGGAGGCGAACAGTAAAACAGTACCCGAGCAGGAGGCAGCACAAGCAAGATATTAAGGTTGCGGGGGATTGGGAAATGGCGTAAAATTTGTTTAGCGATGGCGGAGTAAAAGTAATCGCGCGGGCGCTTGATTGGTATTTGATATATCCACTGGCTTTATGGGCTTTTAATAGGTTTCTTGAGCCTTGGCAGTAGGAATTCCCCTCTCATCTAAATATCCTGCGACATAATTATGTAACTCCGCAGTTTTGGAAGTCCAAACATTGTTCAATTCTTTGCTTTCCTTTTCAAATTGCTCGGGGTTACTTTTTTGCAAACTTTCATTGTTCTTCCGATAGTTTCGGAAGTTATTTCTTGCCTCAATCATAGAATCCCACTTGCTGTTGAATGTTGAAAATCTAGTAATTATCTCCTTATATTTATCCTTCTCTTTAATTTTCTCTATGTTAGGAGTATCATAATCGTAGATATTTTTCCGCAACAACTCACCTATATCTTGTAAGTTGAATATGATGAAATTAGACCAATTTTCAACAATCATTTTCCTGTTTTCAATTGACTCGATATCAGAGCTACTGTGGGTTGTTTTGTACAAACAAACAGTTATTTCGTTAATCATCCTCTTATAACTCCGGTATACTATAGGGTCAAAAACCATTAATTTAGGTAAAGAATAACGCAGTTTTTCAGAGGTCTCGAGTATAGAACCAAATATTTTTTTTCTTTCTTCTACGGTTATAACATTCTCTTTTATTAATTCTAAATTCGTAGACACATTCATTGAGTAGGAGGACAATTCGAAAGTAAATACATCGATATTGTTATCCAAATAACGAGTAATTACCTTTTGATAATTACTTTCTCTACGATAACTATCATATTTAAAATAGGCAAAAAAACCTCCTGCCACTATTGCTACGACTGTAAAATATGATATGGTTAACTCCACCCATTTATGACAAGTTGATTTACCCAAGCCACCAAAAAGGTATATCATTAATAAAATGAGTAACCAAAGTATCGCTAACGCTATCACAATCTTTATAGTAAAGTTTTCCATGGGACCTCTTTTGGCAAATTTATTTCTCAGCGGTTAATTCTCCTGCTATTAAGTGATTTATAATTATCACAGTTTAACTAAAGGTAAGCAAGCTTTTTAGAGAAAAATTTGCAAGTGTCGGTAATCCGCCGCGGTTTTTTGAAAAATTTATTGGCTTGTTTCTAACCTAAAGTTGCTGTTGTTTCCGGAGGCCGCGATGAGGAACGTTAGTTTTACACAGCAGCGAAGCCGCGAAGCAAAATGGGAAAATGGCCGAACAGGAGGATGCAACAGCAAAACAATAAGTAGCTGTAACTATTTTTGCTCTTTCAATAAAGTTCATACAGGTCAGATTTTTGAACTATACCCTCCAACGCACCGGAAACGTTTTTAACTAACTCCACAAACGTATCCGTGGCATTAGGGCTGACATAGACCCTTTCAATCAAATTGGATGGAGTAATTTTTATACGGATATATTCGGGACGCTCCTTCATTAGTTTTTCCAGATGTGTCTTATTTCGTAATTGTAATTCTTTTAATTGATCCACTCTTTGATGGATAAATGCCCGAAGTTCTTTTTCATGTGCAAATGATGGTCGCTTGAAAATAATATTCGCCCGTCCCAAACCTGAGAACAATCTGCCCTCAGGAGGATTTCCAATCGGTTCTCCTGCATTTTCAGGATCATACTTTACCTTAGATATAAAAATACCATCTCGCGGCCACTTATCTTTAATTTCGGACTCGAATTTTCCGAAAGTAGTTTGTATTGCGATAGTCTCATATTTATTTTCAGAGTATAGCTTCCATAAAGCGGCAGATTCAACATCATTCATGTGCCAGCAATTCAAATACACAAAAAGCCGTTCAAAAGTATTATGCTGGCGTTTTCCTTCTCTAAATCGCGGATATTCCAATGATAATTGCTTCTCCGACTGCCCCAAAAACTGCATAGGACTGCAATCATATGGGTCTTCTAATCTATCTGCCCTAGTAAAATATAATGTGTTTGTTGTTAGCATATCGACATATTTTGAAAACTCCATATATCGCCAAATTTTTTGGTCATTATCTGGGGTTTCGATTTTATCTTCATACATTTTCTTGTTCCTTAAAAGAAAACCAGGGGCTATGGAAACTAACTGAAGGGGTCAAGCACCAATTTCGTTCTGACCCTCTCGAAAATAATCCTGATCTTCCCGCAAATCATAAAAAGAGACTATTTCAGCTGCTTACAGCTGGCTTGGCCATGCTGCGCACTTTCTCATAAACGTCATCGACGGTTACGTTTTTAATATTATGTTTCGGGTCTGCGCTGTCGGCCTTGAAGCCCCTGCCCTCCGGCTCGACAGCCGCGACGCTATCGGTTTTTCCATAGGGAGCGACCCTCGCGGGATTGGACCTGCCGAATATCAAGACAACCGGCACACCCAAAGCGGCGGCGATATGGCCGGGGCCGGTATCGTTGCTCACCACCAGTTTGGCGGATTTCAGCAAGACCATAAGCTCTTTGATGGAAGTTTCGCCTGCGAGATTCGCCACGGGAACATTAGCACGGTTTTTCAATTCCTCTACGGTGTCCTTTTCGGAGGCCGAGCCGGTAGCGACTATAGAAAGCTTAAACTCTTTAGAAACTTTATCAGCCAATTCGGCGAAGCGCTCAAGAGGCCAGCATTTATCGGCGTGGGCAGAGGTGGGGACAAAACAAGCGTAGTTATCAGCATTAACGCCGTTTGTTTTCAGCAGCCGACTGACCGCATAAGCAGGGGTAAAGTCTATCGGCAATACGAACCGGACGTCTGTTTCAGAAGCGCCGGCGGCGCGGACAATTTTGAGGTAGTAATCGACAAGGTGAATACAGTCTTCGTCCTGCTCAATCTTATGTGTGTAAAAGATATGGCCGAACTCGCGGGCGCCCGCCATACCGAGGCGTTTCCTGCAACCGGACAGCCACGACAGAGAAGCCGTTCGGAAAAGGCCCTGCAGGTCGAGGACGGCGTCGAACCTGCCGCGGCGAAGCTGCAGGATAAGCGAAACGAGGGCGGCGAATGCGCGAGGATGATACCAGGCCTTGCCTAAAAAATAGCGGTCGAAGAGAATCACTTCGGACAGTTCCGGGTGATTCCTGATAAGCGGCGCGAACTCCGTCCGGACGAACCAGCTAATCTTCGCATCGGGAAAGCTCCTTCGCAAAGCCGACAGCGCCGGCAGTGCCATAACGATATCGCCGAGCGAGCTGGGCTTGATGAGCAGGATATTCTTCGGCACCGAACGGCGTCGCTTGGCCTCGGCCTTACGGATAAGCTGGCGGAAAATATTATGACGCTGCGAACGCTCAATGCCCGTCAGGTCACAATAGGCATTAAAGCAGCGGAAGTAATCCGTCCGATTCACAGCAGGTATAGACATAAGCGAAGCGGCAAGCTGCCACAGCGAGCGGTATCTGCATCTGCTGCGGCGGAGGAAATACGGCTTTATTCCGTCCATGTCGGTAATCAATACTTTATGGCCGCCGCCGGTTTCTTTGCATACTACGAAATTTGTTGCCTTGGAATCTCTGTACCACAGCTTGTTTTTATGAAGCTCCGCCAATATCTCAGCAAGCTGCTGAGCCAATTGCTTTTTTACTGCAAACGGCTTCTTCCGATTTGCCGGCAATTTTTCAGACAAGAAGGTATGCAGGTTGAAACCGGCTTTGAGGAATTCGGTGATGTATATGCTCTGCTCGACGCGGAGGTATCGCCTTTTCTGCAGTTCGGCGAGCGGGGCCGCCGCGGGGACACCGCAGCTTAACAGCTTAAGGGCGGCGTCGAAGTTTCGCTGCGCCCTGCTGCCGGGGCGGAACGAGCGGAAGAACCGCCGCAGGCCGCCGCCGGGATAGTGGCGCTTGATGACAACCTTCCGCCGGCTTCTGCCTATCGAAAGGTCTTTCACAACAACGCAGTTTCTGTCCTCGGTTTTCAGGGTCTTTTCGATATCCTGAAACAGCCACTGGGGTTCCGCGATGCAGTCGAGCCAGTCAAGCTTCAAAAGCTTTCTGCCGCGGGAAACTGCGAACAATACCGCCCTGCCGCTCCAGCCGCCATCGAGCCGGAGTGACACAATCTCGATATTCTTACCGGGATTTACCTGTAAAAAGGCCATCGCCGGGTCATTTTAAGCTATAAAGCAACTTCGGGCAATCGAGAAGTATTGAAAAAGAGCGCTTTGCGGCATACCTCTTGACCTAACGTCTTATTTCAAATATCATTATCCGCAAAAAGAACCCGATACTGAAGGTATGAACAAAATGAAAATCAGTAAAAGAGCCCAGGATGTGCCGCCTTCGGCAACTATAGCCGTTACTTCGCTGGCAAAGGAATTGCAGGCCAAAGGCGTGGACGTAGTCGGTTTCGGCGCGGGTGAGCCGGATTTCGATACGCCGGACTTTATCAATGAATCTGCGATAAAGGCGCTTAAAGCAGGCAAAACCAAATATACTAATCCTTTAGGGACAATTGAGCTAAGAACCGCCATCGCCGAGAAACTCCAAAAAGAAAATGGCCTCAAATACACCACCGACCAAATCATTGTCAATATCGGCGGCAAGCACTCGGTTTACGAGGCGATGCAGACGGTGCTCGATGCCGGCGATGAGGTTATTCTGCCGGCTCCGTATTGGGTAACATATATTGAGACTATAAAGCTCGCCGGGGCAATTCCAAAAATCCTTCAAACAAATAAAAAGAACAGCTACAAGATTACGCCGGAGCAATTGGAAAAGGCCATTACAAAAAAGAGCCGCATGCTCGTGCTCAATTCGCCCAACAATCCCGGCGGCTTTACTTATACACCCGAAGAGCTTGAGACAATCGCGAAAGTTCTCAAAGGAACACAAATAATGGTGCTTTCAGATGAAATTTATGAAAAACTCGTCTATGGCAAAACCAAATTCGTCAGCTTTGCTTCGTTAAGCGAAGATGCCTATAACAGGACGTTAACAATAAACGGCTTCAGCAAAACTTTTGCAATGACCGGCTGGCGTATGGGCTACACTGCAGGGCCGCTTGAAGTTATAAAGGCAATGGGACGGCTTCAATCTCACACGATTCAAAATCCCGTAACTTTCGCCCAGTATGCTGCGACTGCCGCTCTGACTGAACCAGCCGCAGGCGAAATCGTAGAAAAGATGAGGGCGGAATTCGAGCGGCGAGGCAAATATATGTCGCAGCGGCTAAACGCCATAAAAGACGTCGAATGTCCCGAATCTACGGGGGCTTTTTACTGTTTTCCTGATGTTTCAGGCCATTATGGCCGAATTATAAATGGTGCGAAAATCAACGGCAGTATGGATTTCGCAAAGGCACTTCTGGAGCAGGCCAACGTGGCTGTTGTTCCGGGCCTGCCGTTTGGCTGTGACGCCAACGTACGTTTAAGTTTCGCCTGTTCGATGGAACAAATTACCAAAGGGTTAGACAGACTGGAGAAATGGCTCAGTCAATAGATAATAACACACGGCCGGCTTTATCCGGCTGGCCGATGATACTGGGCTGGCTGGCGATGCTTATTTTTGCCCTCCACGCCAGCACGCATATGGTCGGCGCCGGCGATACGTGGGTCGCGATGGCCTGCGGACGGCATTTTATAAATCACGGGGTCAATACGGTAGAACCGTTCAGCGCAAACTCACACAAAGCAGGTCCAACAGAAGAAGAGATAAAAAAATGGCCCGGGTGGGCGCAATGGATTACAGATAAAGTCGGAATGAAAACAGTCAAGTACTGGCATCCTACCGGGTGGGTAAACCAGAACTGGCTGACACACGTTATGTTTTACTGGCTGACAACATTGTCTCCGTTCGCGGATGCTGAAAATTTTTCATTTAACACACTGGTTTACTGGAAGTTCGCAATTTACATAATGACCGTGATTTGTGTTTATTATACCACTCGATTATTAGGGGTTAATCCTGCGCTATCGGCAGTTTTTGCGTGCTTTGCGATGTTCACGGGGCGCACGTTTTTTGATATCCGTCCCGCGGGTTTTTCGAATCTATTAACAGCCGTCTTTCTGCTCATACTCGTCTTAGTCACTTACCGAAATATATTGTATATCTGGCTTGTCGTTCCGCTTACCGTTTTCTGGTGCAACGTTCACGGCGGGTATATATACGTATTTATAATGCTCGCACCGTTCGTGGCGCTGAATCTTCTAACGAGCATCTCCAAAAAAAGATTTGTTTCCATCGGTCTGAAGGGGATATATCACACCGTTGCCGCCGGCTTTGTCGCTCTTGTCGCAGCGATTATATTCAATCCTTTTCACCTTACCAATCTTACGCATACTTTCCTCATCAGCGTCAGCAAACACGCCAAGATGTGGCGCAGCGTAAACGAATGGCATCCCGGTTTCGAATGGACTAACCCAGTGGGGTCGGGATTCCCGTTTTTAGTTCTTTTTATTCTCAGTATCGGATTGACTCTTTTTTGGCTCCTTAGCCGTTTCTTCAAACCCAAACTGCTGAAAGCGCCGAAGGACGAGCTCAAGGCACAGGAGAAACTTTTCGAAGTCCTGTCAAAAATATTCGGCTGGGCAGCCGCCATACTTATATGCTGGGTCACATTTATTTCTTTTTCCTTGGTTAAAGCCAACAGCGTGGATTTTATCTTGTGTGCGGCTTTTGCCAGTATCCTGCTACTTAGTATTTACAAAAGCGTGTATTTCATATATCTGGCAATCGGCTTGACGTTGCTGGCCGTATGGTCGGGTGACGCCCATAACGGTTATTCCGGCAGATATATTTATCCATTCTGCTTAGTGCCGGCTTACGTCATACTTCACATCATCGTCTCGCTGCTGTCGAAAAACATCAAATTCAAACACAAAAATATTATCTTTGTCGCTCTGACGGCTGTTGTTTCACTTATATTAATGACCGTTATCTTCAACCCGTTCAAACTCGAAATGCCTGTGTCTAATGCGATGACGCAGCTCTTAGAACTGCGTCGACCCTGGAAGCCCATTTATGAACGCAACCTCGACATGGGCTATAAGCATTTGTTCGGTGCCATTTATGTCATAAACATCGGCTCGATTATTCTATGGTTAGTACTTCCTTATATACAAAAATTATTCGGGCGGCTATCGGACAAAATTCGCGAAATTTCCCAGTCCAGCCAATACGAATTGCCTAAGATTGATTTATCGCTGATGGCAATTGCCGGTCTAACTATTTATATGGCTTATCGTTCCCGAAGATTTATACCGATAGCGGCTATTGCCGCCTGCCCGGTTGTAGCAATGTTCATCGACCAGATGACACGCACAATCTCGGCTACGCACAATTTCTACAAACAGGGCTCATTCTCCGTCAGCCCGATGCCGTATAAACTGCAATTATTTTTTATCTCCGCCGCTACTGTTGCAGTTGCGGCCTTAGGTATATGTTGGGGATTGCAATTTAAACATGTTTATCTCGACTTCTGGCCCGCCGACCCGAAATTAAATTCCATCTTTATGAGGATGACGGCCTCGCATGTCAAGCCGTTCTATGCCTGTCAGTTTATAAGGGATAACAAATTAAAAGGAAAAATGTTCAATTACTGGACGGAGGGCGGTTTTATTGCGTGGGGTCAGGAGCCCGACCCCAATACCGGCCGAACCCCCCTGCAATTATTTATGGACGGCAGAGCACAGGCCGCCTATGAGCCGTCAGTTTACTATACCTGGGCTAATATTATGTCCGGAGGACCGGCCGTCCGAAGTGCTCAGATAAGAAAAACCACTCCCAATTATGTCGAAGTCGGCAAATGGGTAAATGAACAATTGAAAAAACACGATGTCTGGGTAGTGCTAATACCGAAGACCGACCCGGCAGTATTCGAAGGGCCTTTTATAAAGGGACTCGACCATCACCCCAACTGGGCGGTGGCTTTTTATAATAATAAGCAAAGACTCTTCGTCGATACAAAAAGTCCTCAAGGCAGGGAGCTTTTCGAGGGCATATTCAACGGGAAAACACTTTACCCAAATGAATTCACTAAAAATCTTATCATTTCCCATAATATACTATTCTTCGGCAAGGGCGAAACCTCCAAAAAACAAGGCCTTGATTTCGCTATCAAAGCTCTCAAATTAAACCCCTCACGAGAATCAATGCTGCTGATTTTATCTTATGCGGGATACGCCAAACTAAAACCTGTTATAACTGATACTTGTAAAAACTACTTCGACGAGTTCACAGAAAACAAGGAGCTTTATTCAAAACAGGACGGTTATTTCAACAGAGTCTGGGCTTCGCTACTGGCATGCAACTATCTAAGGAAAGAAGCTGAAAAACAAGGAAACAGGGAACTCGCACAGTATTACAGGGCTAAGATAAATGAATATAATAACGAACAGGAACCACTGCGCGGAAAGAAGAGGTGGTAACCCTTGACAGAGAGCAAGCTGCCCGAAAAGTTTGTCGAATCAAACTCCAAACCAAGCGCATCCAAACCGAAAACACCTCCGGTTTCCATCAGTATATTTTTCCCCTGTTATAACGAACAAGATAACGTCGAGCGCACGGTGGAAAAGGCACTGGCCGTTCTGAAGAAACTTAATGCCGACTTCGAGATAATCATCGTTAACGACGGCAGCTCTGACACCACAGGACAACTCGCAGATGAAATTTGCCGACGGGACAACCGGATAAAAGCGGTGCACCACCCGACAAATCTCGGCTACGGAGCAGCATTGCAGTCCGGATTCAAAGCAGCCGCCAAAAAGCTTGTTTTTTATACCGACGGCGACGGCCAGTTCGACATAAGCGAAATGCCGCCCCTGCTGACGCTGACGAAAAAATATGATATCGTCAGCTGTTATCGATTGAACCGCCGTGACCCTCTTATACGAAAAATCAACGGCTGGTGCTGGACAAAGCTGGTATGCCTGCTGTTTGGTATGAAAATTCGCGATATTGACTGCGCCTTCAAACTATTCAAAAGAAATATCTTTGACGACATTAAATTATCAAGCACAGGAGCCCTGATTGACACTGAAATTTTAGCTCGTGCAACCCGCAAAGGCTATTCTATTACTCAAAAAGGTGTACACCATTATCCGCGAACGGCCGGCACACAAAGCGGTGCAAATCTAAAGGTGATTCTTCGCGCGTTCAAAGAGCTGTTCAAGCTGCGCAGCAAAATTCTAAGCGGAGATTGATAACGCAATGCAAAGCCTGAACGACGAGAAGTTCAATTTATTCATCTACGGCTCGCTGCGTGACCGAAAAATTTTTCAATCTGTCAGCGGCCTAAGTTTCACCCGAAAATCCTCCAAAGCTAACGAAAAAACTCTTTTTGCCGAACCGGCGTTTCTGCCGCACTACAGAAAAGTAAGCCCTGACGACGTTTATTTTTATGCCATTGCAGCTCCATCTTCAAAAATCGAGGGACTCGTAATTTACGATATCCCCGGCTGGGCAATGACGGAAATCGACAAATACGAAGGAAAACGCTATGAAAGAGAAACCGTCAGGGTCCACACCGGACAGGGCCCCGTCAGGGCCAATGCATATTTAGTGAGTCACGAATCAATGGAAAAGCATTTCGGTGACAGGTTCCACGTCAATTTGATACACGAACTTTGGCTCAGAAAACGAATCGAAGCATTTATCAAAAAGCACACTCGTCCCGGCGAACAAAGCGCCGATGCCGAACTGGAACGCATCGCCCGCAGAGAGCTGCTCGCAACCACCGAGCGCGATTTGGTCATAAGCCACTATCACGCAGATGCCGTAAGTGATTACTTCCTCGAACACGAGCTTGACCGTCCTCAGCCAAGCATAAAACATCTATACGACGACCCACAGGCAAAGCCATTCACTAAAAATTCCTGGCCTTGGTCATAAAGCAGGTCATGCTTAATCAGCTCGATGAAAGAATTCAAACCCAATACCGTTTTGAACTTGAGCATATGCGCACGTCAGAAAGATACTTCAAACGGTCTGTCAGTTTGCTTGTAGCCCTGCAAATGATGAATGCCAACAACCCCACCGTTGATTTAATCATTGAAAAATGTCTCGAAACGATGCCTTATGACAAATACGATCTCGTTGATTACGTCAAATATGCTGTCGGCGCGGCAAAAAGTCTTTTCTACCGTCGTGTTGTCCGAACACACCTGGATAATATTCGTTCAAACTCCCAGCCAGGCCTTGTTCCGCTCGGAGCCGAAATAGAGCTGAGCAACCTCGGCCCCGCAGCGGTTGAACCGCAAAGAAGTATTAGAAATGCTTCCGACCAAACATATGACGGCTTCAAGTATTTCAATGACTTTTTTCTGGATGTTCTGTCCTGGAAACTCGGTGGATATATCGATGACCACACCGGCTCGACCGACCAGGCACGCCGGTCCGGCTTTTTGGAACTGGCGCCGGGCAGACTAAACATTGCCGGAGAACTATCGCGACCGGCAACTGCAGACCCCTGGCTCCTTAATCAGCTAATACATGAGATTACCAACTTCTACGACATTCAGCCGCACAGCCTGCATTTGTCCTTCCAACTCCGAAGACATCAAATCGACAATCAGAAAATTCTGCCTTTGGATTTTGTCAAATGTCTGCTCGCTCTCGGCGGCGGCTCCGAGCAAAAAGATGCCAACAGACTGTGGGTTTCAAGAATGGGACAAGATGAGATAACACAGCATGAATATGAAGAAGAGCTTGTCTTTACCAGAACCAGTAAGCGCAGATGGTACATGGGTAGTGGCGGAATTGCGGATAAGACCCCGACACAGGCAACTACATACATACAACAGTATAAATTCATCCGCCTGGACAGGAGAGCCAATTATGAACCGCTAATCCTATGCCTTAAAGGCCTCCAACTGTCTTATAACCCGGCGGATTATTTAACTGCAGAGCAGCTCAAAAGCAGCAAAAAACTACGACAACAATATGAAGATTTGAAAAAATGGGCCGCCGCTCCAAAGAAAATCAGCTCGCAAACAATAAGTAAATTCTTAAATGCCGTCCGGAACGGCCTAATGAACGAGGGACATCACCGTCCCGCCCACAAACTGCACTACATCGATTGGGCGATAAGCGCCATTAACGTACAGTTACGTATGTTCAATACACAGCTAAAAAAAATCACTTAACGGTCATTAGCCGATATATCTTTCTTCTTTTTAACTTCTCTATTGCAAACCTTGTTACTTCCTTATGGTCGAACGCCAAATCCTTCGGCAGCTTTTCTATATCGAACCAGCGCGCCTTCGCAGCATCATCACCTGCCTTTAACTTATTCTGCCCCTCCGTCAAAACACCCATAAATAATACCGTAATTACCCTGCCTCTCGGGTCTCGGCCAACACCGCTAAAGGTGTGCATCTGTTCCAGCGGCACTGCCGTCAGTCCCGTTTCCTCCTGCAGCTCTCTGGCCGCGGCATCCTCAACCTCCTCTTCGATATCAACGAATCCCCCCGGCAAGGCCCATTGTCCTTTGAACGGCTCGTTTTTCCTCTCTATAAGCAGCAGTTTAGCTTTGCCTGCAAAAAAACTGAACAAAGCAATGTCGGCCGCAAACATCGGCCTCGGCCAGTCGTAAATGTATTTGCCTTTTTTAGCCACAATATCTTTCTTACTTGGTTAAATTAAGATCGGCCGGTTTTAATTTCCTTGAAATGGCCGGTTACAGATTGTAACATTAAATGGAAACTATAGCGCCTGTAGCTCAACTGGACAGAGCGTCGGTCTACGGAACCGAAGGTTAGAGGTTCGAATCCTCTCAGGCGTATTAAAACACCACACCGCTTTAGAACCTATACTTCATACTCAATATACAATAAAATACGTTTTTATTCGGGTTGACTGATTCATCGATTGTTCTCTGATAATAAACCCCGGGAGTAAACGTAAGATTTTTAATAACATCGAATGTTGTTGAAAAACCAAGATTATAATATGACCAGTCGCGGTCCGCACCGCCAAGTCCGTCTGTGTATGCTATTTCCGTAGAGAAATGAAGCGGTTTCGGAAGTTCAGTTACATCGATATCACGACCGAAACCGAAACGATGGACCCAGCCGGTATAGTTGACACGTTGGCCATGATAGGCAGGATATTCGTAATGTATAATGTAATACGGCACGATACCGTTCTGCATAACATTGGGCCAGTTAAACGCGTATATCCACTCAAAGGAAGTAAAAGCTTTCTTACGACCCAGACCGGGGTAATATTCATATCCGACGCTTATATTGTAATTCATAGCATAAGACTCGCCTCCGAAGAGCTGGTTCTTGTAATACGGTCTGAAATCAAACCTTTCTTTGTCAACGTACCCGCTTCCGATAGCACTGCGGTGAGTGGTTTTTACACCAAAACCGCTGCCGTAGAAATCAAGGTCGATGGTCTCAAAAAGTGCACCATGCTGGCCATATCCCCGAGCGCCTTTACTGAGCCACATGCTGTGATATTGCCGTTCAAAAGTAATACCAAGCTTCTTTTCATCTCCCATTGCATTCAAAGAACCTATGCTTAACAGTACCATAATAGCGGCCAATAAAATCCTTTTCATAACTTTCCCTTTCAAAAAACACACCATTAGGCCTAATCCCCCATAAAACCAACCGAATAGACAATGAGTTTACTTACAAACAAACACGAATCAAGCAAAAAAAATAGAAATTAAGTTGATTGACATACTTCGTCAATTCGGATAGTATGCTTAGTTTTAGTATGTAAGCAAAGGCTGAATGAAAAGTTATGTTAATTCTGGGTTGTGAGGAATAGTATTATGGCAGAAAAACAAAAAGCTATCCATTCTCTTATGGTCGAAAAACGGACGTTCCCGCCGCCGGAGAACATCCAAAAAAGCGCCTATGTAACCAGCCAGCAGCAGTACCAGAAAATGTGGGAGCAGTCTATTAACGATCCCGACGCCTTCTGGCTCGAGCAGGCCAAAAGCTTAACCTGGTTCAAGGAGCCGACCAAATCGCTCAAGTACACCTGGGACACGAAAAGCCGCAAAATCGAGCATACCTGGTTCGCAGACGGCGAGCTAAATGTCGCGTATAA
>CAYXUW010000014.1:0-24421 GCA_964468375.1 uncultured Pirellulales bacterium | reverse complement strand
TCCTAAGATTCTCCGCCCCTGGCCCGCCGACCGATGTCCCGAGCACAGTCCAGTCCTTGTCCGTGAAGTGAGTGTAACCTTTTAAGAACCAGTACTGCGACCTGATTATGTAATCGTCTACAGTAAGCTTGACTATGCCGCCCGGTGAATACGTTCCCCGGAAAAGGCTCCAGTTGAAAAACGAGGTGGAGTGTAAATAATACAGACAGTTGTATATATGCCATGCGAACTTCATGCCCATATCAAAATCCGGCAGGGCGTCCAGCTTCACATATTCCGTCATGTGCAGCGGTTTATAGCTGTAGTTGTTATAAGCGTCGATAAGGTCGGGAATCATGTCATCCGGTGCGTCATAGTCTCCCTCACTATAAAGGTGATGTGCGAAACCATCGACATGGTTTATATCGATAATGGCACCGACATACATCGGCAAATCCCAAAATCCCACAGATTCAGACACCCACATCTCCGGCATGTTCGGCCCCATTTCCGCATTCAGCTTTTGCCAAACCGCCTCGTGGGCCTGGTTGTAGCCGGCAAACTCTCGATTCGGATCCCACCAGTCCGGCCCCTCTTCCGGAAGCAGTTTGCACGAATCATAACCGGTTTCAATGGACGGCTCGTTTTGGATGCTTATAAAGTCCGGCACAACCCCGTTGGCCTCCCAAGCAATAAGACTGTCATACCACCATTGTGCATAATCTTTGTATACATAATAGTAAGGCGGGTCGTTATTAGGGTCGTTAGCATCTCTTGCAAGAGTTCCGCCGCCGCTTTCGTCATTATTGCTCTTAAGATATGCCGGTGGCGACCACGGACACAATTCCGTCTTAAGACTGGGCTTGCGCCCCGGCTCTCTCGCCTCAGCTATAATTTCCGTCGTAGCAATCAGCTCCGTATTGAGTGGATCTGTGGAATAACCGTAGGTATTGCGTATCCTCAAAATCTCAATATCCAGTTCTTTGAACAGCAAATCATAAATCTCTTCTTTCTTCGGGTGACCTGTCAAATGTGTAGGGTCGTAGACCGCCGCACCCCCGAAACCCTCAAGCTGCTGTTAAACCGTCCCCCAGCTCACAGCTCCGGAAGCGGTAGTCGATTGCTCTGCTTCCGTATCCAGCGTAATATCTTCGAAATAAACCGTCCCTCCACCCGAACCGCCGCCGTCACCGAATCCGATGGCAACTCTCGCAACATTCGCCAGGTTCACATCATTTGCATCAACGAATTGTGAAATCGGTATATTCCACTTCTGCCATTGCGGAATCGCAACATCCACCATACTCGGATAGTACACAGTCCCTGTATGCGGGGAAGCGTCACCGTCGGTCAAACTCACATACATCTGCTCATCAATCGGATTGTTCGCATCACCCCGGAAATACAGCACTAACGCATTAACATCCATTCCCTGCCAGTCCGAATCTTCCACACCCAAATCAGCAATGTTCGCGTCTGCCTCAGAATAGTACGGCGGCAGGTTGTTATCGTATACGTACTTCATCGAGTTGCCGTCGCGAACGATAGCAGTTCCCAAAGAAATTGCTGGCGTACTGCCGCTGACGGTTTCCCATACATACCGCAAAGCAGTGTTGTCCTCATAAGAATCGAAATCCTCTATAACAAAACTCGGCCGCGTCGCAAAGCTCCACACCACACCCTTCCAGATGTTCGGCTCATTAACCTCGTCAGCCCGCCAGTAGTAGGTGGTCCCCAATTTAATATATCCTGCCGGGTCATAGCTCGTCCCCACCTGACCCTCACTGACCAATACTCCCAGCGGATTGCCCCTGTTAGCATCGTTCACATCGTCAAAATCGGTCCCGAGATATACATCGTGTGCGGTAGCGGTTGCCCCCGCCTCCCAGCTCAATACAACATCAACAGGCACATCTTCCTCACCATCGAGCGGCTGCGGCTCGTGCGCATATTTTACCGGTACGTACTCACCCTGCGGCTCCATGATAAGAGCGTTCACAAATGCATAAGGAGAGCCGCTGATTTGGTCGCACGTCAGAACGAGGTTGCCGTATTCATCTGCATAGCCCGTCCCCGTAAAGGCATAGTCGTTTATGTCGTCCGGCCATGGACCGTGGCCATCGAATTCGGTGGTAAAAAGATAAGCCCCGTTTGCCGTCCATTCAGCACTCCGAAAACCGCCGCTGCCGGTATCGAATGCGTAAATAGTTATCTCGCACTCTCTGCCCGCCCCCATCCCGGATAACATGATTGTAGGACTGCCGTAATCGAATATAAAATCCCGGTAAATATCCTCGTAAGGTACACCCGTCGGGTCGCCCCGCCGGCGGTCTTGAAGAGTGCCCGAAATATTAATTGTAATACCATTTATCGTCGTCCCGCTATCAGAAATCAGAAAGCTGGTAAAGCCCGCCTCTGTGACTACCTCTGCCTCATCGTCAAAATCCAGATAAAGCGGTACTTGGCCGCCACCATTATAAATTTCTTCGACTTCACCGGCAGATAAAGCCCTGTTATAAATCCGAACATCGTCGATTTTACCGTCTAATCCGTAGTAGGAAGATGACATAAACAAACCCAAGCCGGTAATCCCTATCGTTCCCTGACCGGCTGTATGGCTTGCATCCGGCACGCCATTTATATACATTTTCATACTATTAGGATCCGTCGTCCCGTCCCAAGTGGCGGCAATGTGATACCACACGCCTGTCACCCAGGCATTTGTTTCAGATACTACCCTGTCACAGTCTGTATCCGTCCCGTAGTTTCCTGACCCTGTCCCGGGAATTCCGTTAGCCTTTTGAAATACTATTCTGCATGTTCCGTCAGATAGTTCTGTTCCATCATTGAAACCAAGACGGTAACCTCCATAATAACTACTGTCAGCGTTACCAATGAGCCTTTGTGTACTTACATCCCCATCCAGCTTAAGCCAGATACTGACCGTAATCGCACCGGTAATATTTATAGTGTAGTGTTCATCAACCTTAACGTAGTCACCGTCACCATCGAAATCCAGCGCTCCGCCAATCTGACCTGTTGTCCACGTCGCGCCCCCCCATATAATCCCGTTATTGCCGTTACCGGATGAATCACCGGCAGTTGTGCCGGTGCCCTCGTCAAATTCCCACCACCCCATAAGATTCGGCTCTGCGGATGCCGTTGGAACTGAAATCAGAAATACCGCCAGAATAATTACAAAAAATGCCCTGCCTCGCATTTTCTATCTCCATTACGTAGTTATCGTCCCCTCCCAGTAAGCCTCGAATTGACCTACAGTTCAATATACCAAAATCACCTATAAAGTCAAGGGTAATATCACAGTAATCCCCTCTCGAAACCGCCAAAATCCGGAACTATCCGGTTATATCTTATATCACGGTGTAAGCCAGAAGTTGAAAAGTTCATCCGGCGGATTTGCACATGGTGGGACCTGCGCTTCCAGCTTGCCAATATACTGCCTCAGAATAGTCAAATCATTGCCGCTGACCCAGAACGGCCCAAGCTTCTGGTGGTCGAAGTCCGCGCATTCACCGCCTATTGGCAGCGGAGGCTCCAACTTGCCGATACAATACCTCAGAAAAGTCAAATCGTTACCTCCCACCCAGAACGGTCCCAGTTTTTTGCCATCAGTGTCTCCGCGGCACTGCCTTGCGTAGCACCAGCAGTCCGGTTTGCCCCAGTAAACCCAATTTGCATAATCCGGATTTGTTGTCGCCATGCATTCACCGGTTTCATCCGCGCCCATATCTATTCGCATGTCCATCACGCGCGGTTGCCCGTCGATATCCGTCTCACCCGGCCCGGCTGTATAATTCGGGTCACCTGCATTGATGCACGGAGAACCCTCCTGTAGATGAAAATCATTCGCATCTACAAAACACGGGTCAGCATCGATATTGCCTATTCCCACTATATAATTTGAGTCATTCGGGTCATTATTATCTTCAATATTAGTGTAGTTAACCGTTAGATTATCACGGATTTCTCTTCGCCCTCCATACAAAAAATGATTATCACGGCAAATGCAGTTCGTTACAGTACCAGAACCCTCCCAGTATATCGCGCCGCCCCATGCAACCTGGTTGTTACTGACAATAGTACAATTTTTGATTCTGGCATTGCCTCCTGAATACCAAGCGCAAATACCTCCAGGGTAAGCATGGTTGCGTGCTATGAGACAGTTAATTATCTTCGGTGACGCATATCCGTCAAAATATAGAGAGCCGCGTTCAGTACCGGACGATGAATTATTGCGGACAATGCATCCGTCTATAATTGGACTGCCTTCATCGACGAAAACTGCGCATCCATTTCCGCCATAGTTGCCCCTTATAACACAGTCTATAATAGAAACATTTGTATTATCACCATAAATACCCCCGCCGTTACCGTGGCCGGAGGTGTTATTTGTTATTTTACAGTTACTAATTATTGGGCTTGAGTCACCACAGCAAATACCTCCACCGACTCCATCACCGCTGCCCGGCGAATATGATGTTCTGTTTTCAGTTATTATGCAGTTCTTAATTGTGGGGCTTGAATAATAGCAGAATATCGCGCCGCCCGCAAATCTGTAATTGAAACCATCCCAATAATCGGGTGGACCATAACCATTAGTAATAGTAAAACCATCAACGATTGAACACGTATCTTCAAGGCTATGGAAATAAAATCCTCTGTGCGGCTCATCGTAGGATCCATTACAGTCAATCACCGTTGCCGCGACCACACACGGGTCATTCGGGTCGACGCTTTGAACAGTAATCGCCTTATGGTGAAAATCCAAATCACGATTTCCGCTACCTTTATAAACTCCCGGTACTACAACGATAATACCACTGCCGTGAATCGCTGCGTCTATCGCCGCCTGTATAGTGCTGTATTCAATCGGCACCAGCAATGTATTATCAGACAAAACACATAAAGTTACTTGAACTATCTGCGGACTATTATATGCGTTGGGGTCTGACACTGTCAGATTGCAATTATAAACTCCAACTGCTAAACCTGATATATCCACACTAAAATTAACATCATCAACTTCTCCTGTCGAGCTGCCGCTGGTCGGTTCGACAGACAGCCAGTTGCAATCCTCGTTTATTTGCCAGTTCAGTGTTTCTATGCCACTATTGGATATACCGAGTACCTGGTCATCCGGATTAGATTCTCCATAATCAGCATAGAAATAAAACTGCGTTTCAGAAAATTCAATGGCAGTAGGTCCATCTGTTTCGAAACTCCAAACATTTCCCTTCCATAGGTTCGCGTCATTGACCTCATCTACCCGCCAGTAATAAGTTGTTAAAAGGTCAAGGCCGCACGGATCGTAGCTGTTAATATCGAAATTGCCTTTGTATTCGGGTGAATTCACATCAGCTCCATTTACATCATTATAATCCGTACCAAAATACACATCGTGTGAATTGGCATCTTTCCCAGGCGACCAGCTAAGAACCACATTCGGGTCTACACTAGTTGCCCAATTGTAAGGATTCGGTATATATGCTATACCACCTAATCCTTCCCGGTAAATCTGTTCTATTTCCCCGTCAGATAAAGCCCTGTTGTAAATCCGCAAATCGTCGATTTTACCTTCGAATGAGCCTGAAATCTTTAAATTGTAGCTATTAGTTTTGATTGTGCTCTGACCGGCAGTATGACTGGCATCCAGTACACCATTGATATACATCTTCATACTATTAGAATCCGTAGTACCGTCCCAAGCAGCGACAAAGTGATACCATACTCCTTTTCGCCAGGTATTTGTTTCAGATACTACCCTGTCCCAGTTTGTATTCGTTCCGTAATTTCCTGAACCCGTGCCGCCGGTTCCACTGGCCTTTTGAAACACCATTCTGCACGTCCCGTCAGAATAATCCGTGTCGTCTGTAAAAAGCAGATGGTAACCGCCGCCGGTATAACTTCCGTCGCTCGCTATTTTTTTTATAATGTTTTGGGTACTTACATCTCCATCTAGCTTAAGCCAGGTACTTACCGTAATCGCACCGGAGACATCCAGACTATCGTCATCAAAAACCAAAACGTAGTCGTTGGAACCATCGAAATCCAGAGCTCCTTCAATTATACCACTCGTCCAGACCGGACCGTTGACCAGCGTTCCGTCATTGCCGTTACCGGATGAATCGCCTGCAGTGATACCGTTGCCTTCGTCAAACTCCCAGTGGGCCACGAGATTGGGTTCTGCATACAAAGTTGAAACTAAAAAAAGAAATACAGCTAAAATAATCGGAAAAATTACCCTGCCGCTCATTTTAAACCTCCCGCAGATTTAGCTTTCCCCCCCAGTAAGCCGAGAATTGACCTAAAATCACCTATACCAAAAATCCCCTCAAAAATCAAGGCAAATTTCACGCTTCAATCCCGGCGCATGTTACGGCAATATCATAACCAATTAGGGTGTAAGCCAAAAGTTATAAGTCTCATCCGGCGGATTGCCGCATTCCGGAACATCCGCCTCTAGCTTATTGACATACTGCCTCAGAATAACCATGTCGTTACCGCTGACTCGGAACGGGCCAAGCTTAGCGTGGTCAAAGTCTGCACATATCCCGCCCGCGGGTATCTGGTGCTCCAGCTTACCAATAGCCGACCTCAAAATGCTCATATCGCTCAAGCTCACCCAGAACTGCCCCTCCTTCATACCGTCCGCATCGCCGCGGCACTGTCTCGCATAGCACCAGCAGTCTGGGGCGCCTAAAGCAATCCAGTCATCATATTCCGGTGCGTCACTGGATAAACAATCAGCAACACCTCTCATCCAGCTGACCGCAATTTCTGCATAATCTAAGAAATCTACCTGCATGTCGTAATTCAAATCGGCTTCATAGCACCACCCGTTGTATAGGCAGTCATCGTTGAGCCATCGCTCGACAAACCATCCAACATCAAGCCAGTCCACAGCGCAGTCGTGATTCAAATCACCTTCAATAACATCCGGCACTCCCCACCTCGCCCAGTACGCAGAAACATAATCTCCCGCCCTTGTGAAACCACCTCCTGCGATTAACTCTCCGTTATGAACTGTTAACGCTCTGACTTCGCCACTCGTTCCAGGTTCGCCACTCATTCCACCTTCAAGAGAATACCAGCTGTTACCGTCCCACGCCCCTATACGCTCGACCCATATATCACCACTTTTACTGAAACTTCCCCCTGCAATAATCTCACCGTTATAGACGCCCAAAACCCTGATAACGCCGTTTAACAACCCATCCCCAAGCGCGTGCCAGCTGTTCCCGTCCCATGCCGCAATATAGTTAACATCAACTCCCCCCGCTTCCTTAAAACTGCCGCCCGCGATTAGCCCATCATCGCTGGCCGTAAGGGCATAAATTCTATCATCCATGCCGCTTCCTAAAGCATGCCAGCTATTTCCGTCCCACGTAGCTATATAGTTCACATCTACACCCCCAGCTGTGGTAAATCCTCCGCCTGCAATTAGCTCCCCGTCATAAACCGTCAGTGCTTCCACATTCCAGTTCAAGCCGCCCCCAAGTCCTCGCCAGCTGTTACCGTCCCACGCTGCTATATAATTAACATCAATACCGCCTACTGTGGTAAAAATGCCTCCCACAATTAGCTCATCGTTATAAATTGTCGTGTCGAGGACACGTTCGTTCATACCGTCTCCGAGCTCTTGCCAGTTATTTCCGTCCCACGCGGCTATATAGTTGAAAGTTGCACCGCTGGCTGGCGTAAATATACCTCCTGCAATAAGCTCATCTTTGTAAACTGATAACGAGTAGACCCCTCTGCTCAATTCGTTACCGCTTCCGAGTGGATGCCAGCCGTTGCTGTCACGGGCGGCTACGCACCGAGCCAATTTTCCACCAGCCGCGGTAAAACCGCCTCCCGCTATAAGCTCACCCTTATAGCACGTAAGAGCGTTGACACCGCCACCTAACCCGCTTCCAAACGGTCGCCAGTCACTTCCGTCCCACACGGCAATATGATTTGTATTCATACCACCGGCAGTCTCAAATTCACCACCCACAATTAGCTCACCGTCATAAGTTGTTAGGGCGCTGACATCGCCGTTCGTCCCGCTTCCTAACGCCTCCCAGCTGCTGCCGTCCCATCTGGCTATATTGTGAGCGCTTATACCGCCGGCTGTTTCAAAGTCACCTCCTGCAATAAGCTCGCCGTCATATACAGTCAGGGCCAGGGCAAGAGCATAGCCATTCAATCCACTCCCGAGTGGACTCCAGCTATTACCATCCCACGCCGCGATACGATTGACATTTACACCGCCGGCTTGATAAAAATCCCCTCCCGCAATAAGTTCTCCGTCATAAACTGCCAAGGCATAAACCTCATCGTCAGCCCCGCTTCCCAAAGGTTGCCAGCTGCTGCCGTCCCACGTTGCAATATGTCTAACTAACTGTCCACCAGCTCCCATAAATTCTCCGCCGGCGACAAGCTTGCCGTCATAAACCGTAAGAGCAAAAACAGGATCGCTCGGACATTCTCCCATATCACATTCGCCTAACGATTGCCAGCTGTTGCCATCCCAAGCTGCGATGCGATTAGCGCCTACGCCTCCGGCTAAATCAAACACCCCACCCCCAAAGAGCTCACAGTCATAAACTGCAAGGGCAAAAACAGTGCCGTTCATACCACTCCCAAGCGGCTGCCAGCTGTTCCCGTCCCACGCTGCAATACTATTGACTATTTGGCCACCAACTGCCTTAAAATAACCTCCTGCAATAAGATAACCATTGTAAACCGTCAGAGCAACAACAGGATCATTAGTTCCCTCTTCGTATCCGCTTCCTAATGCCTGCCAGCTGTTGCCGTCCCATGCTGCAATGTAATGTGCAATAACGTCGCCAGCTTTGGTAAAGTCGCCTCCTGCAATGAGTAACTCCGGCTGTGGCCCATCCCCATCTGGGTCCCACGTCGTCATTGCCTTCACTTCTCCGTTTATGCCAGTGGGCGCCTGACCCGGCTTCCAGTCAAATTCGCATTCCGAAGAATCCGAAAAACATGGCTGAACCGCCGAAATTGTTAAAACAAAAGCCGCCGCCAGTAAAACCCCAATACTCGTGCTGTTGATACTCCTCATTTTTTTCTCCTCGTTATGTTAAAATGCATAACTCCTCTGCAAGGTGTGATCGCCCATTATATGCATTA
Organism: uncultured Pirellulales bacterium; assembly: GCA_964468375.1. GTDB lineage: Bacteria > Planctomycetota > Phycisphaerae > Sedimentisphaerales > Anaerobacaceae > CAYXUW01. Next base: position 15,286 of record CAYXUW010000014.1, on the reverse strand, counting down.
TATACAAAAAACCGTCAATCCGTCAAGAATAATATCTAATTGTCCTTCGCCCCTATATGTCCATATGTCCCCAGTTCATTTACCGCCGCTATGCTTGATTGAAATATTTCAACTAATCTCTCTAATGCCATGTCCCCACCACCTAACCTCCCTCTTGCATCCCTCCTCATCCAACCCTCACTACTGTCTGCGACTCCCCCTTAAAAAAATTACTCCCTCTCTCTTGGCAACATCCGATCGATTTTTTTCTTCGCATTGTTTATCTCACCCACCTACCCAACAACCTTCCAACCACTCCGCCTTACTCCCTACTTTTTTCACAGAGAGATACCTCCCCTCCCCCCACTGGCAACGTCCGATAATGTTGTATTTTGCCCATCTTAACACCGCCAACAGCAAGCAGTGAAAAATCAATCAAATGCGCAGGTTCTTTCCGAAATTTTCAAACGTTTGGAGATAGTTTTTGAATGTTTCGGGTATGTTTTTCTGTAGTTTCAGTAATTTTTCGAATGTTTCTATCAGTTTTTGAATATTTTTGAACGTTTGTCAATATTCTCGCGCCGTTGCCCACTTTCGGAGCATTTTTCTATAGCCCCAACACAAAATTTTTGGTAATAACAATCCCCGACTCTATGAAACTGATAGCTCAAAAATCCCGGCTCAGCGGCGAAGTAACAATCCCCGGCTCGAAATCTCACACCATCCGGGCCGTGGCAATCGCCTCTTTAGCCGAAGGTAACAGCATTATCCGCAAGCCCTTAGCTTCGAGCGACACCCAGTCAGCGGTCGCTTGTTACCGCGCCTTAGGCGCCGTAATTGACACATCCGACCCCGCACGCTGGAAGGTAACCGGCACCGACGGCCAACCCACCGCCCCCAAAAAAGTTGTCGACGTCGGCAATTCCGGAACAACCCTGCGAATCGCAATGGGCTCGGCCGCTTTAACGCAACCTAAGCAAACCACAAAACTTACCGGCGACGAACAAATCCAGAGCCGCCCCGTCGGCCCCTTAATGGACGCCCTGAACGAGCTTGGAGCGAAATGCAAATCCGTCAAAAACAACGGCAAGGCCCCCGTCTCGATAACAGGCCAATTAACAGGCGGCAAAACCTCTATAGAGGCCTCTACAAGCCAATATCTGTCCAGCTTGCTGCTGTGCACGCCGCTGGCCGCCGAAGACAGCGAAATAGAAGTCACCCTATTAAACGAGCCCGGTTATGTGCAAATGACGCTCGACTGGCTCGATAAGCAGGGTATCGATTATCAAAACGACAATATGAAGCATTTCAACATCAAAGGCGGACAGAGCTATAAGGATTTCGACGCAACTATCCCAGCCGATTTTTCCAGTGCCACGTTCTTTCTCTGCGCGGCTGCTTTATGCGCCGACGAGGTAACGCTGCTCGGCCTGGATTTCTCCGATAGCCAGCCGGATAAAGCAGTAGTCGATTATCTAAAAGCAATGGGCGCCGATATCGAAATTAAGGCCGATTCAGTAATTATCAAAGCCGCCCCGCTTAAAGGCGCCGAGATAGATATGAACGCAACTCCCGATGCGCTGCCTGCTATGGCCGTTACGGCCGCTTTTGCCGAAGGGCAGAGCCGGTTAGTAAACGCCCCGCAGGCACGATCGAAAGAAACCGACCGTATAAACGCTATGGCGTGCGAACTGAAAAAGCTAAGTGCAAATATTGAAGAATTGCCCGATGGGCTTATAATAAGCGGCGGTAATTTGAATCCGGCGGAACTGCACGGCTGGGCCGACCATAGGATTGTGATGGCCCTGTCGCTCGCAGGCCTAATGTTGGACGGCCGGTGCGTTATCGATACTGCTGAGGTGATGAGCGTAACCTTCCCGGATTACGCAGAACTGATGAAAAGCATCGGCGCAAATATAGAAGTCGAAGAATAACAGGAGAAACTAATGATTGGATGCCACATAGGACGTATGCTGCAGGTGACGGTAGCTGGCGGGTCCTATCAAGAAGGTCTAACCTCCGTCATACAGGGCGTTCCGCCGGGGATGTTATTGACAGAGCAGGAAATTTACGGCGACTTGCTCCTCAGAAAGCCGGGTGCCGATGAGCTGTCCAGCCCGCGAAAAGAGCCGGACCTTCCGATTATCTACAGCGGTCTGAATTCGGCCGATACCGTCGAAAATGCCGGCAATAAGAACCACACCAACGGAACGCCGCTCACAATCCTGATACCCAACCTAGACCGACATTTCATCCATATCAAGCAATATCAAGACACAAACCGCACACCACGGCCTGGGCACGCATCCTACGCATCGTTCGTCAAATACGGCCCGGACGATGATGCAATCGGCGCAGGCCTGTTCAGCGGGCGATATACATCAACGATTGTCGCAGCCGGTTACGTTGCCAAAAAAGTCCTCCAAAAATGCGGAATAAGGGTCTTTTCATACATAAAGGAAATCGCCGGTGTTCGCTGTCCGGAGGTTGACCATAACAAAGCATTCGAATATACCGAAAAATACAAGGAAATGCGCCGCGACCTTGACCCGTTTTACCAGGAGATTTACGTCAAAGGCCGAATCAATATGGAGATGCGTTTTCTGGAGAAGGCCGGTATTCTGGCGGAGGTGGAAAAGGAAATAGACGCTATCCGCGACAAAGCACCAAAAATGAGCGCTAAGGATATCACAACCAAATACGGCGTTCATCACATAGTCAATGCACCGAATGTCGACGCCGCAGAGGCAATGACGCAGGCGTGCAACAAGATTTCCGCTACGGGCGATTCGGCAGGCGGAGTAGTAAAGGTAGTCGTTCTCGGCGTTCCCACAGGTCTTGGCGAGCCGGTATTCTATAAACTCGACGCAGAACTGGGCAAGATGCTCGGTATCGGCGCTGTCAAAGGCGTCGAGGTCGGAGCCGGTTTTGCCGTAAAAGATATGACTGGCAGCCAATCCAACGACGAGATGCATTCGGAAAACGGCAAAGTAGTTTTCGACTCAAATAATGCTGGCGGGATTACGGGCGGGCTATCTACAGGCCAGCCAATAGTTGTCCGGCTCGCGGTTAAGCCAACGCCCACAATCGACAAGCCGCAAAAGACAATTGACAAATACACCCTCGAAAACACGCAGCTTGCGGCCATCACGAGGCGTGACGCTACTATTGTGGGCCGCATCTGGCCGGTCGCGGAGAATTATACAGCTATAGTAATACTTGACCACCTGCTGGCACACTACGGCTATCAGGCACTCAAAGCCAAATAAAACGGCTTTTACAAATAAAAAAGCCCGGATAAAAACCGGGCTTTTTTTATCTTGTTACTGCTATTATCAGTAGCATACCTCGCTTGTAGACCAAGCGCTCTCATTGCCAAGACTATCACGCACTTTGAAATGGAAATGGAACATCTTGCCCGCTCTGCCTATGGGATAGTTATTCCACACTCGGTCTTCAGTCCAGCCGCTATTATATTGGGAAACCTCCTCGCACTGGAAGAAATATTCAACAGGGCCGTTACCTTCGAGGTCTATGGCCTCTGCCGCAGTCATATTGGCATAAGCATCCATTCCGCCTCCGGTTTCGTAAGGATATACCTCCCACGCAACAGGTGTCGGCGGGTTGTTGTCCGGGGGAGGAGGCGGCTCTTCCTCTGCGGGAGTAGTTGCATCAGCCTCATCCGACCAGCCGGTTTCGTTAAGCCAGGCGGACGTATCGCGGGCCTTAACCCTGTATGTATATGTCGTCTCAGGTAAACACGTCGTATCCTCCCATGTCGAGCCGGCCTTCCAGCCACTGTTGGTGCCGTCATCGGTGCACTCGAAATAATATTCAACGCCAGAAGTAGTATCATCTGTGGCAGGAGAAGCAACCATTGCTATCGACGTCGCCGAAGTCGGATTAGGCAATACCGCCCAAGTCATAGGATTAGGCGTAGGCGGATTATGGTCTTCCGGCGGCGGAGGCTCCTGGCCAACTATCGCGTAGCGTATGGGCGACCAATCAGTTTTATTACCGGGCTCCGTATCACCAAGCGGAATCTGGCTGCTGGCGTCGCGGGCTCGTACTCTATAACCATACTCATCGCCGAGGACAAGACCGACGTCTATATAACTCGGCTCACTTTGCCAACCGCTGTCCGTGCCGCCTCCGAAGACGCAATCGAAATAGTACTGGACATCACCAATCCAAAAATTCCAAGCGTCAGCAGCGGTCCGAGCAACCATGCTAATTGAGTTAGGATTTTCAGGCGACGATGACGAATAAGGTTCCGTTGCCCATTCACTCGGATTAGGAACCGGAGCATAAATATCTTCGACGAGCCAACACCGAGCAAACAGGTCCGCGTCTTCGGCGTCGACATAACCGTCAAGTGTAACGTCTGCGTGCTGGCACCATTCGTTCGCCAAGCTACAACCCTCGTCGAGCCAGCTTAAGGCAAATAACGCAAAATCTTTAAAGTTGATGACGCCGTCACGGAACAGCTCACAGAATCTGCATAATTGTTCCTCCGGGGCAATCGGATAGTGATACCCCATATCAACAACGTCTCTGTCGGGCTGCTCATCGGTACGTGTGGTATACATATCCATTCCGAGACTCTCTGCGGAACTACTGCCGGCATCAATGCAGGGGCTGTCGACCGCCTGTCCCGTAATAATTCGGCTTAGATAGTAATCGCCGAGCGGCCCAGCTGCGAAAAGAGGATCGGTGTGGATGTTTCCGGCATTCCAGTTGAGTACAGAGCCCGTATCAATAAATACATAGGACTGTCCGCTCTGGACATCGCTGTAGGAAACAGACATCTCAGATTCGGTTGCAATAGCAAGCTGAGGACCAACCGGAGCCGAGTTGCCCCAGATAATACTGTCAATTATATTAACATAACTCTCATAGGAAGAATATATTCCGCCGCCGTAGCCGGTCGTAAAACCAATTCCTGTAGCTTCGTTTTCGGCCACTGTGCAGTTAGAAACGACGAGGGAAGAAAAAGTGTTAGTCGATACTCCGCCGCCGTCCCTGCCGGCTGTATTGTTCGTGAGCAAACAGTTATTCATAATAGGCGTACTCTCCCCGCTGAAAAATGCACCTGCTCCGGAAGCGTCGGCCTGATTACCGCTGAAGCTACAATCGATTATATCCGCCCCCACCGACCAGAAATGCAGGCCTCCGCCCCGCCCAATGACGTTGGGGTCGTCTTCAGTCGGGGAAGCCATGTTGCCGGTGAAAACAGAGCGGAGTATAGTCGCCAGACCATCCTGGCCGAACAATCCGCCTCCCTGAGACGCTGAATTAGAGGTGAAGTAGCTGTCGCTCATTTCCAAGCTTGCATTAGCAAAGTGCAACCCGCCACCGGTATCGGCATAATTTCCACTGAATGTGCAGTTGTCAAACACCAGCGTGGCGGCATCTTCCGCACACACGCCGCCGCCGTGACCAACGTAAGGGTCGATATGATGATTCGGCGGAACGTTCGGCTCGGAAGAGACATTATCCGTTATCGTGCAATCGGTAAATGTTACAGAGGAATTTGCAGCACAATAAACACCGCCGCCAAAGCTCGGAATTTCGTATGGAACTAAGGGCTCTAAGGGCCTATTGCTAAAGGAATCATGGCCGCCCTGTCCGCTCATACCGCCTTTAGAAGTATTTCCGCTTATTGTGCAGCCTATGAAATCAATATTACTGCCCTCACCGACAAATACACCGCCGCCATAAGCACTATACCACCTGTAGTCACCCAGATAACCCCACACCTCCCACAGGTCACCAATCACCGTATATATATTTAGATTATACGGATCGTAATCTAACGCAAGGAATTCCGGTGTTCCCAGCATACTCCAGTTGCCTCCATAGTTTTCCTCGCCGCCCGGGTAGGCGTCGTCTCCGCCATCTCCGCCGTTTCCGCCTTGAGCTTCGTTGTCTATAATCCGGCAATTTATAAATGTCGCACTGGTATAAGGAGCACAATATACTGCGCCGCCCCAGGCAAAACCGCCCCAACCGCCCCGGCCGGCATTTTCGTCCTGGGTAGCACCGGTTCCGTTGCCGCCATGACCGGCTATTATCATATTATCCCTAATTACACAATTTTTGATAACGGGGCCGTTACCGAAAAGTCTGATTGCGGGACCAGCGGTGCCAGCACCATCCTCACCATTAGGCCCTACCTCATCCCTGTCCCCGTCTCTGCCATCATATACATCCCCGCCGCAGTTTTGAATTGTGAATCCGTTCAAAACGGTATTGGCATCAGTATTAAATCCAAGTAAGACGCCAATATTGGTATGCCCCTGCTGATACGGCGACTGCAGGTATCCATCAATAATTGTTGCTGCAACGCAACAGGGGTCATCAGGATACATTGACTTGACAGTAATAGACTTATCTATAAGAAGCGAATAATTCACAAAATAATAACCACCCATAACAGGATCATAATAAACACCGGTAAACCCACCATAATAAGTGCCGGGATAAACCACAACTGTATCGCCGTCTCTGGCATCACCAACCGCATCCTGTATAGTGGAATAATAGCCCTGCTGGCCGCCGCCGACGGAAACTATAAGCGTTTCCGGCTGCTCAAACTCAACGCCCACAATCCTGTCGGAATTCATAATGACGGTGTTTATCTTACCGGTTGAAGCATCGCTATCTGTTCCGCTCCATCCCTTGACCCGCCAGCCGGCACTCGGTGTGGCGGTGAGCGTAACAACTGCGCCTTCGTAAAAAGTGCCGCTGGTCGGCGAAATTGAGCCATTACCGCCGGTAACACTCGCTGTCAACTGGTACGTCGCCAATCCGGTGCTATCAGGATAATGATAACCTCTATCCACCTGACCGCTGTCTAAGCCGTTATCCGTCCGGGTCGTAAACGTATCCAAACCAAGATTTACAGCCGTATCACTGCCGGTGTTTACAGCAGGACTGTTACTGCCCTGACCGGCTGCAATCTGGCTCAGATAGTAACTGCCAAGCGGACCGGTCGCAAATAACGGATTGGCATACGTATTAGCAACACCGCCGGGAATACTGCCGACCTGACCTGGGCCGGTATAAACTAAACCAGTCCCGGAACCGTAGGAATCGTAGTAATCACCATCGGGATTGCTATAGAATAAACAATATTCAGCGGTAGCGTCGCCGCCGTAATCCTCTTCGTGTATCGCGTGATTATTACATCCTTTGATTATACAGTCGGTGATATCCGGATGGGATATGAAGTCAGAGAATATTGCGCCGCCATAGCCGCCCGCCGAATTGTTATTGAAAGTGCAGTTTTCAATCTCCGGGGTCGCAAAGAGTTCACAGGAAACAGCGCCTCCGTCAGCAACAGCGGAGTTGCCGACTATAAGGCAGTTATTAAGCAAATGTGTAACAAATCCCCCGTAGAAATTGATTGCGCCTCCGCTGCCGCCTGCCGGATAAACCCCGCTGGCAGAATTATCGCTAATAACGCAGTTGCGGATTTCTGTTTCAGAAACGGCGCATAACAGGCCGCCGCCGTCGCCGCTTGTGGCATTATTCCCTTTGATTATCCCGCCGGTAATCGAGAGGCTCGCATCGACGATGTCCATACCGCCGCCCCGCTGGGCCGTATTGTAAAGGCAATAACAATCGGTGAAACTGACATCAGAATCCTCGGTCGAGAAGGCCCCGCCGTATATGGCCTGGTTCCCGGTAAAGCTGCAATTGTTGAAGTCTAATGTCAAGGTCGTGTCGGACTGGGCATCTACTGCCCCTCCGTATCCGTAATCTTCTCCACTGCCTTCAAGCAGGTTGCTGCCAAATAAGCAATCTGTGAAGACTGCATCGCTTCCACACTTCACGGCACCGCCGTCATTTTTAGCCAGATTACCACTGAAGCCGCAGTTATTAACATCTGCGCTGCCGCCGGGACCGATGTATAAAGCACCGCCAGCAGCGTAATCGATACCCATACCGCTAATTATATTCCAATAAACAAGCCTGCTGTCTATACCATCATGGGGGTCAGAGTTGCCTGCGAATGAGCAGTCATCTAGGTTCAGGGTACAGCCGGAACCACAATAAACTGCGCCGCCTAAGTTGTCTGTAAAATCGCAGTTATTCAGATTTACAACATTATTGGCACTACAATCAATAGCACCGCCTACAGTATATGCTGCAATATCCTCAAGACCGGGGAGGGGTGGCACTACATAGGCCTCATAGGCCTTATTACCGGTAAATGTGCAGTTAGTAAAGCTTGCGGCCGACATATCCTCATAGTAGGCGGCCCCTCCGGCAACTCCATCGTAGCCATAAGAACGGGATGAAAACAAATAGCTATCGTAGCCGTCGGCAGCCGGGCCGCCGTCGTCGATATCTATTGCGTTGCCCGGACCCGCCGAACCACCCGCCGTTCTGAAACCGGTAGCAGCGAAGTTATTTTTAAAAATGCAGTTTGTGATGATTGGACTGCTAGCCTCGGCATAGATAGCACCGCCAATACCATCGCCAAAGCCCCAGCCAGCATGTCCACCGAAACTTGCGTCTCCCTCGTATTCCGGCGGCGCTCCAGTAAAAAGAGCGGTTCCGCCGTCCCCGCCCCGGCCGCCCTGACCGCCCTGGGCGGCATTATTGCTTACATTACAATCAATGATTAGCGGGTTGCTGTTGCCAAGGCAGGCGATAGCGCCGCCATAACCATTTCCCGCTCCATCGCCGCCCCAGCCGCCCCACTGGCCGTTATCATTTTCTGTCATATCAAGATTAATTAAATCCCCATCTAAGGGTGGGGAAGGTATATTGTAGTCTGTCAGGACATAATGCTGCCACGTTCCGTTCTGACCATCGGCACCGTCTCCTCCGTGTGCACCGGTAACGGTGCAGTCGGTTATTACACAGTGCTGTATAGTCGGCGAGCTTCCATTCTCACACAAAATTGCCCCGCCGTAACCATCGCCGTTTGCATCTGCACCAAAAAGGGCGAGCGGGGGGCATTCCTCTTCATCACAATAATCAGGATTAACAACAGAGTAAGGTATAAACGGACCATCAGCAATGTTGCTACCACCACCAAAACCGAACTCCCCATCGTCACCTTTTTTACCCCTGGCGTAACCGTTTCTGATGGTAAAACCTATAACTCTACTGTCATTGCCTTCGCCGCGGTGGAACCAGAAGGCACGGTTTGCAGCACCACCATCCGGCTCAGACGTTGAATCCGACAGACCTACATTACCGCCGCAATCGATAATCGTGGCAGCGATGACAGCCGGATTGGGATTGGCCGGATTGATTGCGCTCCTTACGTCAATGGCTCGTGTTTGACCCGGAGGCAGAAGGTGACTGAAGTCCAGATTAACATTGCCGGGGCCAGTGTAAACACCCTCAGCAACTATAACGATATCTCCATCGCTGGAAGCGTCAATGGCATCTTGGATAGTGGGATACACATTAGGAACCAGCCGAATTGCCGCCGCCGCAAGAGTCTGTATAGACAATAAAATCAACAAACTAATCAGAATTTGCCGCTTCATCTTTCTGCTCCTATCTTTTATTCCTTCCTCCATAAATTGGGGCGATTACAAGCGGTAAAACGCAAATTTTGGAAACACTCCGCACAATCCTACTCGGCGGAATGCGCAACTGAACCCTTAAATCGTCCATTTTCATAACGAAATTCACACCTTTCATATATCAAGTGCACTTAACCGCCGTTATGTTACAAATTTTCTAAAAAATTCTGCAAAAATATATGAAATTGTGACATTTACAAACTAAAAACGCTGCAAACCGACCCTCCCAAAAAAAACGGAGCAGGAACAATCTGCATATAACTGCCAAAAATTAAATACTGTTTTCCATTGCGGCAACTGCCTTAGCTTCGGCTTCTTCCCGCAAAATAATAGTCGGTTTAACCAATACCAGTAAAATCAAGTTGTCCTTGACTTTGCTGCGGTTACTGAACAGCCGCCCAAGAAAAGGCAATTTGCTCAATACCGGTACTCCTGCTTCCTTGTCGACTTCAGCAGTTATTCTCTGGCCGCCCAACAACAATGTAGCCCTATCAGGCACGCTTACACGCGTTTCAACTCTCGATATTTCCGTATCAGGGAATAATATCTTGAAAGTTTGATCTTCCGGCATACCGGCAATTACCACAGGCAGCTGCATGGAATAAGACTCCCAACCAAGGAATTCCCGCATCTCAGTAACAATATTCAGCAATACATTCTTCTTATCCGGCGTAATAATCGGCGTAATGTTGAGTAGTGTACCCGTTACTATAGAACCCTGCTCCCAATCCACGGTGTATCTATTAGCACCCTGATCGCCAATTTCTTCTATATCCGTTTCAATATTATACGGATATCGCCTAAACCTTAAAACCCGCATCGTGGCCATCTCTCCGCTTAAAACAGTAACTTTAGGAGCAGTCACAGATTGGGCATCTCTATGGGCCTGAGTCGCTCTGAGGATAATACTGACCTCAAGGTCATTAAGAATTAAATCGCCATAGCCGCCTGTAGCACTCATCGCAGCTAACTCATCCCCAAACTCGGTCATCAGCGACGGCACCAGACTGCCTGAAATCCCTGTATCGGTCGGAGCAGCAATATCTCCAGAGGACTGCTGGAAATCAAGCAACCCTACGTTACCGCCAACATTGACCTCAAAGTCTACATCCAGGCCAATATCTTCAAGGAAATTCTCCCCCACCACCAGGAATCTGGCTTCGATAGCAACCTGATGCCCAAGCGCCTTACGCAAATCCTCGAGCAACTTTACAATTTTGTCATGTACTTCGCGAGTCTGATGGATGATAAGCTTTTTGCGTTCATAAACCGTTATTGTGCCATTGCCGCCAGCCTCATACCAACTCTCCGGCTCGATAGTCTGCTGAATAAGCAGAACAAGATTATCAGCCCGGACGGTCGCCTCTTCGATAAGCTGTTCTCTATCTATTTCATCTATTTCAAGCTCCTCAGTACCTGCTTCGCCCTCTCCCGCAGCAGTAACAGACCCCATAGTTGATGAATAGAATTCAGCGGGCCGGCCAATCAGGTCGGTAATGTCGTAAACCAAGGGTACCATTTCGCTCGGAAGCGACGCCGCTGTTGCTATGGTAACCACACCACCATCGACAATATAATCGATATCCACAAATCCGCCGGAAAGCACCTCCAGTAAAAGGTCTAAAGCCTTTTTGAGTGGAACCCCTGATATTGGGTCCATGTTTATCGGCGTAGTCTGATCGATATCCGCGTTGTCGTACAAATCCCGCCAATTGACAAATATCTGCAACGGCGGGTCAACAGAATTCTCTAATATATCTATCGCTTCACTAAAAGGCATTTCCGGTGTAAGCTGTGTCAGGTTCACAACCTCGTCTAGTTGCTTATACGCAACAACATCAGCAGGGTCCCGTCCTATCGGCTCATCCGGTTTTCTAAACGGACTGGCGATAATTTCCCGCCAATTCTTGGGGTGCGTGAGCTCATCAGCATACGGTATCATAGCTTTATCATTTTCAACCAACGTCTTAACTCGCTCCCTGCCCGATTCTCTCTGTACTTCCAACTGTTTGCGGAAGCTAACCGTATCCTCCAGTGTCTGCTTCAGTATCAATGCTTCATCATTCAACGGGTCTATCGCAAGCAAGCTTTCTAACTGGCCAAGAGCTTCCTCATAACGCTGCTGGCTCTGATAAGCGACAGCATTATCCATCAGCTCGGCTATTCTCTTTTTTCTGTCAATCTCCATCTGTTCTCTATATCTGCGCTGCGCCTCTATCGCCTCCAAGCGCTTTTGCTCCTGCAGCTGCTGGGCTCTCTTTTCCCGTTCCTGAGCTATTTTCTCAGACAGCTGTTTCAACTCATCGGTGTATCTTTTGAAAAGCTCATCTCCGAGATCCATCTGGTATTCATTCACAATTCGCTCGGCTTTGGCTACTTCTTCTTTTGCTTTGTCGAATTCGTCCTGGCTTATGTAATTCTGCACTTTAGCCACAGCATCGTTGACAACCGCTTCGGTATGGCTTTGCCTGATACTTCTTTTGCGGTTAATTACCTCGATGTAACTGTCTTCTTCCCCTTCCTCTTCTTCAACAACCGACGGTTCAGGCACTTCCTGCTCAGGAACAGGAGCTAATGCAAGTTCGTTTAGTTCCTCAATAGCCCGCTGCTGAACAGCTCTGTCAGACTCGGCCTCTACTCCACCAAGTAATTCTCTTGCAACATCAGCAATAGTCGCCTCTAAGCTGTCTTCGGGTTTAACTGCTTCGCTTTGCGCCTTTAGCTGAGCATCTAACTTCTCAAGCCCTTTCGTGATCAGCTCCTGCTCCTCGTTAGTTAAAAATTCGCTATCTTTAATGTTTGCGAGATGCGACTTGGCTTCGGCCAGCTCACCCTGCTTAACCAATTCATCAGCCGCCCGAATCGCCTCAAGGATGCGCTCCCTTTCGACTACACCTGTATGCGTCTTCTTCAAAAGCGAGGTCAGCTTCTCACGCTCGTCAGCAGTTAAATATTCATTGTAGTCCTGCGCCCGAAGAAACGATTGTTCGGCAGCCCTGAAATAACCTCTTTTGTATTGTTCTGCACCAATTTGAATCCACTTTTGAGCTACCTGGCGGACAACATCTTTACTATCAGCCGTATTGGCCTGTGCCGGAGCAACCTCCGACAGAGCCGTTGTCAGCAGCAAAAGGGATACCAAAATGACCAGCAGAAACCTTCGCCCGGAAGATTCAATCGGAAATCTTATCTTATCCAAAGTAAACCTCCTCCAAATCAGAAACACCCTCCCTGGCAGGAACTTCTTCAAAACAAATTAAGTTAACACGCTACTTGTAACTACACCACCTATTTAAGATTGGCTAAACTTACGTTAATCAGTTTACACGAAAATGGGGTTATTTGCAAGAGAAAAATTTGACTTCACCTGTTTGCCCTATAATATTTAACTTTAATTTTGGAAAAACAGGAAATTGCACGGTAAAATAGGAAAAATAATCAGATTAATACGGTTTTCCCGTTACAACGACACCTGCGGGAAAACCGTATTTGAGAAAACGGCTACCCCGAAGAGAAAGCGAAACATATGAAGCCAAAGCCCTTGATATTAGCTGTTGAAACATCCGGCAGGACCGGCTCTGTTGCAATAGCACTGGGAGAGCAGATGCTCAGCGAGACTCCTTTTTCCGGCGTGATGAGACACAGTGCTGAGATTTTTCCCTCTGTTCATAAGCTGTTAAATCGCTTCGGCCGAAGGCCCAAAGAAATCGAGCACATCTACATCTCAGGCGGTCCCGGCAGTTTCACGGGCCTGCGTATAGCGACAACTTTAGCAAAAACAATGCACTTAGCAAATGCTGCAAAAATTATCATGGTGGACACTCTGGACGTAATCGCCGCAAATGCAACCGACTATGTAATGGAGGAAAAAATAAAAGATTTAGCAAGAATTGCTGCAATTCTCGACGCTAAACGCGGCCAATTCTTCATCGCAGTATACCAAAATAAGCAAAGCCGATGGGAAAAAACGACACCTGATTGTCTAATGACGGCCCGGCAGTTCCTCGAAAACTTCGCCGACAATTCTCAACCAATTTGGATGCTCGGTGAAGGGTTGGTATACTATAAAAACAAGTTCAAAGCCGACGGCATTAAATTCTTGAATGAGCGGTACTGGAATCCACAAGCCAAAAAGGTTCACCTGCTCGGCTGGCAAAAAGCATTGGCAGGCCGATTCGCCGACCACTTAACACTGCAGCCCATTTACCTTCGCGAACCCGATATCAAAGAAAAACAACGCCCAAAACAAAGCTCAGAAACCGAAGGCAAGAGTCAAAAAAGAATCGGAGAGTAAAACCTCGACTAGCCGATAGACGATTTTCAGCATTCTCGAACCGGCCCCTGGTTTCGGCTGCCCTTTATGCAAACTTTTGCTGAATCCGCCTAAAAACTAAAGTAACCCTCCAAGCTCGGCCAGCAAGCTTATAATCGATAAATTCAATCCCTTAAGGGTAAAACGCGAGGCAAAACTCGGTATAGACGCAGGGAAAGTTTATAAAAACTGTTAGACAAAGAAGTTACAAACTCCGACAAATTCGTCAAAAATAGTTTCGGCGCAGACTTATTTTCCTTGACAAAAAAGCAACTAGTTGATATAAAATAGGAGTAAAATTCGCTGTTTTTTCGGGTCTTACTGGTGTTGCTTTATTATGTTTATACAGCTTTTCGGCGAAAATAAGTATTTGTAAATAAGCACAGTGCTCGGTGAAGGGTATCATACTAATTTTTTATTCTCGCAGGAAAGTAGCAAATTTGAAACAAAAACGAGGAAGGTAAATCAAAGATTCATTATTATTTCGTAACTGTTGGAAACAACAGGAGTTTTGGTGTGTAGCCAAAATATAAAATAATTTCTATATTTTTAAGGAGGAATATCATGTCTAAAAAACTGTATTTTTTAATTTCTTTTGTTTTGGTGCTGTCCTTGACGTCTGCCGGATACAGCTATAGCGAGCATCTGGACGCCTTCATCATGTTGGACTTCAACCACAATGCAGAGCCCAACGACGTTAATACAGAACCGGGCTGGGACGGCTTCGTGATTGACGACAGCGGCACCGAAGTCAACGATGTTAACGGCGACCCGAGCGGCGTATATGTTGACATCGGCGGCGAACGCGCCGTCACCATGAACTCAGCCAGGCGTGCCGACCCCAACAGCGAGAACGGAATAGCCGAGGGTATGGATCCTTGTAATGTCCTTGTAGCAAAAGAGGAGATGTATCGCGACTTTATCTACGGCGAAGCCGACAGCCCCCTTGATGTCACATTGTGGGGTCTCGGAGCAGACCGAGTGGTCAAGATATACATCTACTCATTCGATGACCAAAGCGAGGGCACACGAATCGCACACTGGACGAACAACGGCGACTATCTGCTTACGACCGAATTCTTCGGCGGGGACTCGGACTATTGGCCGCTCGATCCTAACGACCCTTGGGTCCAATGGGGCCTGTTTCCTGATGCTACCTACTACGACTTTAACGCCATAACCTATGCAGATGACGTCGGCAGGATTCACCTGACCTGTACGGAAGATGCTAACAGCGAGGAGAGTTATTTCGCATTTATGAATGGTCTGGTGATTGTAACTTACGGCGATGCCAACGCGGTACCAAAAGCCCACCATCCGACTCCGAAGGACGGGACGGAAGATGTGTCAATACATCCTACGCTTACCTGGTGGCCCGGAGCAGGCGCTACCAAGCACGAAGTATATATGGGTACCGACCCCTGTTCTCTGTCGTTAGTAGGCA
>CAYXUW010000013.1:0-24994 GCA_964468375.1 uncultured Pirellulales bacterium | reverse complement strand
CTCATAAGGTTTGTGCAAGTGATGACATAGTGGATGGATTAAATCGCCAGATGTACTTGAAGGTTCAGGATGCTATACTGAAAAATCCGGAACAAATATCATCCCTGATTCATTTGCTCTCAGCATCTCGCCATCTGGAACGAATAGCCGACCATACCACCAATATCGCAGAAGATGTGATTTACATGATAGAAGGCCAAATCGTCCGACATAGAGCAGAAGAGTATGAATAGGCGTTTGAATTATTATTTACTCACTAAAGTTGTAATTACAATTTCACAGAAGGCCAGTTGTTGCTCCTTGTTAGTATATCTATGAGCCAACAGGTAGAAAAAGAAGGTTTAAGCTGATTTTTAAGGACGATTTTGGGAATAGAAGACCTTAAACAATTTGCTCTCTTGTGACGCTTTCAGGCGACACTACGCAGCTTTCAAATTCTTAATTGAAATCAATCCGTCGGATTCATCCAATCATACCACGCTGTATCTTCTGGATAGTCATATGCTATAAGAATATTTGGATCAGCGAAAATATTTGTGAGTAGAATTTGTTCATTCATATAGATTTCCTCCGCTAACAGGCTGCTCATAAGCCACGAGGTACGAGCGGTCTTTGTGCAGCAGCGAGGTTAGCTGGAATATGTTCTCCTCCTCAAGCAATAAGATTTTTACCTTAATGAATACTTTGCTATGATAATTGAAGCAATATGGATGAACAACGCAATTGTTGTTCCACATATTAAAACACATGTACTAAAGTCTACTACAACGCCTAATAGTAACGATGTTCCTATATTCAAGACGATCATCGATATAGCAGTGAAAATAAAAACTGGTTCAAATCGAGCACTACCCCCATGTTCTTGGCCGTAATAAGTTCCTTTTGACAGGTCTGGCTCCTGATTATCAAGAACCTTTCGTAACTGCGTGTCTACAGAAGAAATCCATGCCTTATATCTATAGAGGTAAAAATGCCATGAAACGTACATCGAATACAAAGACCATCCGATCACAAAAACCAAAATCGGAACTATTGAACAAGCCCAATCAAGCTTAATTTTAAGAGCACTGAAATTACCACGTTTAAAGACAAAAGCACCAAGAATAACAGCCTGAAAGGTAAAGAAAACTCTTAGTATGGAATATCTTAGGTTATCGACCAAATCATTTCTTCTATGTGCTAGATCAAGCTGTTTAACTAAAAAATCAAATTTCATTCTCATTATAATCCTCAGTTATCGCTGTATATATGGTTCCCGTATAAGACTCCAGAACTCTCCGAGTGTCAGTATAACACCCCTTTGCCCGACGTCCATAAGTATTTCTTTGATGTTGAAAAAAGTTGAAAAATGTTAAGAAATGTTAAGGTTTAAAAACCCTATAAAAACCACAATACTCGAAGAAGTATTTGAAGCCCGAAAAGTGTGGGGCAAAAGGGCTAACAAAGGTCAACATTTCACCGAAAGCAATCGGTACTATCGGTTGGTTGGATTTTGCTGCGATTTTGAGTTGAAAATGAGTTTTTGGACACTATAAAAAAAGGGGGATGAGTTTTTGGGCGCTTTTACGCGCGCGCACGCGCGTGCACGCGAGGGAAGTTGAGTTTTTTGACTCCCTAAAAAAGAGTTTTTGGGCAAGTTTCCTTTCTTTAGTTTGCGTATTTTCTACGTTAAATCTGGTTGATAATATCCGGTTTTAGTGGTAATATTGGTGGGAATTTGTACCCGCAGAATAAAGAGGAATTGCAGATGGCGAAAGGGAAAACTACTTTGGGAAGCGACTTATTTATAGTTGATAACAGCGATGCAGACTGGAAAGCACTTCGTTATCTGCATGATTGGGCTGATATATCACATAGTTTTGATGTAGCTACTGGTACCTTTGAAATAGGAGCGTTGCTTTCTCTTGACGGGCAGTGGCAGAAGCTCGATAAGCTCCGGATACTGATGGGGGGCGAAGTTTCACAGAGAACTAGGAAAGCATTGTTGGAAGGTATAACAGCAAGTGCCAAAGAGACACTTGATTCAAGTATTGAAAAGGAAAAGGAGAACAATGATTTCTTAAAGGGAGTCCCTGCAATTATTGAAGCCCTGCGACAAGGTAAGATTGAGTGTAAAGCTTATACAAAAGAAAAATTCCATGCGAAGGCATATATAACTCACGCTAAAGCGGCAGTTGTGGGTTCGGCTGCGCTTGTCGGCTCCAGTAATTTCACGGTCCCAGGACTAACTAAAAATGTAGAGCTTAATATTCAAGTCCGCAGCGAAGTCGAAACGCTTCAAAAATGGTTTGAAAGGTATTGGAGAGAAGCAGAAAATATTACGCCTGAGATATTAACGGTTATCGAACGACACATAAAAGAGTACTCTCCATTTATCGTTTATGCCAAAGCTTTGCAAGAATTTTTCCGTGGGCATGAACTAACTGCTGGTGAATGGGAACTTGCCAATTCCCGTATGTATAAGATTCTCGACCAATACCAGAAAGAGGGCTACCAGGCATTGATGAAAATAGCTGCTCAATATGGCGGTGCTTTTTTATGTGACGGGGTTGGACTCGGCAAAACGTATGTCGGGATGATGCTTATTGAGCGGCTGATAATGTATGACCGCAAAAGGGTTGCTCTTTTTGTGCCGAAAGCCGCAAGATATGATGTATGGGAAAGAGACCTCCGCCGATACCTCGATTACCTCTCCGGTGATTTTAGTAATTTAGCCATTTTTAACCATACGGACTTACTGCGTGGAGGGGATTGGGAGTATCGACTAAAACGTTTGAAGGAAATG
This sequence comes from uncultured Pirellulales bacterium, assembly GCA_964468375.1. Lineage (GTDB taxonomy): Bacteria > Planctomycetota > Phycisphaerae > Sedimentisphaerales > Anaerobacaceae > CAYXUW01. Next base: position 22,209 of record CAYXUW010000013.1, on the reverse strand, counting down.
GCAGATGTTATCATTATTGACGAGGCTCATCACTTCCGTAATCGCGGCTTAAAAGGTGAAGCGGGCGAATTTAACTCCCGATATTGGCGGTTGTACGACATTTGTGAAGGTAAAACCGTTTACATGCTGACAGCTACTCCAGTGAACAACCGTCTCACGGATTTGCAGCACATGATTGAGTTATTCTCTCGACAGGAACCAGACCGTTTTAGTGCTGCGCCATTGGGGATACATTCATTACCGGGGCATTTTAGAAAACTGGAAAAAGCTTTGGAGAAGGTGCTGGCAGCCAAAGAAGAAAGTGGTATGGACATTCAGACGAACGAGGCGGAAGCTGAACAGGTTCTCTGGAGTGATGACCTTTTCCGTGCTCTTGTTGTTCAGCGTAGTCGGGCTTATGTTAAGGAAAGCCAGAAACAACACGGTGGGGTGAAAGTCATATTCCCCAAGCGCGAACCACCGAGAGTTGCTGATTACCAACTACGTAAGACATACGGGCGTCTCTTGGAAATGGTCGAAAAAGCATTTGAAAAAGAGAAACCGCTTTTTGCACTTGCTGTGTATTACCCCCTTGCATATTACATCGGGCCTGACATGGAAAAGCAACAGAGGGCTTTTATTGAAAACCGGCAAAAGCAGGTTGTTAGTTTAATTAGGATTCAATTCTTAAAACGATTTGAAAGTTCTGCACGTGCCTTTGAATTATCCTGTGAGTTGCTGATGATAAGATTATTAGCATGGGTCACAAAACATAGCAATACTGATGCTGCTAAACATCGTCTTGAAAGGTGGAAGAGATTACATGCTGAACTAATCGGGTTTGTTCAGAAAGACCAGCTTGAGCTATTTGGAGAAGAAAGCGAAGGGGAGCAGGACGAGGACATAATCGATGATGAAATGCTCGCTGAAATCGAGGAGCTTTCACCGGACGAATATAAGGTTGACGAGATTTTGAACGAAACATATCTCGACTTGGACCAGATAATTGACTTTCTAAAAGAGCTTAAACGTTTCAAACCTGCTAACGATGATAAGCTCAAAGCCTTGATTAAGCTTCTAAAAAAGGACGAAGCTCTCAAGGAGCAAAAGGTCTTAATCTTCTCAGAGTTTATGGCTACGGCTCGTTATATAAAGAAGCAATTAATAGAAGCTGGATTTACGGGGGTGGATGAAGTTGACAGCGCAAGCAAAAAAGACCGCACGGAAATTATCAGGTCCTTCGCTCCATACTACAATCGCCCACCGCAAGGCAATCTCTTTGAAGGAATCGATGAGGAGATTCACATTCTTATATCTACCGACGTTTTATCTGAAGGCTTGAACCTACAAGATGCAACTCGTCTTATCAACTATGACCTGCACTGGAACCCTGTCCGGCTGATGCAAAGGATAGGTCGTGTCGATAGACGGCTGAATCCCGAAATCGAGGAACTGATGCTCAAAGACCGTCCGGAGCTAAAAGACAGTCGTGGGACTGTAATTTTTTGGAATTTCCTACCTCCCGACGAGCTTGATAATCTTCTTCGGCTCTACAGCAAAGTTTCACACAAAACACTGCGGATTTCAAAGGTGTTCGGTATCGAGGGCAAGAAGCTTTTACGACCGGAAGATGATTACGAAGCATTTAAGGATTTCACTCACATTTATGAAGGTTCTACAACATCTTTGGAAAAAATGCACTTGGAGTACCAGCAATTACTTGCTGATAACTCCGGCCTTGAGGATACTTTGAAGGTGTTGCCACGGAAAGTCTTTAGTGGAAAGCAGCACCCCAACGCTGGAAGCCGAGCGGTATTTTTCTGCTATGCCTTGCCAGCCCCTGGAACAGCAAGCAGTGAAGATACGGCGAAAGATATAAATAAATGGACTGAGGAAGCCGGGTTTACAAGGTGGTATTTATATGATTTGGTAACTGAAAAAATCATCGAAGAGCCAAGTTATATAATCGATTTTGTTAGATGCAAACCAAATACACCACGTTACAGGTCTGTTGAGGAAAAAACACTATCGGAAATCCGAGCGTCAGTTGAGAAACACATTAAAGACAGTTACCTCAAACAGGTTCAGGCCCCTCAAGGCGTGAAACCGACTCTCAAGGTATGGATGGAGTTAAGCTGAAATGGATAATGCTCAGCTTGAAAAACTGCGGTCAATAAAAACTTTTCCATCGCTTGTAAAGTATTTACGGGAAGACCTCGACTGGCCTATTGAATCAGACGACTTCGATAAACTAACTTTCGATTACCAGCCGGAAGAGCTTGGCCTTGAGCCGAAAATAGCGGTTAAGATAAAAGAGATTAAGCAGCTACGTCCACTTGTGACTAATCAGCCCTGGGGCATATTCTTTATTAATTTTGAACCCAAGCGGCTTCCCGTTCTTGTGCTGCGACGTGTATTGCGTTCACTTGTCCTGAAGAAACGAACCAGCGCAAATAAACCGCAACAGGCAGCATGGAACTTGCATGACCTTCTTTTTATATCCTCCTATGGCGAAGAAGACGAACGGGCGATTACATTTGCTCATTTCAAAGACGAGGAGGATACAAAACTTCCTTCATTAAAAGTTATCGGATGGGACACTCAGGATACCCCGCTTCATATGGACCAGTGCGCAGATGAGCTTGGCAAACTCCGTTTCGATTCAGCACTAACGCACAAACAATGGCGAGAGCAGTGGTCTTCGGCATTCACTCTCGAACACCGAGAAGTCATTACTACCTCGAAAGAGCTGGCTGAGCGAATGGCTGCTCTTGCAACCAAGATTCGTAAGCGGGTGAATGCAATACTGAAACTTGAATCAGAAACCGGCTCTATTCGTAAGCTCTACAAAGCATTTCAAAAGACCCTGATTCACGATTTGAAGGAAGATGATTTCGCTGATATGTATGCTCAGACCGTTACTTATGGTTTATTTTCAGCACGATGCTCAAGCAGTGTCGGAATTGATGCTGGTGATTTAAGCGAAATGATACCCTCTTCAAATCCCTTCCTTAAGGACCTTTTATCAACTTTCATTACTATCGGAGGCCGTAAGGGTAAAATAGATTTTGATGAGCTTGGTATTAACGATGTTGTAAGCATTCTGAATGTTGCTAATATGAAAGCGGTTAAAAGCGATTTTGACGACAAAAATCCTGAGCATGACCCGGTAGTCCATTTCTATGAGGATTTTCTTAAACAATATGATGCCAAGAAAAAAGTTAAGCGTGGTGTTTTCTATACTCCCAAACCTGTTGTCTCGTTTATCGTTCGCTCAGTCCATGAGCTTTTGCAAAAAGAGTTTGGTCTGGAGGATGGTCTTGCAGACACCACAACCTGGGGCCAGATGTTAAAGAAACACCCTGAAATGAAGCTTCCTACAATCAGCATCAAAAATCCTAAAACCAACAAGATAGAAGAAGTGCCTATATCAGAAAATGAGCCGTTTGTCCAGATTCTTGACCCCGCGGTAGGTACGGGTACTTTCCTTGTAGAAGTCGTCGAAGTAATCAAAAGAGCTATGTATAAAAAATGGGAAGACCAAGGTCATTTACCGCTTGAATTTGTAAATCTGTGGAATCAATATGTTCCTAAACATCTTCTTCCTAGGCTTTATGGTTTTGAGCTGATGATGGCGCCTTACGCCATTGCCCACATGAAAATCGGCCTAAAACTCTTTGAGACTGGTTACCGTTTTCGATCTGATGAACGTGCGAGAATATATCTTACAAATACTCTTGAGGAACCAAAAGATATATCAGGATATTTTGAACAAACTGCTCCGGCACTTGCACATGAAGCGAAAGCTGCAAATAGAGTGAAAAGTGAAGTTCTAATTACTGTCATTGTTGGTAATCCACCCTACAGTATTAGTTCGTCCAATAAAGGCCCTTGGATTTCAAATCTAATCACACCATATAAAGAAGGTCTCACTGAAATAAATGTCAATACTCTCTCAGATGATTATGTGAAGTTCTGGCGATTGACAGAATTTGTTATAAGTTGCTCTACAATGGGTGTGGTAGGCATGATTAGCAATAATTCTTTTCTTGACGGAGTAACGCATCGGCAGATGCGTCATAGCTTAATGAAGAGTTTCAGTAAAATATTTTTGTACAATTTACATGGTAGTACAAAACTTCGAGAAAGTGCGTCTGATGGAAGCAAAGATGAAAATGTCTTTGATATCCAGCAAGGTGTATCTGTTTCAGTTCTTTTGAAAAACAAACAAAAGGATGCCAATGTCTTGTATTATGACGATTACGGCACTCGTTCTCAAAAATACAAACATCTTTTAAAGCGATCTGTCACTGATGTTAATTGGAGTCACGTTAAGCCAGAACCGCCTTATTTCTTTTTTTGTAACAAAGACTTTAGCTTTAAAGCAGAATATCTCAACTATATTGGAATCAATGAAATATTTATGCTTTTTAAAACAGGCGTCAAGTTTCGCAAGGACAATCTATTAATCAAAAGTCATTTCTCCACCGAGAGTGTAGTACAGATGCTCAAAGATATTGTACGTCTTGACTCTTTAGACTTGTGTGAGAAATATAATCTGACAGAGACTAAGGATTGGAAACTTAGAGACAAGCAAAGGTTTTTTGACGTTACTACTCAAGATGCTATTCGACCAGTGGCATACCGGCCGTTTGACACTCGTTATACTTTCTATCCACTTGACACTGTTCAACACATAATAGTCCGCGGTGACTCACGAGTTGACTTGATGAAACACATGCTCATGGGAGCGAATGTCAGCTTAGTTTCTACAAGACTGAATCGGCAAATAAGTTGTGGTTACTTTTTTGTTGCCAAAGATATCAGCGACCTGCATATTCTTGATAATGCAAGAGACTCTATGCAAGTTTTTCCTTTATATCTATATGATGAGCTTGACTTACATGAAGATGCTTCTTCACGACATCCCAACTTTATTCATGCTTTTCTAAAAACTTTATCTGCATCACTAAAATTACCCCAATCCAAACCACATGGTTTACCCATGGGGATTTTTCCAGAAGATATACTGAATTATATCTATTCTATTTTCCACAGTACGACATATAGAGAGCGTTATGTCGAGTTTTTGAAGATAGATTTTCCTCGCGTTCCTATAACGAGCAATATTGATTTATTCCGACAGCTTATTAGCTTAGGCAACCAACTTGTGGCTCTGCACTTAATGGAATCTGATAAGTTAAATGACCATATTACAACTTTTCCAGTTAAAGGTGATAATTTAGTATCCAAAGTGGGCGAAACTGGCAAGAAATTAAAAGATGTAAAGAACGGCAAAGGCAAACTGTTTATCAATAAAACTCAATACTTTGACAGCCTGCCCGAAGAGGTCTGGGACTTTCATATCGGCGGCTACCAAGTTTGCTACAAATGGCTATATGACCGCAAGAAAGCCAGCAGAAAATTATCTGCCGAAGACATTGAGCATTATCATAAAATAGTGGTTGCTTTGAACGAAACCATCAAAATCATGAAGCAGATTGACGAAGTAATCACCGCCCACACCGGCTGGCCAATAAAATAAGAGGGATACTATGAAAGATCGGATTCGGGACATGCTCATAGAAGCAGCAAGAAACCGGAGGGTTGTTTATTATGCAGAGGTTGGTAGGCTCTTGAATTTTTCTATGGATAATCCATCTCATCGAGTCGAACTCGGGAAAATTCTTGGTGAAATTAGTACTGAGGAATATGAAGAAGGACGCCCTCTTTTATCAGCGGTTGTCGTACACAAAGAGGATCATCAGCCTGGCGAAGGATTTTTCAGTTTGGCCAAAGAACTCGGCCAAAAAAGGCCAGATGAGGACAGCGACGCCTTTTATGCAAGCGAACTGGAAAGGGTTTTCATCGCATGGGCACCGACTGGCCAATAAAATAATTGGTGTGTCGAGTAGCAGTTGACAGTGAGGATTTGACGGGTGAAAAATGATAATCACCAAGAGGTTGTCCACGAAATAGCGAATCAAGTTGACAAGCTTATAATAGACGCAGGCGTTAGAGCACGGTTTACAGAACATTTCGACCGTTTATGTAAAATGGCCGAGGAATACGGAGAGGCCCTTCACCCATACGAACAATCGCTTGAAAATATTAAAAAGGCGATAGATGAAGGGAAATTCACCATACCAGAGACGAGGAAACGTAAGCGGTCAGATGGGTTTGTTGAGTGGCCGCCGATGGTTGAACTATGTCCTCCGCCAGAAGGGTGGGTGAAGATAAACCATAATGACAATTCGTTCATTAACGTCGGTATAGGTGTTGTCCGCAGACCAGTCGAGCCAGTGAATCCTCTACTTTGGTTTGGAATTTTTGGAAATGCAAGTTTACAACGCAAGCCAGATGAAAATGAAAAGCTAATGTGTGAGTATGTTCGGCTGGCGGTTATTCACGACTACGAGATTCGATATTCGGGGACGCCTACTGACACGCAGATTATTTCTGCCGACTACAAAGGGAAATGGTTTCGAAGAGACGAGTTTCGCGAAGAGGTTTGGAAGTACTATCACTATCTTTATAGTGAACCAAACCTGCTTTATCAACCTGCAACTCCACAAGAGAAACTGTCGCAGCTTAAGCGAGCACTTGATCATGTTAAAGCTATTCACACGGAGAGCTTGCAACCATCGATAAATGCGGGAGGGATGGATGAACGGGAGCATAAAAAATTTCTTTTGGAAATAGCCAAAAAAGTAGATAAATTGATTACTCACATACCAGAAAGTAAATCCAAGTTTCAGCAACAAATAATCCTTTTCTATGAAAAGCGGGATGAATATTGTAAGGCCCTTGAACAATATCAAAAAGCAGCTGAATCTGACCATCAATTACGAGATAAAGAAGCAAGACCACCGCTTCCACTTAATCCTGATGAATGGATATATGACTTTGTAGATTCAATCACTTCTTATATGTTTTCTCCAACAGGCCGAGAGCCTGATGGAACCGAAAGACTGATGCTCGAATATATTATACTTGCTATTATTCATGGTGAAGCATTGGAAAGCTCTAAAATATATGACGGCCTTGAGTTTTGGAATAAAGAATGGGCTAATTTGATATGGGAGCAAATAAGCCATTGGAACCTCAAGAAAGAATATGATTCCGGTGATGAATTTAGAACTGAGATTGAACTAGCCTTTGAGCACGTAAAAGCGGATTTAGCTCCAAAACCAGCCGAAACAGAACTGGAGCGTTTGAGGAAAATAATAAAAGTATTAAAGAACTGGCAAAAGTCGAATAGGACGGAAGAAGATTTGCAGACAGCAAAGCAAATATTTTCTCCATTTGATGTGACCTATGAAATTCTTAATAAGGCTGAGAGTCAAAGAAGAAAAACCAGAAAAGCTTTGGAATATCTTGATATGGTCGCTGATGGCAAAGAGGTTTTTTGTAGGAAGCTGCTGGATGACCTTTCAAGACCTGAAGTTATTGCAGACCTTGAGAAGTTACATGAAAAGCTAACAAAAGCAAAACTAAGTAAAACAGGCGAAATAGAAAAAGAAATACCATGCGAGCAGAGGACTCCTCCTTTGTCTTTGAGTCGGATGGCTCAATATTGGGGAGGAGATATGACTGCTAAGAAAGTAAGATCTATGGTTGACAAAGGATTACTTAGAGTCATACAAATTAACCGACAAACTTATATTTTTGATACCAGTCTTTTACCGAAACATGTTCTCGAAAAGGTAAGAAAATAGCAATTTCGCTTAACTTTTACTTGATAATCTGATACTAACTCAGCCTATCTTATACTAACTCGTTCTATCTTGGAATCTAACATCTTTTTCATTTCTTCAATTGTCCTAACATGCTCTCCAGAAGTATTGGATTACATTTATTAACACTTTTTGGAGGCAAATAGAATGTCTGAGACACAAAAAGCAACCAAAAACCAAAACTGTCAATTACTAACAGCTCAAGCGGTGGGAGTAAGGTTATCGCTGAGTAAGCGTGCAGTTTTCAGGATGAGAAGCGCAGGGCTAATATGCGCGCCTGTAAAAGTGGGAGTTGGTGCAATTCGATGGCGTTTAAGCGATATTGAGAAGTGGATTGAATTAGGCTGCCCTTCCAAACAAGAATTTGAAGTTATGCAACAGGCGAGGGGTGAAAAATGAACACAGAAAAAAGGCGGCCGCTCCAAGTGACCGCCCGAGAAAAAAACAAAAATCAGGAAACAGCATACTATATCACCGCTAACGAGTCAAGAGAAATTTATCGGGCAGAGCGTATCCGAAAACACAGGGCGGATATTCCGAAAATCCACCACAGAATTTATGACAGAGCAATGCAGGGAAAGAGCCTTAAATCGGCGGTAAAATCGTTCTGTCTTGAATGCGTATGTTGGCAGAAAGAGGAAGTTCGGCACTGTACGTCTTTGATCTGTCCTTTGTATCCTTACAGACCTTACAAGGAAAAGTCTAAACAAGCCTCTCAGAGGCTTGTTTTCGGCGCAGAATCGCAAAACTCAGGGACAAGGATACTTCGATAGGATTATGGACAAAAAGACCAAGAAACCAAGAAAATTAGGGCTTTGGATTCCTCATAAAATTCTCAAGATGCCTTTTCTATCCAGTGACGAGAAACAGTACTACGCTTATGTGTATAGCTTCGGAGGGCGTGGCTGCTGGCAGACCGATATGCAGATAGGAAAAGCACTTGGTTGTAGTATCCGAACCATCCAGAGGTATCAAACGTCCTGTAAGAAAGCTGGTTTGTTCAAGGTAATTGGTGAACGAAGTAAATATCGCAGAATTTGGGCAAAGAACCATCCGGAATACAAAGCAACTCAGAAAAAAAGGGTTCAGGAACTACGACAAACCTGTCAGAGTAGGCAGACAAACCTGTCGGAGTTACCACGACAAACCTGTCCGACTACTAATAAATTTACTAATAAAAAAACTATAAAAGAGCGCGGCGGTTCGCCTTTGCCTCCTGAGGGGCCGGCTCGCGCGCCGCTTAGAGACAAACAAGAGCAGTTAGAAGAACATCGGAAGAAGGAAGATGCTGCTATTTCGATTGAACAGATGAAAAAAAACTTTGGTTTTGGCTGTCGGTGGCCAGAACCGTTGTCGGGGGCTGAGATTCATCGACTAATTCAACAGCAGAAGGAAGCTTTGTATGGAGATAAAAAAATTTAAATATAAAGGATATTAGGGCTTGACATATATCCGATATGTCGTATATTGCACATATGACAATGATTAGAAAAGCGATAATTAGACGTATGAAAGAGTTGAATCTGAATCCTAATCAGTTATCAGAGATACTCAAGGGCAAGATACCACGTCAAACTATATATGACTTCTTGTCCAAAAGGACTGATGCTCGTTCAGAAGTAGTATCGGAGTTGCTAAAAGCTCTTGGACTGGAATTGAAACCTAAAAAGAAAAGGGCAAGGTGATATTATGGCAAGCATTTTCAGACAAAAGTACACAGTAAAAGACGATAGTGGAAAAATAATCCGCAAGCAATCGCAATACTGGTATATCGACTATAGAACCGCTGACGGAACACGAAAGCGGGTTAAGGGTTTCAAAGATAAAACCGCAACTGTCCAATTGGCTGCGAGGCTTGAAAAAGAGGCTGAATTGGCAGAAGCTGGTATAGTCGATAAATACGCCGAACATCGTAAAAGACCTTTAAGCCAGCATTTGGAAGACTTTTATCAAGCACTATTGGCGAAAGGGGGAACGATTAAGCATGCACAGCAAACGAAACGTCGTGTGGAATGTGTAATAAAGAGTTGCAAATTTGCATTCTGGTCGGATGTATCAGCAAGTAAAGTGCAGAGGTATCTTGCAGAACGCAGGAGTAGTGGTTTGAGCGTACGCAGCAGTAATTTTTATTTGCAGGCCGTAAAGCAATTTTGTCATTGGTTGGTGGCAGATGGTAGAGCCGCTGAGAATCCTTTAGCTTATCTTAGGGGCCAAAATCCGAAAACTGATATACGTCATGCTCGCAGAGCATTAAGCATTGAAGAACTGGACAGACTTATAAGAAGCACATCAAATGGACAAGAACATAGTGGCATGCCAGGTAGAAAACGAGCCATGCTTTACAGTCTTGCGGTGAGCACAGGCTTAAGAGCAGGGGAATTAGCGTCTCTTACCTGGCAATCGTTCAACCTAAGCGATTCTACGCCGTTTGTGACTGTTCTGGCAGCCTATAGCAAACATCGTAGAGATGATATTCTACCATTACGAATAGATATTGCGCAGCAGATAGCGGAGTGGAATGCTGAGGATAGAGCTGAAGAGCAAGCCAAAGTTTTTGGTGAGTTTCGAGCTAAAAAAGCCGCTAAGATGTTACGTAAGGATTTAGAAGCAGCTGGTATTCCATATAAAGACGAATCAGGTAGGGTAGCTGATTTCCACAGCTTACGACATACATTTATAAGCAATCTAACCCGGGGTGGGGCTTCTCCTAAAATCGCTCAATCTTTAGCGAGGCACAGCACCATTGGTTTAACAATGGATACCTACACTCACGTTGGGCTTTATGATGAAAGAACCGCCCTTGACTCACTGCCAGAATTACCCCCTCTGGATAGTAAAAAAGATAATGGGAACAAGGCAGTTGCTTTGAAGACTGGTACGGACGATGTGTCTGTCGAGGTAGGCAAAAGCGCTTACAAACCAGCTTACAAAAAACTTACAAAAAATGCTTACTTTGATAAAAACCAGTTGTCTCCGAATGTCCACAGTTCAAATGAAAATGGGGAAGTTGTCGAAAGTGACAAGTCCTTATCAACAGGGATGTTAGGCACTGAAAATAATCAGATATCTCCGCTTGTCACCGAGAAAAAACAAAGGCGGCGGTGGGAGTCGAACCCACGAATAACGGTTTTGCAAACCGTCGCCTTAGGCCACTTGGCTACGCCGCCGATACGAAAATCCCGCTTATGTTAACTTTTGCTTACCTGTTTTACAATAGAATTCTAACGCCGTTTTTGTTCGAAAATCGGCGATTTTTTTGCAACATTTTCCGGCGAGTAAACGTCTATATTAGTGAAAATTATCGGCAGTCGGTTTTTAGCTTTTTTCCCATAACCTTTTATTGTATAATGATATAGACACGGACGGCTGTGTTATGTAAGGGGATTGGCTGTGGAGAAGGGCCGTTATGTTTTGTAATTTTAGACTTGTTAAGCTCGCCTTTTACGGCTTCTATGCCGCTTTTGCCCTCGGCCTGATTGGTGCGTGCAGCTCCGAGCACTACAAGGCCGAGGCCGATGAAGAGGTTTACAAGATTATCGACAGCAAATGGCGGGATAAATTCGGCCAGAGGGTAAATTATACAATCAGCGACGTCACGCCGTCCCCGAATGACCTGCGGATTGAGAAAGCCGTGCCGTCCGGGCCCATAAGTCTTGCACAGGCGGTCGCCATGGCTACCGCGCATAATCGCGATTATCAAACCGAAAAAGAGGAGCTTTATGAAGTAGCCCTCGATTTAACGCTGGAACGGCACAGCTTCAAAGCCCAGTGGTTCGGCACTTTTGACAGCACCTATGCCAGAGACGCGGATGACGAGACGCTGACTCACGAAGGAGAGCTCGGATTCGAGCAATTACTGGCCGACGGGGCGCAAATCAGCGCGAGTATAGCATACGACTGGCTGCGTTATCTTACAGGCGACCCGCGTGCTTCGATAGGTTCGGTTCTGAGCGCTACTATTACTCAGCCGCTGCTGCGCGGCGCGGGGCGGAAAATAGCTCGGGAGACCCTCACTCAGGCCGAGCGCGACACCCTGTATCGAATACGGACGTTTAATAGATACCGCAAGGAGTTCGTAGTCTCGATTGTGAACGACTATTACCGCGTTTTGCAGCAGAGAGACGCGGTAACAAACGCAGAAAACAACTACAAAAGGCGGGTTGAATCGAGAGAGCGTTTGCAGATGGAGGCCGACGCCGGCCGCACGAACCGCTTCGAGGTTGACCAGGCCGAGCAGCGCGAGCTGGCTGCGCTGAACAGCTACGTGCAGACCCAGCAGAGATATCAGCAGGTGCTCGATGAGTTCAAGATAAGACTGGCTTTACCGACCGATGCGAATGTAGAGCTGGACCAAAATGAGTTAAAGGCCATGGCGAGTGTCGGTATAAGTCAGCCCGATTATACAGCAGATATGGCGATTGAAACGGCGTTAATTCAGCGTCTTGATTTGGCTACCAGTATGGACAGAATCGATGACGCGGTGCGTAAGGTTGAGGTGGCTGCCGATGACCTCGGCCCGGAGCTGGATTTGGTCGGCGGTCTTGAGGTAGATTCGACCGCAAATACCGATTACGACAGACTGCGATTTCATCGCGGGTCTTACTCCCTCGGCCTCAGCGCCGATCTGCCGCTGGATAGAAAAGAAGAACGCAATGCATACCGTAAATCGCTGATAAACCTCCAGCGGCAGCAGCGGCAATATGAAGAAGATACAGATACTATAAAGCTGCAGGTGCGACAGGCGTATCGTGACCTTGAGGAGGCGGCGGAAAGCTACCGCATCCAGAGAAACAGCCTGGATTTGGCTGAGAAGCGGGTCGAGAGCACCTCGCTACTGCTCGAAGCGGGACGGGTGACCACGCGAGATGTGCTGGAGGCGCAGGACGCTCTGTTAGAAGCTCAAAATAATCTCACAGCCGCTTTGATAAACCACGCGATTGCGAAATTGAGCTTTTTCCGAGATATCGGCGTTTTGCAGGTCAAGCCCGATGGAATGTGGGTGCAGGCGGAAGGGCTGACCAAAGCGGTCAATGAAAGCGAACAGCATACAGAAACACAATAAATAAAACCATTCGTGCGGAATGGGGATTTTCCATTTAATATCAGCAGTTCTATAGACTCTCTGCGCGCAAGATGATATTATGTGCTGTCTTAAGTTTTGCGAACGATGACTGAAAAGGAGTCGAAGGATGACGACGATTAACGAAAATTTTCTGAAATTGCAGGCGGGCTATCTGTTTCCGGAAATCGGCAGGCGGATTCGTGCTTTTAAGGCCGAAAGCCCCGATGCGAAAATAATCAGCTTGGGTATAGGCGACGTTACCCAGCCACTGGCCCCGGCTGTTGTCGAGGCGATGAAAAAGGCCGTTGTCGAGATGGGCAGCGCTTCTACCTTGCGCGGCTACGGGCCGGAACAGGGCTATGACTTTTTAATCGACGCGATAGTCAAAAATGATTTTAACCCACGCGGCATCGATTTGCAGCGCGATGAGGTTTTCATCAGCGACGGCGCCAAATGCGATACGGGAAACATTCAGGAAATATTCGGCTTGAATAACGTTATTGCCGTAACAGACCCGGTGTATCCCGTGTATGTCGATACCAATGTAATGGCCGGCAGAACGGGCGGAGCAGATAAAAACGGCCAATATGAAAAAATCGTTTATATGCCCTGCACCGCCGAGAATAACTTTATCCCCGATGTACCGAAGCAAAAAGTAGATATTATCTACCTGTGTTTTCCGAATAACCCCACCGGAGCGGTGGCTACTAAGGAGATTCTGAAAAAATGGGTGGATTTCGCCCGCGATGAAAGGGCGGTCATTTTTTTCGATGCCGCTTACGAAGCCTTTATAACCGAGCCGCGGATACCTCATTCGATTTACGAAATTGAAGGGGCAAAAGAGGTGGCGATTGAGTTTCGCAGTTTTTCCAAAACAGCCGGCTTTACCGGCGTCAGATGCGCCTTTACCGTCGTTCCGAAACAACTGGAGGCCCGCACCGAAGACGGCAGGGCGGTAAAAGTCAATTCCTTATGGAACAGGCGGCACTGCACGAAGTTTAACGGCACTTCGTATATATCTCAGGCCGGCGCAGCTGCTGTTTATACAGCAGATGGCAAAGAGCAGTGCCGGGATACTATTAATATCTATCTGGCGAACGCCGATGTGATTCGCAAATCGCTCGAAAAGCTCGGCTACGATGTTTACGGCGGGGTTAATGCACCGTATATATGGATGAAAACCCCGGACGGCGTCAGTTCCTGGGAGTTCTTCGACCGTCTGCTCCGAAAAGCGAACGTCGTCGGCACGCCCGGCTCGGGCTTTGGGCCATCAGGTGAAGGTTACTTCCGGCTTACAGCTTTTGGCCAGCCGGATGATGTCAAGGAAGCTATGCAGCGATTCGCCGCCGTTTAATACACAGCTAACCAGATTGCATCTAATATCAATTAAGCAATGACAACAGCATATATCGGATTGGGAAGTAATTTAGGCGACAGAAAGGGTTTTGTCGACAAAGCCCTTAAAATGCTGACTGAAACTGGCAATATAAAAGTTGCCCGTGTCAGCGACGTAATCGAGACCGCTCCGCTTGGCGGTGCCGACCAGCCCAAATACTTAAACGCGGTGGCCGAAATAGAAACTTCTCTGACCGCCGAAGACCTGCTCAAAAATCTGGTCAGTATTGAGACTTCGCTCGGCAGAGCCAGAGGAGAGAAATGGTCGTCGAGGACTATCGATTTGGACCTTTTGCTTTTTGGCAGGGAAATAATAAACAGCCCCGATTTAACTGTCCCTCATTCGCAGATGCACCTGCGCTCGTTCGTGCTCAAAGGCCTTTGTCAGCTTGATGCCGACTTGCTGCACCCTGTTATCAAAGAGCCGATGGATGAACTGGCAAACCGGCTTAACGGCGCGAGTTTCGTGCTCAACCCCGAACAGCCGCAGCTTATAAGCATAGCGGGCATTATCGGTGTCGGAAAAACTACGCTTGCGAAAAAGCTGTCCGAATTGTTTGCTTGTAAGTTAGTGCTTGAGCCGTATGATACAAATCCTTTTATGCCGGATGTTTACGCTGGGCATAAAGAATTAGCACTGGATTCCCAGCTGTTTTTTCTAAACAACAGAGTTGAGCAATTGAACCGTAATGTACTGGAAGCCGGACAAATTGCCGTTAGCGACTATGTCTTTGACAAGGAGCTTATTTATGCGAAACGACTGCTTAATGCTGAACAACTTGCTTCATATGAAGAAATTTATCCTTCATCTGTTACGGAAATAGCTCCGCCTGTTTTGGCAATCTATCTAACCGACTCCGCGGAAAGTTGCCTGCAGCGCATTCACAAGCGTAACCGTCCCTACGAACAGCGGATTGAGCCGCAGTTTCTGAAAGACCTGAAGTCTGATTATGAAGAGCTCTTTGCCGACTGGAAAACCTCTCCTGTTATTCGTATATCAGCATCTGAATTTATCGAAGACGGCAATATTGACCATTTAAAAAACCAGATAAAAAGCTATATTGCAGTGTAATGGAAGTTGCAAAAACAATAGAATCTGTAAGAAAGCTTGTAAAAGCCGCTCGCGATGACGGCAAAATGATAGGTCTTGTGCCGACGATGGGGGCACTGCATACCGGCCATATTTCCCTAATCGAAGCAGCGGTCCAAAGATGCGATTTCGTGGTAGTCAGCATTTTTGTCAATCCAACGCAGTTTGGTCCGAGCGAGGATTTCGATAAATATCCCAGACCCTTCAAAGCTGATTTAGAAATTTGTAAAAAAGCGGGTGTCGACGTCGTTTTCGCTCCGATGACAGAAGAGATGTATCCGCGGGAAAATCTTACCTGGGTAAATGTCGAGAAGTTGACCGAACAGCTTTGCGGCAAGTCTCGACCGGGGCATTTCCGCGGGGTTACTACCGTTTGCGCCAAGTTATTTAATATTGTCGCTCCAGATATTGCGTTCTTCGGACAGAAAGATGCCCAGCAGGCGATTGTCATCAGGCGGATGGTTGCTGACTTGAATATGTCGCTGGAAATCATCCTCTGCCCGACAGTTCGCGAGAGCAGCGGGCTGGCGGTCAGCAGCAGAAATCAATATCTGACCGAACAGGAGAAAAAGGATGCGGCGTATATTTACAAGTCGCTAGAAGAAGGTCAAAAATTGGCTGAATCAGGTGTTATAGATTGTGGGGAAATAATCGCCAAAATGCGCGATATACTTAACAAGGTTCCAGCTGTAAAGATAGAATACGTAAGTATAGTGGATGCCGAAACGCTACAGCCGGTCGATAGCATCACCGGCAAAGTTCTCATTGCGGTTGCCGTTAAAATCGGCTCTACGCGCTTAATTGACAACATTCTGCTGGACGCCGGCAAGCGATAGTATATAATAACCTCTGAAACTAAATCACAAATTACTTGTTATGCTCGTGAAAATATTAAAAAGCAAGTTACATCGTGCAACTGTTACGGATGCCAAACTGCATTACCCCGGCAGCATTGCGATAGACTCTGCTTTGATGGAAGCAGCGGGCATTCTGCCTTATGAATCCGTTTTAGTCGCCGATTTAAATAACGGCAGCCGGCTGGAAACCTATGCTGTTCCAGCGGAGGCCGATTCAGGTGAAATTGTCATACTTGGTGCAGCGGCCAAGCTGGTCAAGCCGAAAGATATAATCATTATCCTCGGTTTTGCTTTCTGTACGCCCGAAGAAGCCGAGGGATTTAAGCCGAAAATCATCATTCTTGATGAGAATAACAAGATAAAACGGGCCTCGTAAAAGACGGTTTGCTTTAGGATTTGCCGGCTGCTTTGTTACCGCACCGCATTGAAAGAGAACAAATGCATCCTGAGCTTTTTGAGATACCTTTCATCCATTTGACCGTAAAAAGTTACGGCCTGATGATGGTCATCGCATTTATCGCCGCTATTTTCCTTATAAGGCGTCTCAGCCGTGACATTACACCCGACCCTCAGTACATTACAAATGCAGCTCTTTATTCGCTCATCGCGGGGGTTGTCGGCGCGCGTCTTTTTTATGTAATTCATCATTTTGACCAGTATCAGGGACGCTTGCTCTCGGTTTTTGCTATCTGGCAGGGCGGCCTCGAGCTTTTAGGTGGTGTCCTTGCAGCTATCGCTGTTATATTCTTTTATTTGCGGTATCACAAACTTTCAGTCCGGCGCTATCTCGATATTCTTGCTGTCGGTTTGATGCTGGCGCTTGCGTTCGGCAGAATCGGCTGCTTTCTGAACGGCTGCTGCTTCGGCAAGCCGACAAATCTTCCCTGGGCGGTCAGGTTTCCGTACTGGTCGCATGCATACCACAGCCAGGTAACTGCTGATTTGGAAAGAGACCGCATCGAGCCGTATGTGAAATTGCCGTCAGACTTTTTCTTCAACGGTAGTAGCGACCCGTTATTAAAACCCTACGAATATTTAACCGTCCGGCAGAGGGAAATGCTCAAAGCGAATGACCAGCTTCGTTCTTTGTCGGTTCATCCGACCCAATTATATTCGTCGATTAACGGCGCGGTTTTGTGCCTTATACTTTATCTTTTTTGGCGAAAAGCTCAAAAAACCGGCAGGGGATTATTAAGCAAGCCCGGTCAAATTTTCGGCTTAATGTTCGTGCTCTACGGCATTACACGATTTTTTATAGAGTTTATGCGGGATGATAATCCATTTGAGTATGCCTGGTGGGCGGTTTATAAGGGCGGGACGGTCTCCCAAAATCTGGGGATTTATATGGTGGTCTTCGGATTGCTTTTGATATTAATATTTCAAAGGGTGGAAACACGACAGTCGAAATAACGTATAAATGTAAAACATAAAAGTAGAAAAACATCGCACATAGTGTGCTAAGAGTAAAATATGGGTCTTTACGATAGAGATTACACTCACACAAACTTCCGGTCTAGGTTCCATCATTCTCCGCAGATGCGAATGGTTTTTCCTCAAATGACGCCGATGGTCAAACGGCTTTTGATTATCAATGTGGCGGTGTATTTTCTGCAGATTTTGGGGGCGGGTAGTTTATTGGTGAATTGGTTTTCGCTTTACCCGGATTCTCTGTTTCGGATGTTGCAGCTGTGGCGGCTTATAACATACCAGTTTTTACACGGCGATACGTTCCACATCTTTTTCAATATGCTCGGCCTGTTTTTTCTGGGGCCGACACTCGAACGCCATTGGGGCAGCAAAAGATTTTTATTCTTTTATCTTCTTTGCGGGGCGGCGGGGGGGCTGTTTTATCTGATTCTCGTTGCTGTTAGTTTCCTGCCGGCTTTGCCTATGGTGGGAGCTTCGGGTGCGATACTCGGTATGTTGGCCGCCTGTGCTATTCTCTTTCCGCAATTTGTTGTTTTTATCCTTCTTTTTCCTGTGCCGATAAGAGTAGCAGCAGTCGCTTTCACAGCCATTTACCTTGTTTCTGTGATAACAAAGGAAGCAAATGCCGGCGGCGATGCGGCCCATCTGGCGGGTATGGCGGCGGGAGCAATTTATATATACTCACAGGGCTGGCAGAATAAGCTCAGAGCGAAAATCAATTCCGGCCGGCGACAGAGAAGAATAGACGAGCAGCGTAATCTACAGGCAGAAGTCGACCGTATCCTGCAGAAGGTTCACGACTTCGGTATTCAAAGTTTGACGCCGAAGGAGAAAAAGATGCTCAGGCAGGCCACCGAAGCGGAGCAAAAGCGGAGCGGATTATAAGGACAAGGCCTCACAGGTTCACTGTGAGGCCTTGTCTTTCATTGCGTTTGCCTTTACGGCAACCGCCCCCTCAATGCCATTTAAACTCATCGGAGTTGCCCAGCAATTCCTTTATTCTTGCCTTTACGCTTTCGTTTTTGAACTCGGCATCCTGCCATTTTTCTACTTTGGCTTCTCTCTGCTTAACTTCTTTTTTCAGACTTTCCAGTTTTTCGGTTAGCTGTTCATACTCTATCTGTTTTCGTTTCACAATCAAATCGAACCGGCGGCTGACTACTTCTTCCAGGTCCTTTATTAACTCTTCTTTTTTGTCGCCATCTGCTGTTTTGATTTCTTCGAGCAGTTTGTCCCGTTGCTGTTTTAGTGTCAAATCTTCCTTAAGCACTTCCGCCAGCTGGGTATTTTTTCTCGCTGCTTCTGCGATTCTGCCGTATTTTCTGAAGCTGAGACCGAGCTGTTTCCAATAAAGTTCCGGGTCTTTCTCATTTAGCTCAGCCAGTTTCTCTGCCTCCTCGGCGTAGTTTTCTTTCAGCCAGTTCAGGTATCCCTCGTGCTTCCAGTGCATTGGCATATCGTGTGGCATTACGCCAGGACCAAACTCGTTATGTCTTCTCATAGACCGTTCTGACCGTTTTTCCGTGTGTTTTCTATTTTTTTTGCCGAACTGCTGCCGCATGGCTTCCCTAAGCTCGGTTTTAAACTTCTCAAAGTCTTCCTCTTTCAGCTTTTCTAATTCCTTCGCTTTATTCGGGTCCTCCACAGCCAAATGGTTCATCATACCCTTAATCATTTCTTCTGTTAGTTCAGGCTGTTTGTGCTTCCACTGTGGCATATCTTCAGACCATATATTTTCTTCCTCTTCCTCCACGGCTCTGCAGGGCAGGGCGATAGTCAGTAATATTGCCGTTATTACCAATACTAAAATTGTTCTGTAGCCCTTTTTCATTTTTTATCCTTTCCAAAAATCGCTGTTAATCTCTATTAATTCCATTTCCAGTTCTGTTATAGTTTCATAGCCGTTACTGCCGTTTTCACCTAACTGCGCAGCGAGCAGGTCGCTTTCAATCTGTTCGACCTCGGCGACGAGCATCGCCGCATCAGCACTGTCGTCAGCTAAACACTCACTTTCCCATACGGCTGTCGGCATTGTTGATTGGCTGACCATTCTTTCTGGTTCGCTCGTGTCCTTTTCGAAGAATTTCACGCTTATAACCGCGAAGAGAATAAACGCCGCAGCAACAGCCATTGTTTTATAAATTGCTTTCCTGAAGGTATTTTCTTTGTGTAGCAGTTGTCCGGCGATTTCGGCTTTTATTCCCGCTATCAGCTCGTCGCTGGGTTCAGGTGCGGGATTACGGTGGAGAATTCGTTCACCTTCCTCGATGTCATTAACAGCTTGCCCAGCCTGTTCGGAATCGAGAAATTTTTCGAATAGGTCCTTCAAATTTTCTTCTCTTTTATCGTTCACGGTTATTTCTACTCCATCAGTTTTTGCAGCTTCTTAAGTCCTCGATGCACTTTCGACAATATGGTTCCTATCGGCTCGGACCGCATAGCCGCTATTTCCTTGAAACTTATCTGCGAATAAAAACGCAACATAATCAATTCCCTCGTATCTTCGTCGAGCTTGCCGAGCTGCGCCTGTAATTTATCGATTTTCTCACTATCGGACTCTTTAGCATCTGTTGTTTCTAATTCGAGCTGTCTTTTTCGGCCTTCGAGCAGCTTTTTCTGTCGTTGCTTATCTCTCAAATAATCATAGAAAATATTAGATGCCGTTTTGAACAGCCAGCTTCCGAAAGAACCGCCCTTGAAAGAGCCAATTTTCTCAACCAACCTGACAAACAGCTCGCTGAGCAAATCATCGCTGATTTCTTTATCGCCCGTTAATCGGTAAAAGTAACCGTAAAGCCGGCTTGCGTATATATCGACTAACTCTGAAAAGCTCTCGGCATCGCCGGATTTACAGCCGGTTATTATCCGGGCTAAATCGCTGTTTTTGGTCATATTAAAGTGCTCTTACGCAAATATAGACGATTTCTGAAACTGCTTTATTGCATAAATTCTGAAAAACTGTTATTCTCCGGCCCTATATTTATGGCTGATATAGAAATAAAAAACACATGGTCTGCTAAGGTTAAACGGACGGTCACCAGTTTTTTACCGGTTGATAAAAGCCGTGAAGGCAGGTGCAAACAATGCGGAGCATGCTGTAAACTGCCGATTCCGTGTCCGTTTCTAAGCATAGATGAAAATGGCGATTGCACCTGCAAAATTTATCCGATACGTCCTCTTAACTGCCGAAAGTATCCGCGCAGCGAATCGGAGCTTCTCACGGCGGATACCTGCGGCTATCATTTCGGCGAAAAAAAGAATTAAAGCTTCCTCAATACTGGCCTTCTTCCCTTTGCTTTTCCTCTTCGTCATCGAGTTTCCATTGTTCGGATTCGTCTATATCCTCGATTTCCCGCTTCATATACTTGAAAATCTTATCCTGAAGCGGCGCCAGCTTCTCATACCACTTGAGCATTCCGTTGTAGCTGGCAACCAGCATATCGAGGCGGATTAGTTGCCATTTGGCTATGCACTCCGGTTCTTTGATGTTGACGAACGGGTCGCATTTGAAAGTTCTTTTTCCGTCGGGGCCAATCTCGCAGAATTCACAGTCTTTACATTGAATCATTTCCGCACCATCTTTTGTATTAACAAAACCCAAATTAAAAAATTGCGATGTTTATCTCCTTTACTTTTATAGCATTATATCATATATTCGGAATAGTTAAAGGCATTTTGAAATAAATGATTCCTGATTGCTTTGTGGAGAAGTAAATGGCAAAACCGAGACGCAGACGCAAGGTGGGCAGTAAGAAAAGACACGCCCGCTGGAAAGTAAGACATAAAAAGAACGGCTAACGGACACACCGGTAGCTCGCTGTAATAAAATATGCGCGCAGCATTAAAATGAAGCACTATAACTTAACGTTTCTGCCCGATGGCAGGCAAATTTCTATTCATGAAGGTGCAACACTTCTTGAAGCCGCCGGACAGGCCGGTATAGTTCTTAACACAGTTTGCGGCGGA
Organism: uncultured Pirellulales bacterium; assembly: GCA_964468375.1. GTDB lineage: Bacteria > Planctomycetota > Phycisphaerae > Sedimentisphaerales > Anaerobacaceae > CAYXUW01. The sequence goes on along the minus strand of CAYXUW010000013.1, from coordinate 696 downwards.
AAGGGCACGTGTAAAAAATGTGCTGTAGAGTTACAGCCGGGCGTCCGGCGGGTATTGGCTTGTCAGTATCGTATCCAAAGCGATCTTACTGTAACAATTCCCGATGATTCCAGGTTCTTCGAGCACAGAATCCTCTCTCACGGAATCGGCACCAAAGCCGAAATCCGGCCGGACATATACGAAAAATACAAAAGAATCGCCTCCGATGGCAAAATTTTCGGCGTAGCGGTAGATATAGGCACCACTACTGTTGTCGCCAAGTTGATTGATATGGCAACCGGACAGCCCCTGGTGACTCAGGCCGACTTGAATCCGCAGACCCGATATGGAGGCGACGTCATCAGCAGAATCAGTTACGCTCAAATTAATGCGAATTTAACAGAACTGCACGAGACAATAATCGACTGTATAAATAAATTAACCAAAAAGCTTTGCAGTCGGGCATCCATAAACACAGAAAAAATATATGAAATGTGTATTGTCGGCAACACGACTATGAACCACCTCTTTTTGAAATTGCCCATTGCCCAGCTTGGCCAGGCCCCCTATGAGGCCTTTTCCGTTGACGCGAAAGACGTCGCTCCTGGCGAGTTAAAATTACAGATGAACGCCGCTGGTAGTATCCACGCCGCCCCTAATATAGCCGGTTTCGTAGGTTCGGACATCACCGCCGTTGCACTTGCGGTGGATATAGAG
>CAYXUW010000012.1:23715-26268 GCA_964468375.1 uncultured Pirellulales bacterium | reverse complement strand
GCTCGAAGGCGCTTCGCCAAAACTCGTAATTGAAACGTTCATCCCACAAATCGAATTTTGCGCCGGCCCGCCAGGCGGCTTCTATTACTTCGCACAGTCGCCTGTCACCCCGGCCGATGACTGATTCCAACACGCTGCGATTGATATGGTGGAATTTGAACTGCAGGAACTTCGCGCGAAGTTTGCTTTTTTCTTCGAGGATTATCTCTTTCGCCCTCTCGAAATACGATTTTGGTTTTTGGCCGAGCCAGCCGAACGGCGTGTGCGGCTTGGGAACGAACCAGCTTACGGTAATATTTATCTGGCCTGTTTTGCCGTCCACTTTTTTTCGCAGTTTAGCTAATTGGAACGATAATTCCACAATCCGCTTGACATCGTCCTCAGTTTCGCCCGGCAGGCCGACCATAAAGTATAGCTTTAATTTTTGCCAGCCGGCTTGATATGCGGCCTCTGCTGCGGCGATTAAGTCCTCATCTTTCAGCGGCTTATTTATAATCCGGCGTAATCTCTCGCTTGCGGCTTCGACGGCAATCGTCAGGCCGCCCTTTCTGACCGAAGTCAGCAGTTCCGGCAGCATCTTCAACTGCTTATCGACACGAAGGCTCGGCAGTGAAAGACCGACGTGCTTGTCGTGGAAATATTCGTGCAGGCCGGCAACCAGTTCTTCGAGATTTGGATAATCGGCGCTTGATAAGCTTAACAGGCTAACCGTATCGAATCCCGTCGAATGGTGGCAGGCTTTGGCGATATCTATAATCCTTTCGATGCTGCGATAGCGAATTGGTCTTCTGCAAAAGCTGGCCTGACAGAACCTGCACCGGCCGGGACAGCCGCGCATAATCTCGACGCTGACCCGTTCGTGGACGGCCTGAGTGAACGGGACGAGCGGGCGGAGCGGGACGGGGGCGTTCTCGAAGTCCTCGACAACGGCGTTTTTGAGTTTCCTGTTCGAGTCATAAAAGGCGGGGACGTAAGCCCAATCGAATTGTTCGGCGGCTCTTTTAAGAATATCTCTCTTCGACGCGCCTGCCTGCTTTTGTGATTTTATAAGCTCGGCCAATTCGACGACGGCTTCATCGCCTTCGCCCAGCAGGAACAGGTCGATGAAGTCGGTCATCGGCTCACAGCAGTTCGCCATACCGCCGCCGGCGATTATTAGCGGGTCATCTTCTCCGCGACGGGTGCTGTGGATATCCAGGCCGGCGAGGTCGAGCATATTGAGGACATTGGTGTAGCAGAGCTCGTTGGTCAAGCTGAAACCGACGACGTCAAAACTTGCCAGTGACGCTTTGGATTCGAGAGAGAAAAGCGGGATATTTTTGTCCCTGAGGATTTTCTCGGCGTCGAGCCACGGCGCAAATACCCGCTCGGCGGCTGCGAAGTCGAGATTATTTAGGATTTCGTATATTATCGCCAGGCCGGTGTTGCTCATTCCGATTTCGTATATATCGGGAAAGCAAAGCGCGACGGTGAGAGCGCATTCGGCGAGGTCTTTTTTGGTCTGGTTTATTTCGCCTCCAATGTATCTGCTCGGCCTGCGGACGAAGGGCAGGAATTGGCGGTCGAGCCGGTCGGCTAATATTGTTATTTGCTTTTTATTCACGAAGGTATTATACAGTATGAAAACGATTGTTGCATTAATCCGCTGAGTAATCAGAATCAGCGTTTTTAGGATATTTGCTGAGAGGTTTTTATGGAGAAGAAAGACAAGATTTTTATCGTGGTCATTGCCGTTTTGATTTTGATTACGGCGTGGCTGTATTTCTTTGTCGATGTTAAGGAAGCACCTGCCGAGAGGGTCGATGCTGACAGTGGCAAACGGGTGGTGATGGGGACATTCGCCCGCATCATTGCGGTGGCGGCGGATTCTGATACGGCTGAGGAGTGTATCGAGACCGCCTTTGCGGAAATTGAGAACATCGAAGACCTGATGAGCGATTACAAAATCGATTCGGAAATAAGCAGGTTGAATCGTGAAGGTTTCGGGCGGCCGGTTGCGGTCAGTAAATCGACATACGAGGTTTTGCAGAAAAGCATTGAGTTCAGCAGGATTTCCGACGGTGCTTTCGATATTACAGTCGGGCCGCTGGAGGCCCTTTGGCGTTCGGCGGCCGAGGCGGGGGCTGTTCCCAATGAGCCAGAGCTTGCCGAGGCCCGCTCGAAGGTGGGCTATGACAAGCTTATACTCGATGCGAACGAGATGAGCGTCCGGTTTGCGGCGGGGGGGATGAGGGTTGACCTCGGTGGGATAGCGAAAGGGTATGCGATTGATAAGGCAGTTGAGGCGATGCAGAACAGCGGGGCGGCGGGGGGTATGGTCGATATCGGCGGTGATATTCGGTGCTTTGGTTTGCCGCCGGCGGGACAGAACAAGTGGCGAATCGGCGTGCAGGATGCGAGGGTGAGCAGGGGGGATATCAGCGGAGAGGTTATGATGGTTTTGGAAGTAGGGGACGCTGCAGTTACCACCAGCGGGGACTATCGGCGATTTGTCGTGATAGGCGGAAAAAAATACAGTCATATTATTAATGCCAAAACCGGATACGGCAGTGA
>CAYXUW010000012.1:0-23705 GCA_964468375.1 uncultured Pirellulales bacterium | reverse complement strand
GCTGACAAGCGTTACCATTATTTCCCGAAACGCCGCTGATGCGGATGCTTTGGCGACGGCCGTTAACGTAATGGGGGCAGAGAAAGGTCTTGCTTTAATCGAAGCGACGCCGGAGACCGAGGCGATTGTAATAACTTCACCGCCGGGGTATGAGCTTATCAAAACCAGCGGCGCGGACAAGTTTATAGATTGATTGGCGAGTTTTTGCTCAAGCGCTTGGTGCTGATTTGCCGCGGAAGACGATTACCTTTGTGGGGCATTTGTTCATAGCGGTTTCTGTTTGCTCGGAGGGCTGGTATTTTTCGTAATCCATTCGGGCTAAATTATTTTCGACTTTGAACAAATCGGTCTGTTTTGCGCACAGGCCGCAGCCGATACAGCCGACCTTGCACATCGAGCGTGTTGTTTTGCCGGTCTCTTTATTTTTACAGGCGACGGTGAGCATATTTTCGTGGCCGAAGGGAACCATTTCAATCAGGTCACGCGGGCAATGCTTCGCGCAGGCGCCGCAGCCCGTGCATTTCTCGTAGTCAACGGTGGCGAGGCCGTCGACGATGTGAAGGGCGTCGAACTTGCAGGCATTTACGCAGTCGCCGAAGCCGAGGCAGCCGAACTTGCAGGCCTGAACGTTGGGTAAGGCGTTTGCGGAGATACAGGTCGGTATACCGGAATATTTTGCATAATAGGTTTTGTCTTTTGTATGAGCGCGGCAATAGACGATTGGTCTTCTGGCCGGACCCGAATCGCTGATTTGCAGATTCAGGATTTCTGCGATTTTAGCGGAGGCCTCGGCGCCTCCGGGAGCGCATTTGCCGATGAGCTCGGGGTTTTGTGCGACAGCCTTTGCGTAAGAGCTGCAACCGGCGAACCCACACGCGCCGCAGTCGATGTTAGGCAAGGCCTGATGGATTTGCTCAACTTTGGGGTCGACCTTGACCTTTAGCTTTTCGCTTGCAATCAAGAGCACTATTGCGAAGCCGCCGCCTAAGCCGAGCATAGTCAGCCCGGCCGGCCAGGCACTGTTCCATAGTTCAGCAATATCGGCTAAAATCATCTTATCATTCCTGCAAAACCCATAAAGGCCAGAGCAAGCAGGCCCGCGGTGATTAGTGTAATCGGCGCGCCTTTGAGGCATTCCGGCACGTCGGCTAAATTCAGGTTTTCCCGGATGCCGGCCATAATGCAGATGGCCATAGTAAAGCCGATGCCTGCACCGAAGCTGAGCACCACCGCCTCAGGCAGGTTGTCGATTCCCCAGAGGTTTATAAACAAGCACAGTCCGAGGATTGCACAGTTGGTTGTGATTAAAGGTAAAAATATACCGAAGCTTTCATACAGGGACGGGAAGAATTTTCGGATATACATTTCGACGAGCTGGACGGCACCGGCGATGACTAATATGAAGCAGACGTATCGCGTTACTTCCAAAGGTGTGCCCATAAGAATAAGGTGGTCAATCAGCCAGGTCAGTGTGCCGCTTAGGGTTACAACGAAGGTTACCGCGAGGCCCATACCGAAAGCCATATCTATCCGGCCTGATACGCCGAGATAGGGACAGATGCCGAGAAATTTGGTAAGAACAAGGTTATTGATTATGACGATGGATATAAAACCTGTAAGCAGTATGTTTAGCGTATCCATGGTTTTTTTCCTGTTAATTTTTCTTTTTGCTGATGATGTTAGCCAATCCCAGCATCAGTCCTAAGGTAATAAACGCTCCCACCGGCATGCTCATCGCGGCCCAGGGCACAAAAGCGGAGGGTAAGACCTTGATTTCCCAAATTGCGCCGGTTGAGAGGATTTCTCTTATGCCGGCCAGAACGCACAGCGTTAATGTGAATCCTAATCCCATCCCGAGGGCGTCGATGATGCTTACAAATAGCGTATTTTTACTGGCGCAGGCCTCGGCACGGCAGATGATGATGCAGTTGACGATAATCAGAGGGACATACGGCCCGAGCATTTCGCTCATTCTCGGCACGAAGGCCTTTAGAAATAAGTCCGCTATGGTAACGAAGGTTGCTATTGTCAGGGTGAACATGAGGATTCGCAGATGAGGTTTGAGCAGTTTTCGCATCAAGCTGACGACGATGTTACTGCACAGCAACACAAAAATTACACTGAGCCCCATAGTCAGAGCCGGCTTCACGGCGGCGGTGACCGCCAGCGTCGGGCACATTCCCAGCAGCAGCCGAAGGACCGGATTTTCGTGCCAAAGGCCTGTGGTAAACGTTTGCTTGTAAAGGCCAGCTGAGCTTTGGGATTCGTTTGTCATTGTTGCTTAATCCTTCTTTTGCATTTGGTCTTTAATCTGTGTTATGGAATTATTTATTATATTAACAACTGACTGGCTGCTTACGGTGGCTCCGCTTATGGCGACGATTTCGGAATCGATTTTTTCGGTATCGCCGGTTTTTGTCAGTTCCAGAGTATCAGTTGGTGCTCCTGCAAATTGGTTTCGATACCAGGGCAGCTTTATCCGGTCGCCAAAGCCGGGCGTTTCGTTGCTTGCCAGTACGTTAAATCCTGCGATATTTTTGAAATCCTTGTCAACAGCCACAACTAGTTCGATTTTGTCTGCAAAACCCGGTCCGGATGTATTGAAACAATAACCTGCGCACTTGCCTGTATATGAGATTGCTTTGTAAATTTTAGTTTTTATTTTTTGGCCTTTGACTGATTTTATTTCGAGCTCCGTTTCTAATTTGAAATCAGTGGCTTTCGGTAGCAGGGATGACATCAGGTGATTTAGTTTTTCGGTTTTATTTTGTTCGATTCTCGGTGCCCAGGCGGCGTTTGTAATTGCTATAAGCAGTCCAAAGAAAAATGACGAGACAATCAGCAGCCAGCTTTGCTCGATGAAATGCTTTATCATTTTAAGCATTGGGTTTGCCTCCAGCCGGGACCAATTTGCACAGCCTGTCAATCAGGGGTGTTACTGCATTCATTAGAAGAACGGAGAACATAACACCTTCCGGATATTCTCCGACGATTCTTATAAGCATCGTTATCGTTCCTACGCCGATGCCGAAAATCCACATCCCTTTAGCAGATAGCGGTGCCGTAACGGGGTCGGTAGCTATAAAAAACGCGCAGAGCAGCATCCCTCCGCTGGTCAGGTGCAGCAGGGGCGATACGTATGCATCGGGGTTTATTAAGTATGCAATACCTGCAAAAACGAAGGCGGAGATTAAAACCGCTAACGGTATATGTGGGGTTATGGTTTTTCTTATCAGTAGATAGAGTCCGCCGAGCAAAAGAGCAAGGGTGCTGGTTTCGCCGAGACAGCCGCCAACTTCGCCTGTGTATGTATCTTCGATTTGTTCGTTAATGACTTCGGCTTTCGTTTCTGTTTTTATGGCTTGTTTACTCCAGGCCAGCGGTGTTGCCTGTGTTCGCGAGTTGATTGTATTGTCTGCGGAGATTTTGGGCATTTCAGGGTCAATTGTGGCGGGGACGGTCCAGGTAGTCATCAGCACGCCGAAAGAAGCGGTCAGGAACGCTCTGCCGACCATAGCGGGATTGAAGATATTTGCGCCGAGGCCGCCGAATACCATTTTACCTATAACGATTGCGAAGCAGGAGCCGATTACTGCCGCCCAAATGGGAAAAGCCGGCGGCAGGGAAAACGCAAGTATTATACCGGTAACGACAGCGCTGAAATCACCGAGGGAATTCGGTTTTCTGCGGATTCGGTTGCAAAGCCATTCTGTTGCGACCGCTGACAGACAACAGGTGGAAATAAGGATAAGTGCGTGAATACGGAAGTAGAAACCTGCCGCAATCATGGCAGGTATCAGACCTATTATGACATCTATCATTACGATGCGAGTAGAGAGCGGCTGGCTGATATGCGGTGAATGTGAAACTGTTATGTGTGTTGGCGTCTGGCTTTTTTCCATATTATTGCGGTATCTTTTTCTTTTGTTTGGCAAGCGAGATTTTTCCTGTTTTGATGTGTCCGGTTAGTTCTATATTGGCCGGACAGACATAACTGCAGCATCCGCACTCGATGCAGGCGCTTATATAATAACTCTGCGCCAGGTCTAAAAGCCCGTTTTTGACGGCGTGAGCTATTTTAGTTGGGTTCAGATGTTCGGGGCAAACTTCTAAGCATCTGCCGCAGCGAATGCAGGGAGTTTGGCGTCCGGCGAATTTGGCACTTCCGATTTGTTCTTTAGTCAATACGGTTACAGCTCCGGTGGTTTTTGTTACAGGTGTTGTCGAGTCGGCGATTGCTATTCCCATCATCGGTCCTCCGACAATTACTTTTACCGCATCTGTTGTTAGTCCTCCGCAGAATTCAATGAGCTTTTCTACCGATGTTCCTATGGGGGTATAGAAATTGCCCGGCTTGGTTATTCCTTCTCCGGTAACAGTTACAACCCTATGAGTCAGCGGGTAATTGTGGATAACTGCTTCAGCGATTGCCGCGATGGTGGCGACGTTGAGCACCAGCACGCCAATCATCGGCGGAATACCTCCTGTGGGGACATTTTTTTTGAGTATCGCTCTTATAAGCTGTCTTTCGCCGCCCTGCGGGTATTTTGTTTTAACGGGAATAACCTTTATGTTGTTCGAGGATTTTTGAACGGCGGCATTCATAATCTCGATGGCCTGGGGCTTGTTGTCTTCGATGGCAATAAAAACTTTTGAACAGCCGGCTGCCTTTTGAGCGAGTTTTATTCCCGCAATAATTTTGTTTGTCCACTCGAGCATAATCCGATAGTCGCAGGTGATATACGGCTCGCACTCACAGCCGTTGATAATCATTATATCCTTGGTTTGTTTCGGGTTCGGTTGTATCTTTACACTCGTGGGAAATCCGGCGCCGCCCATACCAACGATACCGGCCTCGCGGACAGCATCGCATATTTGTTCTGATGAGTAGCTGTTTTCATCAAAGTTGTCTTCTATAGTGCGGGGCTGTTTTTGGGGATTATTTTCGGTGTCTGTCTCTATGATTACAGCCGGGCTTCGCCCCAGGACCACGTGGGGCTGCAGGGCAATTTCTTTTACCTTGCCGTTGACAGGTGAATGGACGGGAGCGGAAACGAATGAATCCGCGTCGCCGATTTTTTGTCCGGCCTGGACGGAATCTGCTTTTTTGACAAGCGGCTGGCAGACGGCACCGATGTGCTGGCTGAGCATTATTACGACTTGTTTCGCGGCAGGGCCCGGTTGTATATTGCTTTCTAGGGCAAGATTTTTCTTTTGCGGGGGGTGTGTCCCACCGGGAAAAGTAAATCTGCCTTTAGTATCAATTTTCATCTGATTTTACTTATTTTTACTAAGCCCTTTGTTAATCAATATAATTGCAAGAGTTACCGCCAGAGCAAACAGGAAGTCGAGAGCCGTTCGCAGTTGTTTTATATCTACTATTTTGGCTAAAATTTTTTCAAATATGATTAAACTGGCGATAAAGGTCAATATCGGTAGTAAAAAGGCGATTATAGCTTTGAAAGTAACCGAGGGGCCTTTAGCTTTACCCATTTGTTGGTAGGTTTCCTGGCAATGGTGCTTTTGGTCGCATTCCCGGCAAAATTTTGACTGAGTCATAGTTTTTACTACCGTATAAAATAAACCAATTTTATAATAAATGTCGGTCGCGGTTTCAAATGGAAATTTATAAGTTTGGGGATAGTTATGTTTAATAAATTGGTAGTGTTGGTTTCAGGTTTTGTTTTTTGCCTTTGTATGGGCTGCGCAACAAATCCGGTAACCGGTGAAGAACAGCTTATGTTGATTTCGGAAGAACAGGATATCGAAATAGGCAGAAAGTATGCGCCCGAAGTCGAAAGGCAGATGGGGGGCAGAATAGCTGACGAGAGTTTACAGTATTATATTGACAGTGTCGGACAGAGGATTGCCCGTGTCAGCCATAAGCCGTATTTTGAATATCGCTTCGTGGCGGTGGAGGACAAATCGGTCAACGCCGTTGCTCTTCCCGGCGGGTATGTTTTTATTACAAAGGGAATGCTCAAGAAATTGACAAGCGAGGCACAGTTGGCGGGGATATTAGCTCATGAGATAACACATATTGTCGCGCGGCATGCTTCAGCTAATATGAGCCGTGAGATTGGGGTAGACATTTTGCTCTCCGCGGCAACTTCTGAGCAGACGCCATCTGGTGTTTTAACGGCGGCGGAGCTGGCAAGGGAAATTTTGGGCCTTCAGTACAGCAGGAAAGATGAGCAGGAGGCCGATTTGGGCGGGGTCGATTATATGGTTTGGGCGGGCTACAACCCTTATGGGATGGTTGAGACGATGCAGATGCTTGAGCAGGAAAATGTAATAAGGCCTATTGAATTCCTTTCGACACACCCTTCTCCTCAAAACCGTATGGCATATTTGACACAAAAGATTCAAACGAGCCATTATAACGTTGCGGGGCTGAAAACAGGGGAAGAGGATTACCGCCGAGCTGTTTTGGGGCGATTAAATGATTGAAGCAGACGTTAGGTATTGAATGATATAATCGGCCTTACAAAAAGCCCGACTTTCTAAGAAGTCGGGCTTGATAAAATTAAGTATTTATATGTTCAATATCTCTGCTTAGAATAACAGCAAGATACTGCATTTGCCTTGTGCCTGGCTAAGAAGTCAGTATTCTACTATTTGTTCGCGTATTTTGTCGCCTGCTATCGTTTTCTGCGGGTTTCTGTTTCGCTGTAGCCGCATTCGGGGCATCTATCCGGCAGATCGTTGGGAACAGAGCCTCTCTCAAAGATAAACCCGCACTCCGGACATTTCATAGCTTCGTAGCCGCTCTCTTCTCCACATTTGGGACATGGAACCGGGTATATTCCATGCCCTTTAAGATCTATTTGTTCATTTTTGAAGTCAAGGTATTTTCTCAGATCCATTTGCCATGTGTTTTCACACTCTGGGTTTCGGCATTTTAGCCAGATCATTTCGTCGCCTGCGTGAATGGTATCGGTACCTGAGGTGGACATCCATACTATTGCGCCAGCCGCAACGAAACACGCCACTACAATAACGGCCATAATCACTTTTTTCTTGCTGTCTTCCATATCAAAATCTCCAAATGATAGATAAAAATACGCTTAGCGATTCTGGTGATAAACTATTATTTATTCAGTTATTTGTCAAATGCTTATTTTTTATTATTTACGAGTTGCGGTCTTTATAGGTTCGGTCGGGGCCATTTTAAGTATTCTGGCGGGTTCTTCCGGCATAGCCGTGCGGGCCGAGAGATAGGCCGCCTCAATAACAGCCATATCATTGAGATTCTCCCTGCCGCTGCTGCAAAGCTTGTTTTTATCGGGCGCTAATATGCTCAGGGCGAAGTTTTGCAGAAGGCTGTTATACAAGCCAAGCTCATCGTAGTTGTATTCTGATTCCTGGCCGACTTGCCCCGAGCTGTCGCTGATAGTAAATTTAGTATTGCGGGCCGTTAGAATTTTATCTTTTCCATAGATCTTTAAAATTTCCTGTTCTGGGCCGAAGGCCTTGCTTGCTATGAGGTTGCCCAGAAGGAAACTGTCGGTGAATTTCATAGTTGCCGCCGCTGTATCCTCTGTCAAATAGGACCGCTGCTGCCTGTCGTTGGCCGTGTTTGTATTTAAGCAGTAAATCTGCTGTGGAACGGAGAAATTCCAAACTATCTGATCGATTATTTGATAACAATTGTGCAGTAGCACTCCTCCGCCGGCCAATTCGGGGTCGGTTTGCCAGGAACTGGTGTTCTGCTGGCGGGCAGTACAAAAAGCAGTTATTAAAAAAAGTTGCTCGATTTGGTTTTGCTGCAGGAACTGTCGCAGAGCAAGAAAGCTTTGGGAGAAACGCTTGGGATTTGCGATGGCGAATTTTATGTTTTCATCGTCGGCAAGACGGACAAGTTCCGCAGCTTCCTGAAAATTCCTGGCCGGCGGGGGGAGCTTGAGTATATTGGTTTTCTTTTTCATTGCCATTTTAATGTATTCATCACAGTTGTGGATTGGAGCGGCGACTAACAGGCAATCGAATTGGTTTTGTATTATGAGCTGACGGTAGTCGTCATAAGCAGTGCAGTTATATTGGAGGGCCAGCTTTTCGGTGAGTTTAGTGTCTTTATCTGCGACGGCTTTAATATTGAAATAATCGATTTGGGAGGCCGCTTCGAGCAGAAGTCGGCCACGACTGTCTAATCCAAGCACGGCTGTTTTTAGCTTATCGTTGCTCATATCACAGTATAATAGGTGAAATTTAACGATGTCTCAACGTTTTTTGCGGATGACCTAATTTTTCGGTCCTGTTCAGATTACCACCATTAATAAGATGCGCAAAATGCGGTAACTGTTCCATGAATTTGCAGATTTTTTTTGCGGGCGGTTTATTTTGAGGTCATTTTGTCGAGGCCGTCGAGGCATAATTGCGACCAGGTTTCCATAGTATCGCGAACCTGCTGCAGCTCGGCAGGTGTCATAAAGGACATTTGGGTAATCATCTGCTCGCGCCTGTTGACCTTCGGGGCGTCGAGAAGCCAGTAATGGACGACACCGAGGTGAACGCTGCCGACCTCGTTGGATTCGTCATTGAGCAATGCCGCGATGCGTCCGGTATGAGACGTTTCTACAGATATTTCCTCCGCCACTTCGCGTTCAACAGCGGTTTCATACATTTGTCGAAAGTCCGCATCGAATAAGGGGACTTCGTTATCAACTGGATTTATATGCCCTCCTATTCCGATGGAGCGCAGTCCAATCAGCCGGCCTTCCCCGGCTCGCTTGCCGCGGACGTAGCTGAGATACTTACCGTCGCAGGTCATAATTACATAGGGGATGAGCTGTTTATAAGAAGGGTCTTTTTCTGCTTTTGAACGCGGCATAAATCGCGGAACGCCGGGAGCAAAGATTTTTTCGAGATATCGGTCGATATCGAATGCGAGCCCGTTGAATGAGCCGACCTGCTCAAAGACCTTTCTCTCGATGACCAGCACCCGTTCTTCCTTGGCCATATGATTCCTCCTTAAGTTAAAACAGCCAGGGCGTCAGGATATCTGATGGTCGAGGATTTTCCTGGTTATCCTTATTCGGAATGATAAAGTGCTCCGGCACCGGGAATTGCGAGGACAAAAACAAAACCTCTTTCCCGACCTCTTCGATTACGGACTCATTGTCGATATTTTCAGTGATTTTGTTTATAAAGCCGGCAATTTGGTGCATCTGCTCTTCCTTCATTCCGCGAGTGGTAACCGACGGCGTCCCCATACGTAAACCGCTTGGATTAGCGGGACTGTCCGGCGCCATCGGCGTCGTGTTGTAGTTTGTAACGATTTTTGCCCTGTCGAGTGCTTTGGCAAGTGGTTTGCCCTGGACTTTCTTGTTTCTCAAATCGATTAAAATCAAATGGTTGTCGGTTCCGCCGGATGAAAGATTAAAGCCGTATTCAAGGAGCTTTTCTGCGAGAGCTTTGGCATTTTTGACAATCTGTTTTGCATAGGTGATGAACTCGGGAGTGTCCGCCTCGGCCAATGCTACGGCTATAGCGGCGATGGTATTCATATGGGGACCGCCCTGCATACCCGGGAAAACGGATTTGTCCATCTTTTTAGCGTGTTCGGCTTTGCAGAGCAGCATCCCGCCGCGAGGGCCGCGCAGGGTTTTGTGAGTCGTGGTGGATACGATATCGGTATAGGGGACGGGACTTTTGTGTATGCCGGCAACGACGAGACCGGCGATGTGTGCTATGTCGCTGACATGATATGCACCCACCTTTTTCGTGATTTGGCCGAATATCTCAAAATCAATCTCTCTTGGGTAAGCAGTTGCACCAGAGATGATGATTTTCGGTTTATATTTCTTTGCGAGGTCTTCAATCTGGTTGTAGTCAAACCTTCCGGTCTTCGGGTCGACGGTATATCTGACGGAGTTAAAAACTCTGCTTGTAATAGAAACCGTCCAGCCGTGTGTAAGGTGTCCGCCGTGCGGCAGAGAAAGCCCCATAATGGTGTCTCCGGGCTTGATTAGGGCCATATATGCGGCGAGGTTGGCGACAGAGCCCGAGTACGGCTGAACGTTAGCATGGTCCGCTTTGAAGACTTTTTTTGCACGTTCGCGGGCTATTGTTTCGACAAGGTCGGTAACCTGCTGGCCTTCATAATATCGCTTGCCGGGATAACCTTCAGAGTATTTGTTGGTAAGACAGCTTCCGCTGGCTTCCATTACAGCTCTGGAAACGTAGTTTTCGGAAGGTATAAGCCGGACGCAGGCGCTTTGACGGGCCTTTTCCTGTCTTATAAGCTCGTAAATCTGCGGGTCATAGCGTTCAAGTGCTGTTGCCATTTCAATTTCTCCGTAAAAGATTTTAAACAGGGCTTATTATATAGCATACAGGGTATTTCTATACAAGTATTTATTTATTGACAAATTTAAGCCGAAGATTAGGATAAATGTTTCGAAAACGCATCGGAAAAGGGAAATCGGTCAGAATTTATGCCGGAAAAAGATATTGGCAAGTTATTGGCTCAGGCCAGAGAGTTTTTTGAGAGAGCTCGAATAGCTGAAGAAAAGGGCGACTTCGATTCCGCTATCGATATGTACCTTGAGGGCCTTCGCTGTGTGCCTGATGCGGTGCAGGATGGGCATATAAAACTTCGTGAATTGGCGCTTCGACGAGAAAGACAAGGCGGGTCAAAGCCGTCACTGGTAGAGGTAACAGAGAAATTGGGGCGTGAAACAGCTCTTGAGCAGATGCTCGGAGCCGAATACCTTCTTGCCAAGGACCCCAGCTATTTGCCATATGCCGAGGCAATACTAAAAGCTGCCGTGGCAGGTGGTTACAGGGAAACGGCTAAGTGGATTGCTGATTTGATGTTCCTGGCAAATAATAATGCCAAGAAACCATCTTTACAAATATATCTTCTGTTAAAAGATTCCTATGCGGCAGTTGACCGATTGGACAGAGCCACTGCTGCATGTCTAAGTGCCGTTAGACTTAAACCCGAAGATAAAGATTTGTTGGAAGAGTTTAAAAATCTCTCGGCTAAACTAACTGCTGCAGGGAGAACCACCAGTAGTCAGGATGATAAGCAGCAACACCTTTCGGGACAAGAAACCGGGCAGACAACCCAGGCGGAGGACATGTCAGGGGAAGATGCAGGCCAGTTGTTGACTAAGGCAAAGGCTTTTTTTGAGCGGGCTCGAAAGGCGGCGGAAGCGGATAATTTTGATTACGCTATCGATATGTACCTGGAAGGTCTGCATTGTACTCCGGATGCGCTTCGAGAGGGTCATCTGGCGCTTTGTGAGCTTGCGCTGCGTCGGCAGGAAAAAGGCGGCAAAAGCCCTTCAATGGTGGAGAGAGTAAAGCGGCTTCGTCGCGGTAAAACGGCTCTTGAGAGAATGCTTGACGCCGAATATCTTTTTGCCAAGGACCCCAGCCATTTACCGTATGCCGAGGCGATACTGAAGGCCGCTATAGCGGGCGGTTACAGAAAGACCGCCGGGTGGATTGCGAATTATCTGTTCCAGGAGACTAACGCCTCTAAGAAACCGTCTCTGCACACATATTTGTTGTTAAAAGATTCTTATGCGTCCCTCGGTGAATTCGATAAGGCGATTGCTGCGTGTCAGCGGGCTATGAAACTTAAGCCCGAGGACAAGGAGATAGCGGATGAATTTAAGCGACTCTCGGCCGAGTTAACCGTTTCCAGCGGTAAATATGACCAGGACGGCGATTTTAGAAAATCTATAAAGAACCGTGAAAAGCAGGAAAAACTCCAAGCTCAAGAAAGCTTTATCAAATCCGAGAATTATCTGCGCTCGGCGGTTGAAGAGGCCAGAACGGCGATGGTGAGGGATCCGAATCTTCCGAAAAATATATTTAACCTGGCTGATGCTTTATCGGATTCGCAAAGCGACGAGGCCGAGAATGAAGCGATAAAGCTGCTGGAAGATGCGTATGAAGCGAGGATGGATTTCAGCTTTAAAGAACGAGCGGGCGAAGTGAGAATAAAACAGCTCAGACGTAAACTAAGAGAGGCGCAAAAAGCCCTCGAGGCAGGTTCCGGGAGTGCTCAGGCCAAAGCTGACGTGGAAAAGTTGTCGGCGCAGCTGCAGAAAGCGGAATTGGAGCATTATCGTCTCTGTGTGGAGAATTATCCGACCGACCTGCGGGCCAAGTATGAATATGGTATTCGGCTGGTCCGTGAAAAAAAATATGACGACGCCATACCTTTATTCCAGGAGGCGCAGCGCGATCCGCGGCATAAAATTGCGGCAATGAACAGAACAGGCCTGTGTTTTTTTATGAAGGGCTGGTTTGCAGATGCAGTCGATATTTTCCAGCGGGCGATAGACTCCTACGAGATAAAAGATGATGACGTTGCCAAAGAATTACGATATAATCTTGCTCGCTCTTACCAAGAGAACGGTAATGCTGAAAAAGCAATGGAGCTTTATCGCAAAATTGCTCAGCTTGATTTTGCATATAAAGATATTCGTCAGCAGATAAATAAGTTAAGAGGGTCCTCGAACGCATCTTAGTGTGTTTTGGGATATGAAAGTAGAATAATAAAGTTTCAGGAGATTATAGTGGCACATTCGTTATCAGCGAAAAAAAGGGTAAGACAAAACGCTAAAAGAAGAGCGACTAACCGCGCTCGTAAAAGCCAGGTAAAGACGCAGATTAAACATTTTGAGTCTGCTCTGGCCAGTGGTGATGTGAAAGCGGCGAGTGAGCAATACCGGCTTGTTGTTAAGAAATTAGATAAAACAGCTGCAACCAGCACAATGCACAAGAAGACGGCTGCACGGAAGAAATCACGTCTTGCCAAAAAACTTAATAGTCTCAGGGCCAAAAAGGGTTAATACTGCTTTTGTCGATATGATGAGCAGTGAAGACGGCACTTCAGATAAATGTATCGCCCAGTCGATATAGAATTGATTGGGCGTTTTTTTTATAAGTTGGTCAAATGGCAGAAATTTTCAAAGAACGAATAATTAAGTTTTTGAAGCACCCGGATTATACGCCGTTGAAACTGGCGCCGTTGGCCAGAGCACTCGGCGTTAGTTCCGAAGATTATCCACAGTTTAAACTGGCTTTTGAAGAGCTGCGCCGGGCGGGGCGTGTGGTAATAGGTGCCGGGAATTTGGTTCGCCTGCCGCCTTTGTCCGGCCGAATCATAGGGACATTCAGGGCCAATCCGAAAGGATTCGGTTTCGTAGTGCCGCTCGAACCCAATTCGCACGGTGATTTGTTTATACCTCCGAACGCAACAGCTGAAGCGATGACTGGTGACATCATTGCTGCTAAGGTTGTTAAAGAAGGCAGACGCGCCGGCCAGATGAGATACAGCGGTAAGGTGATTGAGATCCTCGAACGCGCGCAGAATAAATTCGTCGGGACTTTAATGAAACATTCAGACGGCTGGATTGTTCAGCCGGACGGCAGCGGATTTGTCGAGCCAATCAGCGTTGATGATGTTACGGCGAAAAATGCGAACCAGAAAGACAAGGTAGTTGTCGAAATACTTTCTTGGCCTACAGAAAGATACCTTGCTCGAGGCGTAATTATCGAGGTGCTCGGCAGAGCGGGACGGTATGAAAGTGAAATAAGGTCGATAATCCACCAGTATCATTTACCGGGTGAATTCGATGGCGATTGTATTGAGCAGGCCCGCGAAGCCGCTTCTAAATTCAATGTAGAAAAGCTTGACGGACGGGACGACATAACCGGAAAAGTGGTTATCACGATTGACCCGGCGGACGCAAAGGATTTCGACGATGCGATAAGCTTGGGAAAAAATTCCGAAGGTAATTGGGTCCTGGGCGTTCATATTGCCGATGTGGGTAATTTCATTCCCGCTGATTCGCCGCTGGATGTCGAAGCGAAAGCTCGCGGAAACAGTGTTTATCTGCCCGGCAGGACTATTCCAATGCTGCCGGAGATTTTAAGTAACGGCATTTGCAGCTTACAGCCGGGACAAAAGCGTTTTTGTAAAAGCGTATATTTAACTTATGACCGGCAGGGCAATATCCTCGATAGAAATTTCGCCAACAGCGTTATCGAATCAACCCAGCGCTTGACCTACACTCAGGCGGATAAGGTTTTAAAAGGCAGCACCAAAGGGATTAAACCCGAAGTTGTCAAGCTGCTTAAAAATGTGGAAACGCTCAGCCGGGTGATTGAAAAACGGCGGATAAAAAATGGAATGCTTCATCTTGACCTGCCTGAGATAGAATTAGTGTTGGATAAATCGGGCCGTGTGACGGACGCTCACCCTGCCGACGACAGCTATCCGCATACGATAATCGAGATGTTTATGGTAGAGGCCAACGATGCTGTTGCCTCGCTTTTGGACAGATTAAATATACCTTTTATGCGGCGGATTCACCCGGAGCCGGACAACCTTAGTATGCAGAATCTCTCAAAGCTTGTCAGGGCGTTCGGATTTGCTCTACCGCGTAATCCAGACCGAAAAGACATACAGGATTTATTGGCTGCAGTCAAAGGCAGGGACAGCTCGTTTGCAGTTAACATAGCTGTGTTGCGAAGTTTTGAAAAGGCCCAGTATGCGCCGTTGAATATAGGCCACTTTGCCCTGGCGTCTACTCACTATTGTCATTTCACCAGCCCGATTCGGCGTTATGCGGACTTGCTTGTTCACCGCCTTTTGGAATACTACCTGCAGAACCGTTCGGATTTAGCCAAGAGTTCCTCGACCGAGCTGGATTTGACCGAGATTGGCAAGCACATAACTTTTACCGAGCAGCGGGCCGAAGACGCGGAGGATGAGCTTAAAACTGTTTTGATATTGCAGATGTTGAGCAAGCGCATAGGCGAGAAATTCGACGGTGTAGTAAGCGGCCTGACGAATTTCGGCGTATTCGTGCAGTCAAAGAAATACGGCATAGAGGGACTTATCCAAATTAGTGATTTGGGCGACGATGTCTGGAAATACGATAAGAAAACCCAGTGTATTGCCGGGGTGAATTCTGGTGCAAGCATTCATTTGGGCCGGGCAATGAAGGTTCATATAGCATCGGTAAATGTCCCTGCTCGCCAGTTAAATCTTACTCCTGCCGAGCCGCTCGTTAATCTTCGCAGCAGGCGAAAGAGAGCCGAACCGGCAAGGAAGCGCAAGAAAGACCGGACTCGTAAGCGGATGAAAAATAAAAAGTGACGCCAATCCAGGCAGTTATTTCGACAGGCATTTGGATTTCTTGACATTTTACGCCGGTTCTGCAATACTTACTTTGAGATAATTGCTGTTTATTTTTCTGGAGTAAAAGATGAGAGCATCACAGATGCGAAAGGGTCAGACCGTCAAAATCGACGGCAAATTGTATGTTATTGTGGATTATCAGCACGTCAAGCTCGGCAAAGGCGGGGCGGTCTATCAGACAAAGCTGAAAAGTTTAACCGACGGTTCAATCCAGAATGCCCGTCTGCGTTCGGAAGAGATAATCGAAGAGGCGTATCTCGATAAGCGCACCTATGAGTATCTTTATTCATCTGGTTCCGCCCACGTGTTGATGGATACGACGACCTACGACCAGATTACGCTCGATGACGATGCATTTGGCGAAGGACAAAAATATCTTAAGCCGAATTCCCAGCTCCAGGTCAGTATGTATGAAGGCAGGCCGGTCGTGGTTGAATTACCTAATACGGTGGATTTGGAGGTTGCCGATACAGCCCCCGAGATTAAAGGTGCAACCGCGACGAATCAAAACAAGCCCGCAACCCTCGAAACCGGCTTGGTTGTTCAGGTGCCGCCTTTTATCAAGATCGGTGAGACTATCCGTGTAGATACTCGAACCGGTGAATACGTAACACGAGTAAAAGATTAGCTCTATGCCGTTAAGCAAAATAGGCAAGATTCTTCTGAAACTTTTCGGCTCGCGGAATGAGCGGTTAATAAAGGCGTATTCCGTAGTTGCTCAGCAGGCGAGTCAATTCGAAGAGCAGATACAAATTCTCGATGATGAACAGCTGAAGGCAAAAACAGCAGAGTTCAAAGCGAAGTTAAAAGCGGGCACAAAACCGGAGGATATTTTGCCGGAGGCCTTTGCGGTTGTTCGTGAGGCGGCAAGGCGAGATGTCGAAATGCGGCATTTTGACGTCCAGCTTATTGGGGGCAACGTCCTCTATGACGGCAAAATCGCGGAGATGGTGACAGGCGAGGGCAAAACGCTCGTGGCGACACTGGCGGCATACCTTGTTCATCTAACGGGCAGAAGAGTTCATATCGTTACCGTTAATGACTACCTCGCTAAACGCGACGCTGAGTGGATGGGACCGGTTTATAAAGCGCTGGGATTAACCGTAGGTGCTATTCAGGCGGATATGGATACGGGCGGCGACGAACGGAAAAGCCAGTACGGCTGTGATATAACATACGGCACAAATAACGAGTTCGGCTTTGATTACCTCCGTGATAATATGAAAACCTCGCTTGAGCGTATGGTTCAGGGACCGCTGGAATATGCCATAGTCGATGAGGTTGATTCGATTCTAATCGATGAAGCCAGAACACCTCTGATTATATCCGGCCCTGCCTTCGATGATGTCTCCAGGTATAAAAAAGCCGATGAGGTGTCGAGAAAATTAATCTCTCTGCAGAGTAACTACGACCACATAAAAAAGCAAATCGATGCCGCCGAGCGGGCGCAGGCCGGCGGCGCAGGTGAGTTATCTGAGGCAAAGAAAGCCAAAGATAACAGGCGAATCGAAGAGGCGCAGGAAGCAATTGACAAAGCCGAAGCGGAGCTCAATGCCGCTCAGGTCAAATTGACGGAAGCTACGCAGTATTACGAGGTTGAATATGACAGGAAAGCTGTTCATCTAACCCACGAAGGCATAGGAGCGGCTCAGGATATAGCCGGTGTGGGTTCGTTTTTCACCGGCTCGAATATGGACTGGCCGCACCTCCTGGAACAAAGTCTCCGTGCCCACGTAACCTTCGAAAGGGAAAAAGATTACGTTGTCGTGGACGGCAAGGTCGTTATCGTTGATGAGTTTACCGGTCGGCTGATGCACGGCCGGCAGTGGTCTGACGGCCTGCACCAGGCGGTGGAAGCCAAAGAAAATGTCTCGGTTAAGGAAGAGACACAAACGCTCGCCACTATTACCCTTCAGAATTTCTTCAAACTCTACGACCAGATAGCGGGGATGACTGGCACAGCCGCTACCGAAGCCGAAGAGTTTATGAATATCTACAACCTCGAGGTTGTTGTGATACCGACCAACGAACCCTGTATAAGGGATGACCAGGATGATGTAATCTATAAAACAATGCGTGAAAAATTCGACGCGATAGTGGAAGAAATAAACAGTATCAGCACCTCTGGCCGACCTGTGCTTGTGGGGACGGTAAGTATCGAAAAAAATGAGGCGTTGTCCGAAGCGCTCAAGCGGCGATACGGAAAAGAATACCCGCACGAGATTTTGAACGCTAAAAATCATGCAAGGGAAGCTGAAATTGTGGCCAAAGCCGGACAGCAGCACGCCAGTCGGGACGGTCAGATGCGGGGCAATATAACAATTGCAACAAATATGGCCGGCAGGGGCACAGACATTAAGCTCGGCCCGGGGGTGGCGGAGCTTGGTGGCCTCCACGTTCTGGGAACAGAGCGCCACGAGGCCAGAAGAATCGATAACCAGCTCCGCGGGCGCTGCGGCAGACAGGGTGACGCCGGCTCCAGCCAGTTCTTTCTTAGTTTCGATGATGACCTGATGCGAACTTTTGCTCCGGAATGGACGGTCAAAGCGCTTTCCTGGATTGGCTGGGAGCAGGGACAGCCAATCGTTCACAAGCGGATAAGCAAAGGGATTGAAAGGGCGCAGAAAAAGGTTGAAGAACGCAACTTCGAGGTACGCAAAAGCTTGCTCGAATACGATGAGGTGATGGACTACCAGCGAAAAATCTTCTATTCCCGCCGGCGCAAAATCCTATCGGGCAAAGGTCTCAAAAACATTATTCAGGAGATGATAGAGCGCACTATCGCGAATAATTGTGATACTATTCTCAGCACCGATTATCCTCTTAAATGCATCATCGAATGGGCTAGAACCAACTTCGGTGTCGATTTGAAGCCGTCGGACATTGCCGGGGCCAAAGCCGAAGAGATTGAAAGATTGATTAAAGACCAGGCAAAAGAAATTACCGCCAATGAGATATCACTTTCTATGGGCGAGTATCTCGAAGACTATTCCGACCCTCAAAGCTGGGATGTTGCGGGCTTGTGCAAATGGGCGATGAGCGCATTCAAAGTTAATCTAAGCCCCGCCAAAGTCAAGAATCAGCAGCCCGAAGATATTGAGGAGCAATTGATTGCAGCCGCTGCCGAGCAGATTGACAAAAAGGATTGTTTGCAGTTGGTAGAATTTTTGAAAGAAGATTTTACCGTTCGCACCCTTGCCGAATGGGCGAAAGCTAAGTTCGACGTAAAACTGGACCCTGACGAGTTGGCAGGTCTGAATACCTCCCAAATCCGTGAGCAGCTCGGTGAGAAAGTCACAGCCAAATACAGAAAAAGGGAGATTGAGTATCCCGTCGAATTTGCGATGAGCATGGTTTACGGGGCCCAGGGTCCCAACGTATATGCGTTTGAGTCGCTGGCCGACTGGGCGAACAGAAAATACAACGCTGATTTTTCAGTCGAGCAGATACAGAATACCAACCCCGGGGCATTACATAGGCAGTTGCTCGAATTAAGTGAGAGTTTTAATAACGGTCAGTTAGACCGCGAGCTTGACGATAAAATTGCTCAGCTGGATGTTCCAGAATTAGTAAATTGGGCCAATGAAAGGTTCGAAGCTTCTTTAAGTGAAGACGACCTTTCTCAGCAAGGGCAGCGCAAAGACAAACTTTATGAGACAGCCAGAGAATTTTTGCGTGCCGAGCTCAGCGACCTCGAAAAATATGTCCTGCTCCAGGTTTACGACAGCACGTGGAAGGACCATCTGTATTCGATGGACCACTTGAAGAGCAATATTTATTTCCGTGCTTTTGCCGAGAAGGACCCTAAAATCGAGTATAAACGCGAGGGCTTCCGAATGTTCAACGAGATGCTCGAAACTATCGAGAACCGCGTTACTGATATTATATTCAAGGTGCGTTTGGAAGCCGGCGCACGGGCGAGAAGCGTCTGGAACGTAAGTCAAACAGTTCATGACGAGGTGGGCCAGTTTGCGATGGCTGAGCAGCAGCGGGCCGCTGCACAGGCGCCTCAGGGTGAGCAGAAGGTCAAACAGATAAAACTCGAGCATCCGAAGGTCGGCCGAAATGACCCCTGTCCCTGCGGAAGCGGCAAAAAATACAAAAAGTGCTGCGGAAGAAACGCGTAATAAGGTAAGTGTAAACATAAAAAGAAAACATCGAGCAACGTTCGCCACCCGATGTTTTCCGGAGGGGAGAAAAATTCTTTATCTTTCACTTCTCTTATCGGCATCGGCCCAATAGCACCTTTAACCGAAAAAGTTGCAATTTTGCTTGTTCCTATAATGCTTTACGTTAATGGTGTGTAGGGGTTTTGTATTTTCCCCCGCGGCCGTGGATTTACTAATAAAGACTCATCGGCTCATGTTCTCTGCTCTGGCGGCGGTAAATCGTAATCCCTTTACAGTCGAGATTATAGGCCGATTTATAGGCCTTGTCGACCGCTGCAACAGTGGCCTTTTCATTGAAATTTATGGTTTTACTGACCGCGGCATCGCAGTGCTTTTGAAAAGCCGCTTGCATCCGAATATGCCATTGGGGCTTGATGTCGTAGGCGCATTCGAAGACTTTGCGTATTTTGGCTGGTATCTGACGGATTTTCTGGATACTGCCGGTTTTGGCAATTTGTTTTTCCAGCTTTTTGTTATAGAAACCGCCTTTTTCAGCCGCTTGTTTGAAAATGGGGTTTATTTGCAGCATTTTTGACCCATTCAATATCTGGCGGAAAAACACCAGCGAATAGGCCGGCTCAATTCCACATGAACAATCTGCAATAATACTTATGGTGCCGGTCGGGGCTACGCAGGTAATAGCGGCGTTACGAACTTTCCTGTTCCTTTTGGTTCGCCAGATGCTGTCACTCCAGTTTGGGAATGGCCCGCGCAGATTGGCAAGAGTGCCACTGGCCCCGCGCGCATTTTCATTGATAAACTTCATAACGGTTTCCCCGAAATTGACACCCTCCTGTGAATCATACGGTATGCCGAGCAGAAATAAACAATCCGCGAAACCCATAACACCGAGCCCTATCTTTCGGTTGCCCTGAGCCATGCGGATGCTGTCTCTGACGGGATAGTTACAGGCGTCGATAATATTGTCGAGAAACCGCACCCCCAGTTTAACCGTCTCGGCCAGTGCCGGCCAGTTCATCTCCGCTTTTGACTGTTCTGTCGTAACAAACTTCGCAAGGTTAATACTGCCGAGCGTGCACGCCTCATACGGAAGCAGCGGTTGTTCCCCGCATGGATTGGTCGCCTCTATTCTGCCGAGCGAGGGTGTCGGATTATCACGGTTGATTCGGTCGATAAAAGCTACACCCGGCTCGCCGGTTTTATGAGCGCACTTGATTATCACTTTCCAAATGTCGCTGATGGTATAGAATTTATTCGAACTTCCCGACCGTGGCGGTTTGCCGGTCAGCTTGCGCAAATCTTTTATCGTGTAGTTTGAAATATTAATTCTGCGGGGTAGCAAATACTGCTGTTGCGTGCGCGGGTTTTTCACAACGTGCGGCTGCTTGCCCGAGATGGAAAGTTTTTTCATCCAGCTGTCGGTGATTTTGACGGAAATATTGAAGTTGGTAAATGCCTTTACATTTTGTTTGGCGTGCAGGAACTTCAGTATATCCGGATGGTCGATGCTCATCATACCCATATTTGCGCCGCGGCGGAAAGCTCCCTGTTGAATTGCATCGGTAGTTTCGGAAAAGACCCGCCAGAAACTTATCGGCCCGGAAGTTGTGCCGCCGCTGAATGCCACGCGGTCGCCGGTGGGTCTTAATTTATCGAGCGAAAATCCGGTTCCGCCGCCCGCTTGCTGAATCAAAGCGGTCTGCTTAATCGTTTCGAATATACCTTCTATACTGTCTTCAATCGGCAGAACAAAGCACGCGCTGAGCGTCCCACGTTGTCCGGCATTCATCAGGGCAGGAGAGTTGGGCAGAAACTTCAGCGAAACCATCAGATTATAAAATTTCCTTTGCCACGTATTTACTTCACTGTTTGTTGCTCCGTATTTGGCTTCGGATTTAGCTGCAAGCAAGGCGACTCTGCTGAAAAGCTGAGTCGGCGTTTCGATACATTTGCCTTCCTTGTCTTTGATGAGATATCGGTTTTGCAATACGGCCAGAGCATTTTTACTTAGCACAGGTGCTCTGTCCGGCGGTGTAATGTTAAACTCTCCCATATGAAACTCCGGCTCCGTGATATAAAGCTAAAATTTTCTAAGCCATCTGAATCTGAAGACCCCGCGAATCTTTTCAGTGAATCGGGCCCCCAGGCGCTGCGTGCTGGTTTCAAATTCCATCCGCTTGAAGTCCTCCGTAGCGGGCTTCGCTGGTGATTTGCCGAATAGCGACAGCAGTCCTCCGGCCAGCGAACCGAGAAACGAACTTGCTTTATATCGGAAAGAAGACATTTTTCCCACACTTAAGCGCGTTTTTAATACACAACAGAACATTTTAATACAAGGCGCACTGCAGAACAAACCTTTTTAGATGGCAAGGGCTTTTGATGAATTTTTCTTAGTTTTTATTGACAAAGTTAGGTGGGCCTAACTATAATATAAGAAATGGCTTTTTAAGGGCGAAAACAGGGTTTATGGCTGAATTAAAAAACGATAATTTAAGTGCCTCGCTCGAAGATTATCTCGAGGCGATTTTCAATTTGGCCGGTGAGTCGGCGGCGGCACATAGCAAGGATATTGCCGATTTGCTCGGTGTTTCTAAGGCCTCTGTTACCGGTGCCTTAAGGGTTTTGAAGAAAAAACAGTTAGTTAACTATGAACCCTATGGTTGTGTTACGCTTACCGAGAATGGGCGGGCGGTTGCTGCCGAGGTGGTAAAAAAGCATAATATTCTTAAATTCTTTTTTGTCAATGTCCTGGGCATCGAGCCGGACATTGCCCAGCGGGCCGCGTGCGAGTCCGAACATATTCTCGGCCCGGAGGTCATCGCCAGATTACTGTCCTTTATCGAATTCGTTTCAAGAAACAGCGAAAAAGGTCACGATTTGGCGGGTAAATTTGAGCGCTTTTACAACAGCAGCAAAAAGAGGCAAAGAACAGGAAAACAGATATGACAGACGAGCAGCTAAAGCCGTTGTCGATGGTGCGTAACGGCGAGAAAGTCAAACTGGTTAGAATAGATGCGGGACACGGCTTGAACAGCCGGCTGGCGGCAATGGGGCTTGTGCCGAACGTGGAGATAACGGTTGTAAATAACAGCCATCCCGGGCCTTTCGTGGTTAGTGTTAAGGGTTCTAAGATGATGCTGGGCAGGGGTATGGCCCACAAGATTATGGTGCTTTAATATTATGAAGAAAATCACCGTTGCCCTGGCGGGCAATCCAAACAGCGGCAAAACCAGCATATTCAATATGCTTACCGGTGCGCGCCAGCATGTAGGAAACTATCCCGGCGTGACGGTCGAGAAAAAAGAAGGGCTGTGCAGACACGGCGACTATGAAATAACCTTCGTTGATTTGCCGGGGACTTACAGCTTGTCGGCCTATTCGGTCGAGGAGCTTATCGCACGTAATTTCATAATCGAGCAGCAGCCCGATGTTGTAGTTGATATCGTGGACGCCTCGAACATCGAGCGGAATTTATATCTTGCTACGCAGTTAATCGAGATGAACGCGCCTTTGGTGCTGGCATTCAATATGAGCGATATTGCCGAGCAGCAGGGACTGGTTTTCGATATTGCCCAGCTCTCCGAGCTCCTGGAGGCCAAAATAGTCCCGACCGTCGGCAATAAAGCTAAAGGCAAAGTGCCGCTGCTTGAAGCGATTATCGAGACCGTTCAGCAGGGTAAAACTGAACGAAGGCATAAGGTAAGCTACGGGGATGAAATTGAAAAAGAGCTGGCTAAAATCGAGAAAATTATCGCTGACAAAGAGCCGGAATTGGTACAGAAATACGGCTCACGATGGCTGGCTATAAAACTGCTCGAAGCCGACAACGATATAGTCGCCAAGGTCGGCAGCAAAGAAGCTCTCGACGCCGCTGCCGCAAGTATTGAGCATCTTAAAGGTATTTTCAGAGATGAGCCGGAAATCATAACCGCCGACCGCCGATACGGCTTCATATCGGGTGCCTGCCAGGAAACCATTAAAACAACCGTCGAGCTGCGTCACAGCACCAGCGATATGATAGATACCGTCCTGACAAGCCGTGCCCTCGGCCTGCCGATTTTCCTGATACTGATGTATCTGGTTTTTCAGCTTACGTTCACCATAGGTGCATACCCGATGGGCTGGCTTGAGCATTTCTTCAGTTGGCTGGGCGATACGATTGCGGGCTTTTGGCCAGCCGGCTCCGAGCACTGGCTCAAATCGCTTTTGGTGGACGGCGTTATAGGCGGCGTGGGCGGCGTGATAGTCTTCCTGCCCAATATACTGCTGCTGTTTATGGCGATTTCATTGCTTGAGGATTCTGGCTATATGTCGAGGGCTGCCTTCGTTATGGATAGAATAATGCACAAAATCGGCCTGCACGGCAAAAGCTTCATACCGATGCTGATTGGCTTCGGCTGTTCTAT
>CAYXUW010000011.1:0-26327 GCA_964468375.1 uncultured Pirellulales bacterium | reverse complement strand
ATGGTATCGCGAATTTGAAGAATGCCGAAACGTAAGGACATCGACAAAATACTTATAATCGGGTCAGGGCCTATCGTAATAGGTCAGGCCTGTGAATTTGACTACTCAGGAACCCAGGCGTGCAAAGTCTTAAAGCAACAGGGGTTCAAGGTCATCCTAGTAAACAGTAATCCTGCTACGATTATGACCGACCCCGAAGTTGCTCATCATACCTACATAGAACCCATAACCCCCGGTGTGGTAGAAAAAATTATTCGCAAAGAAAAACCGGACAGTTTGCTGCCGACACTCGGAGGCCAGACCGGTTTGAATACCGCCGTTGCGCTTGCCGAAAGCGGCGTATTGAAAAAATACGGCGTCAAACTTCTGGGAGCAAACTTAAGCTCGATAAAAAGAGCTGAGGAAAGAGATAAATTCAAAAAGATAATCCAGGATTGCGGCCTGCAAGTCCCTAAAAGCGGCTACGCTCACTCACATAAAGAGGCGCAGGAAATCCTAAAGCACGTCGGCTTGCCCGCCATCATCAGACCTTCCTACACTCTCGGAGGAACCGGGGGTAACGTCGCATACAACACCGAGGAATACGGGCGATACATCCGCTGGGGCCTGAACCTAAGCCCCAAGAACCAGGTCCTGATAGAAGAATCCGTAGTCGGCTGGAAGGAATATGAGCTCGAGGTGATGAGGGACAAAAAGGATAATGTCGTTATCATCTGCTCCATCGAAAACCTCGACCCGATGGGTATTCACACCGGTGACAGCATCACCGTTGCTCCAGCCCAGACACTCACCGACAAAGAATACCAGTTAATGCGTGACGCAGCTATCAAGATTATCCGTGCCATCGGTGTCGAGACCGGCGGCTCGAATATTCAGTTTGCCGTCAATCCCGAAAACGGCAAATTATATGTAATAGAAATGAACCCGCGCGTCTCGCGCAGCTCCGCCCTTGCCTCGAAAGCCACCGGCTTTCCCATTGCCAAGATAGCGTCCCTGCTGGCGGTTGGCTATACGCTTGATGAAATTCCCAATGATATCACTGAAAAAACACCCGCCTGCTTTGAACCTACCATCGACTACTGTGTTGTAAAATGGCCGCGTTTTACTTTCGAAAAATTCCCTAAAACCAGCCCCGAGCTTACCGTCCAGATGAAATCCGTCGGCGAGGCGATGTCAATCGGCAGAACTTTCAAAGAGGCCCTGCAGAAAGCAATTCGCTCTCTTGAGATAGATCGTTATTCGCTCGATTCCGCCTACGTCGATAGCCGAATATCACCGGAGAAGCTGCGAAAAAAATTGAAATCCAACTGCTGGGACAAAATCTGGTATATAGCGGAAGCTTGCCGCAGAAAATTCTCAATCGAGCAAATTTACAGCCTGACTAAAATCGACCCGTGGTTTCTTAACAATATAAATGATATTGTGAAACTTGAGCGCAGAATAAAATCCGCTTCCCTTGGCAAATTCGACAATAAGCTGATGCGGCAGGTTAAAGAATACGGCTTCAGCGATAAATACCTTGCCTCAGTGCTCAAAATTTCAGAAGAAAAATTCAGACAGCACCGTAGCAAACTTAATATAGAAGCTGTGTATAAAGCTGTCGATACCTGCGGGGCAGAGTTTGAGGCCTACACACCATATTTTTATTCCACATACGAATCCGAATGCGAGGCCGACCCCACCAAGAAGAAAAAAGTCATCATCCTCGGCGGAGGCCCCAACCGCATCGGCCAGGGAATCGAATTCGATTACTGCTGTGTTCACGCGTCTATGGCGCTGAAGGAACTAGATATTGAATCGATAATGGTAAATTGCAACCCCGAGACGGTAAGCACCGACTATGATACCTCCGACCGGCTTTATTTCGAACCGCTTACTTTCGAAGATGTGATGAACATTATTGAAAAAGAAAAACCCGACGGCGTCATCGTGCAGTTCGGCGGCCAAACTCCCCTGAAATTGGCGGTGCCGCTGGAAAAGGCCGGCGTCAAAATAATAGGTACCTGCCCCGACAGTATCGCTCAGGCGGAAGACAGAAAACGCTTTAATAAACTTATAGACAAACTCCGCCTGCGCCAGCCCGCAAGCGCTACCGCCACCTCGTTTAATCAGGCACTGAAAATTGCACAAGACTTAGGTTTCCCTTTGCTGGTTCGCCCGTCGTTTGTCCTCGGCGGCAGGGCAATGGAAATTGTTTACGACCAGCCCGCAATGCAGAGATGTGTCAAAAACGCACTCCAGGCCTCAGGTGAACATCCCATCCTGATAGACAAATTCCTTGATGATGCCACAGAGCTTGATGTAGATGCCGTCTGCGACGGCGAACAGGTAGTAATCGGCGGAATTATGGAGCACATCGAAGAAGCAGGCGTGCATTCAGGTGACAGCGCATGCGTCCTGCCCCCTGTCTCTATCAGCAATAAACTCTTAAAGGAAATCAAAAGACAGACCGAACTTCTGGCCATGGAATTGAAAGTAAGAGGCCTGATTAACATACAGTTTGCTGTTAAAAACGATGAAATTTATATCCTTGAGGTCAATCCCCGCGCATCGCGAACAGTTCCTTTTGTCAGTAAGTCCATCGGCGTGCCTCTCGCGAAACTGGCAACCAAAGTAATGACCGGTATGTCACTCAAAGAGCTTGGCTTTACAAAACAGATAGCGCCGAAGCATTATGCGGTAAAAGAAGCGGTATTTCCATTTTTGAAGTTCCCCGGAACTGATGCCTTGCTCGGCCCGGAAATGCTCTCTACAGGAGAAGTTATGGGCCTCTCGGATGACTTCGGAATGGCCTTTGCAAAATCACAAATTGCTGCCGGAAATGATTTGCCGACCGCCGGAAATGTGCTTTTCAGCGTCAAGGACGGGGACAAGGAAAAGGCCGTTCAGCTTGCAGCTGAAATGCTCGAAATGGGCTTTAAAATTATCGCAACGAAGGGAACCTGCGTTGAGTTTATAAAGAACAACATTCCTTCCGAATTCGTACTGAAAATGACCGAAGGAAGACCCAATATAGTTGACTGGATAATAAACGGTAAAATTAATCTTATAATCAATACCACTGTTGGAGCGCAATCGATAAAAGATTCTTTCTCGATAAGAAGAAATGCAATTGATAAACAGATACCCTACGTAACTACTATAAGAGGCGCGGCCGCGGTGGTAAAAGCCACTGCTGCTCTGAAAGAGAGAAAAATCGGCGTAAAACCGATTCAGCGATATTACGATTAGGAGCCGAAGATAAAGTGAAAGCTGTTTTACTGCTTGAAGACGGAACTGTATTCGAAGGCATCGGCTTCGGCGCAAAAGGCCGAAAGTGCGGAGAAGTTGTTTTCAATACGAGTATGACCGGCTATCAGGAAATCCTTACCGACCCCTCCTATAACGAGCAAATAATAACAATGACCTACCCGCTGATTGGCAACTACGGCACGAACACTGACGATACGGAATCGGCAAAGGTTTTTGCAAGCGGCTTTATCGTTAAGGAAAACTGTCCCTACTCAAGTAGCTGGCGAAGCAAATCTTCTCTGGATGACTATCTGAAGAAAAACAATGTCGTCGGCCTCGAAGGGATAGATACGAGAAAACTGGTCAAACACATTCGAACCAAAGGCGCTATGAAAAGTATCATTTCCTCCGCTGAGTTGAGTGTAAAACGCTTAAAGAAAGAGCTCCAGGATTACCCCGGCCTCGTCGGCAGAGATATAGTCAGAAACATAACTACCCAAAAAACCTACGACTGGAATCACAGCGTCGTTGACGTTTTGACCGGCTCGGAGCATGAAAACAAAAAAAAATATAAAGTCGTCGCCTTAGACTTCGGCATAAAGCACAATATCCTTCGGCTTCTTTGCTCACACGATTGCGAGGTAAAGGTTGTCCATGCCGCCACCTCAGCCGAAGAAATCCTACGCCGGAAACCGGACGGCGTCTTTCTCAGTAACGGCCCCGGGGACCCCGCTCCTGTAATTTACGCAATCGAAACAGTAAAAAATCTCCTCGGAAAGCTGCCTGTTTTCGGCATCTGTCTCGGCCATCAAATCCTCGCTCTTGCCCTTGGCGGACGAACTTACAAGCTCAAATTCGGCCATAGGGGAGCAAACCACCCCGTTAAAAATATGATGACCGGCGCGATAGAGATTACAACCCAAAATCACGGTTTCTGCGTTGACGCCGATTCCTTAAAGCATAAAGACGTTGAGTTTACGCATATTAACCTCAATGACAACACCCTTGAAGGCATCAGCTCTGAAAAGTTATCAGCTTTTTCAGTTCAGTACCATCCCGAAGCTTCCCCCGGACCGCACGACTCGAGCTATTTGTTCGAGACTTTTACAAAGCTGATGAATCGGCATAAGGGCAGCCATAGCTGATAATCCGTAGGCAAAGGTATTTTTTTTGAAGGAAATAAGGCCGCTGTGCGCGCTGCCCTATTTAGTGTTAGCTTGATTGTTGGCAACTGTATTCTCAAGGAACTCGTCCATGTGTTCAGGCAGAGCTTCCGGTGCGGGCTGACCATCCAAAGGCAGAAAAACAGTAAAAGTTGTGCCTTGGCCTACCTCGCTTTCGACTTCAATTCTGCCGTTGTGTGCCGTTATTATTTTGCTGACTATGGGAAGCCCCAGACCTGTGCCTCTGACATGTTTTCCGGGATGATGCATTTGATAGAATGGCTCAAATAATTTAGGCAGGTTCTCTTTAGGTACTCCCGCGCCTGTATCGCTTACCTTTATAGCTAACGTCTCGCCTTCCCGCTGCACGGAAACGCAAACCTGCCCCTTTTCGGGTGTGAACTTGATTGCATTACTAATCAGGTTTGTCAGTACCTGCGTAATCCCGTCGCTGTCGAACACCGCTTTAGGCAAATCGTCTTCGAGCTCAAACGACAGCTTTACCTTTTTCTCCTTGGCATAAAGAGTCATTGTGTGGCACGCATCCTTGACCACTTCGCTGATGTCGCTCTCGTTCATATGAAATTTCATCTTGTTCGCGCTTAGCTTTTGAAAATCCAGAACCTCGTTGATTAACCTGGAAAGTCTGTCTGCGTTCCTTTTTGCGATGTCCAGAAAATGTTTTTGGTCTTTGTTGAGTTTCCCTGATACTTCCTCCGAAACAATAGAAATGGCCTCTTTCATAGACGCCAAAGGCGTTCTAAGTTCGTGGGAAACCGTGGATATAAATTGAGATTTTGTTTCCATCGCCTCTTTTAATTCTCGTTCCGCTCTTTTGCGTTCGGTAATGTCTGTGGTAACACCTATCGAACCCAGTATATTGCCCTCGGAATCTTTTAGTATACTGAGTGAAACATCGACATCAACCAAACTCCCCTCTTTCCTTATCATCACAGTCTCAAGATGACGCTGAATGCCTTTTTGTCCGATGTCCAGCGCCCTTATCTTTTCCCACTGACCTTCGGGATAAAGCGATTTCACCGGCCGAAGGTACAAATCTTCCTTGTCCATGCCCAGAAGTTCCTCTGTGAATTTGTTCCAGGAAACAATTTGTTCCTTCTCATTAACCAGTGTGATAGCAGCAGCCGAATTTTCAAATATGGTTCGATACTTTTCTTCCGCCAATCGGCGTTCCTGCTCTGCTTTTTGTCGCTCGGTGATGTCTTGGCCGATTGCTATCAGCCCGATGACCTGACCGTTTTTATCCTTAAGTGTTTCATCATACCATTCTACGGCAATTTCTCTGCCGTCCTTTGTAATGATGGGGTTGATGTTGCCTTTGGTGTTTGTGCCGCCTATCGCCCGCTTAAATACCTCTTTTACACCCGAGCGGTCTCTTTCAGGCAAAAAAGTCTCAAACCAGTCTTTGCCTTTTACTTCTTCCGATCCGTAACCGGAGATCCTTTCCATGCAGGGATTGAAGTTTACAATCCGGCCGTCGTTGTCCAGAACTAACATTATAACCGGCGCAGTATTAAACATGCTCTCGGCGAATTCCTTTTCCCGTTTAATCGTTTCCTCCGCTTTTTTGTGCTCGGTGATATCCCTGAATGTGCCTTGCAGTACCCTCTTGCCGCCGAATTTAAGCAAGCTGGCTGTTATCGCAACGTCTTTGATTTCTCCGGTTTTGGTAACAACCTGGGTTTCCAGAACCTGACCTTGGCTTTCTCCGAGATGCTGTTGAAAAGTTTTGCTGAATCTCCCCTCGGTTTTCTGTTGAGGATGCAGTATATGCTGGTGTTGACCGATTAGTTCCGACTTTTCCCGACCAACCAATCTTGTCGCTGCAGGGTTGCAGTCAATTAATATGCCTGTTTCGGCGTCAGCCACAAAAATGGCGTCCAGCGACCCCTCGAACTGCATTCTATACTTCTCTTCAGCTTGGCGTAACTGCTCCCCGACTTTCTTCCGTTCAATAGCATACCGCACGGTGCGAGCAAGCAAATTGCTGTCAACCTCACCTTTGACAAGATAATCCTGTACACCCTTTTGGGCCGCCATAACTGTTGTCTCTGCGTCGTCGAGACCGCTTACCACGATAACAGCTACCGTTGGGTTCTTAGCGCACACAGCGCTGAAAGAATCAATCCCCTGACTGTCCGGCAGCCCGAGGTCAAGAAAAACAACATCAAAGTGCTCTTCCTCCAGAAATTTAAGTGCTGTATTAAGACGGTCTGCAAACTTTGTATCTGAAACAGGAAGAGTTGACTGAGACAATGACCGCTGAAGCGATTTTCTATCAACTAAGTCATCTTCGATTATGAGCACTTTTAATGGTTGTGTAATATTATCACCCATTTTTGCCCCGCATGCCGAAAGCATTTTCTTGGTCGACAAATTGCCTGTCGCTTTGTTTTGTTTGATTTATCGACCCCGCTCCGCATATTACCGCTGGACTCTGTCTCCCAGAACGTTTGATATCTTCGCCATCAGGTCTGTGAAATCAAATGGTTTGGTAATGTAATCAACCACACCGAGTTCCGCGGCCTTGGCCACATCTCTCGCATCACTGAACGCGGTGAGCATTATTACGGGTATGTCCTTTAGCTCTGGGTGATTTTTGAGGTGTTCGAGCATCTCGTGGCCGCCCATAACCGGCATGTTTATATCCAGCAGTATAAGGTCCGGTTTTTCTTTTTCTGTCTTCTCCAGCCCTTCTTTTCCGTTGGCCGCTGTAATAACATCGAATTCGTTGAATTTGAGGCGGTACTCCACAGTGCTGACTATATCCGCCTCGTCATCGACGACAAGAATGCGGATGCGAGAAGTTTTCTTTTTTGGTTTGAATAATTTTAACATTGTAGATTTTCCCTTCCAACTTGCGTATCAAATTTCCGCACTAACTTACTTTTAGAAAAACTTCGCCAACTTTCTATCGACTCGAACCAATCCCCGCATTAGTAAAACAATGACATTAGGATTAAGCTTTATATTCATATCTATAGTCGGCTCGTAATGACCCTGCAGGTCGCAATTCGATGCTGATTTGGTTAATGCGGGGGAAAACCGAACGAAGCTGACGAAAAAACAAAGTTATCGGTCCTGTTCCTGCCGTTATTCTGACGCAGGTAAAGCCGTCATTTGTTTTAATATAGGACCTTTGTCTTACCCTACGAGATATTGGTTGCTGCAAGCTTCTCTTAAGTCCCCGCCTGGCAATGTCGATAGTGAATATGAATCCGTGTAATCGTATATTTTAAGAGACACACTGTGCAAAAACAGGAACAGATAATCTCGTATATCAGAGAGCAGAATATCCTTGACGAAACCGCCCTACAAAAGGTGCTTGAGGACCAGGAAAAAAGCGGCCAAAGTATAATAAGTATCCTCAAAAAAAGTAATTATGTAAACGAGCAGCAGCTGATGAAGATAGTTGCCGCCGCTCATCAGATAGAATTCATAAACCTTTCTCCGGATATGATAAATCCTGTGGCCGCTCATATGGTGACATACGAGATGGCAAACGAATACGATATAATCCCCATTAAAAAAGAGGATAATAAGCTGCTGGTAGCAATGAGTTCACCTCTTAATCTTGCTGTCAGAGATGAATTAGAGATGAGGACAGGGCTGAAGATTGTGCCCTTGGCGGCTACACCGGACGCAATAAAACAGGCCATTACATATCACTTCAACGTGCAGAACGTGACACGTCAGGCCATAGCTTCGATGCGTTTGACAACGGACAGTGATAAAGGTGGGCGGATAGAGGTCGAGCTTGAGGATAAATCGCCCCAGGTGAAAAACGCTCCTATAACCAAACTCGTCTCTTCCATAATAAATAGCGCCATTGATGCCGGCGCAAGCGATATACACATCGAGCCGCAGCAGCCTGATATGAGGGTGAGGTATCGTATAGATGGTATCCTCCACGATGCGATAAATGTGCCTGCCTCGGCACACCTTGAGGTGGTATCGCATATCAAAGTCGCCTCAGATATGGATATTTCCGAGCAGAGAGTCCCTCAGGACGGCCATATGACTGTCCGGCACGATGACAGAGAATACGATATGAGAGTCTCGTCCTTACCGGGAGTGGGAGGAGAAAAAATCGTTATCAGAATCCTTGATAAGGATGCTGCAAGATGGTCGCTCGATGCCGTTGTCCCTTCTCCTGATGATAATAAAAAATTCCGTGAATTGGCCGCCAACCCTTATGGTATGTTGCTCTTGACTGGCCCGACCGGCAGTGGTAAAACAACCACGTTGTATTCGGTACTGCAATTATTGAGTGTCCCTGAGAAAAACATAGTTACCGTCGAGGACCCTGTAGAATATCGCCTAAGTGGTGTTACACAGCTGCAGGTCAAACCGCTTGCAGGGATAACGTTCGCATCGGCGTTGCGGAGTATAGTTCGACAGGACCCGGATATCATTTTAGTAGGTGAAATCCGTGACTATGAAACAGCGGAAATAGCCATAAGTGCCGCTCTTACCGGACACCTCGTGTTGAGCACGTTGCATACTAATGATGCAGTAGGGGCGATATCGCGTTTAATCAATCTCGGAATAGCACCGTTTCTTGTCGCTTCGGCACTTTTAGGAACAATAGCCCAGCGGCTCGTAAGAACTAACTGCGAAACGTGCAAAAAAAGCTATCGACCCTCTAAAGATGAACTGAGTCGTTTGCTCGGTGACGCCGCCGGAAAGAAGAAAATAGAGCTTTATCGGGGCGCCGGATGCAACAACTGTTACAAAACCGGATACCATGGCCGAAAAGGAGTTTTCGAAATCGTCCCTGTTTCGCCGACAATAAGGGAAATGATAGCAGACAGAAAAAGCAACGACACAATCAGGCGGCAGGCGATTAAGGAAGGTATGAGAACGCTGCATCAAAGTGCCGTAAATGAAGTCCTCTCCGGCGCGACAACAATAGATGAGATAATGCGGGTTATCAACGTAAGGGCAGATTAATGGCAGTTTACCAATATGTGGCAAAAGACAAAACCGGCAAGAAGTTCGCCGGAATATACACCGACGTCGAGGATGTCACGGGAATAAGAGATGAGTTGGCTAAAATAGGATGCGTCCTCGTAAAAGCTCGTCGAAAAGATACCCCGTCGTTGTTGGGACCTAAAAAAGTAAAACGCTCGGAGGTAGCGACTTTTGCTTATAAGTTCGCGGGAATGTATTCTGCAGGACTGTCAATAGTGAATTGTCTGGAGACATTGGAAAACCAGAGTGAAAACCCGATTTTTAAAGCCGCAATTACCGATATCAAACAGAACATACAAACCGGCTCGAGTTTGAAAGGCGCCTGCGAAAAGTACAGAAACATATTTTCAGATTTCTTCCTCGGAATGATTGAAGCCGGTGAATCCGGCGGGAAACTCGCAGAAACACTCAATATAAGTGCCGTATATCTCGAGAAGCAGGTGGATATAAGGCGAAAGGTCTTCGCCGCTTTTGCCTATCCGGTTATAGTAACCGTTATGTGCTTTGCAGTTATTGCTTTCCTTTTGATTTTTGTTATACCGGTTTTTATGAAATTATACAGCCAGGCAAATGTCCCGTTGCCCGGCCCGACCCGAATCCTTATGAGCTTAAGTTTCCTGTTCATAAAAAACTGGTGGATAACCCTTGCCGTATTAGCCGCGGTAGCAGTGGCATTAAGGTGGCTGTTCAAAAAGCCGCAGGTGAGGGCTTGGTGGGATGGTTTCAAGCTGAAAATGCCTGTATTCGGCAAACTAAATCGTATGCTCGCGGCCTCACATTTTACCCGAACCCTCGCAATGCTTACTTCTGTTGGAGTTTCACTGATTGAGGCCTTGGATGTGGCGAGGGCAGTCGCTAATAATCATAGATTAAACGAAATCACCAAAGAGTTGCAGCAGGAAATTAAAGCCGGTAATCCCGTCTCGAAATCACTTAAAAAATATCCGATCTTCCCTCCCTTAATTATACAGATGGCCGCCTCCGGCGAGCAGGCCAGCCAGTTACCAGAAATGCTTAACAAAGGCGCCGACCTACTCGATGAAGATATCGACAAAACAATAAGCGCGCTGCTCACAAAATTGGAACCGGCCTTGACGCTTACTATGGGAACTGTGGTTGCCTTAATCCTCTTGGGAGCATACCTGCCTATGTTCGACTATATGGGCCACTTGAGATAGTCCAAACCGCTTCAGCGGCCGCGGTATTTCGGGCTTAGTAAAATCTGAAAAATCTCTCCTCTAAAGGATGCACTAAAATTTGGATATGGCAGATTTGCCGATTATACTTTATTCAAAAGGGGCGGATGCAAAAACCGAGCGGTCAACTCCGATAAAAAGTTTATTGCGATAAAGGCACGTAAATTATAGGACCAATGCGGGGAAAATAGTTAATTATTTTGTGATTTGCTTTCTAAAGTAACCCGCACATTATGACGAATATCCAATGTGATTTAGGGAAATTAAACTAATTAATAAAAAGTCTTAGAGAGAAGGGATAAGTTATGAAACTATCGAAAAATAGAAAAGGTCTTACACTAATTGAGTTGCTCGTTGTGGTCATAATCTTGGGCGCGCTAGCTGCAATCGCAATTCCAAGAATATCCGCAAATGCAGCCGTAGCTAGGGAGAGGGCCTGCCTCACTAACATCGCCACGATGAATACGCAGATCGAATTGTATTTCTCGGAAGAGGAGGCGTGGCCTGCAACGCTGGCTACTGTAACGGGCAG
This sequence comes from uncultured Pirellulales bacterium, assembly GCA_964468375.1. Taxonomy (GTDB): domain Bacteria; phylum Planctomycetota; class Phycisphaerae; order Sedimentisphaerales; family Anaerobacaceae; genus CAYXUW01. The sequence continues at coordinate 15,210 of CAYXUW010000011.1, read as the reverse complement.
CACCGATTATTTCCCTGACGGCGAGCCCAACTGCCCGAGTGACGGAACGTATTCGTGGGATGCTAATACCCATCGTGTTTCCTGTAGCACCCATGGTGGCCTCTAACCGAAGAAACACGTATACGAGGTGTAGAAGACCAAAAAAATTGGATAGTTTGCATATATTCTACATAAATAAACAGTAGTACAGAGGAACTGCCTTTAGCGGTTCCTTTTTTCCTTATCCGTTGCGAGTTGAGATATGAACAAGAACAGCAGCGCCTATACACACGTCGAAACGATTGCAATCGTAATGACTGTAATCGTGGTAACCTTAGCTGTGGTTACCTTTCCGAGGATGTCTCGAAACTCCCGTGTTGCCAGAATCAGGGCCTGCCAAACTAACATAGATATGATTAACACGCAGATAGAAGTGTATTATTCCGAAAACGATTCTTGGCCGGTTACCCTGAAAGACATAATAAACGACCCGAACTATTTCCCTAAAGGCGCTCCCGTCTGTCCGGCTGGCGGAATATATTCGATTAATGGTAATCACCGCGCATCCTGCACCATCCACGGCCGCTAATCAGGAGTTTGTCCATAGTGAAACTGCATTATGACGAAAAAAAGAAATGCTCACACGCTCGTCGAACTGATTATAGTCGTCGCTATTCTGGGCGCAATGGCCTTTATAGCGATACCGCGGCTTAGATTTGCAGCTTTATATCGAAAACAAGCCGACACAATCGCAAGAAAAATCGTAACCGATCTCCGCAGAGCACGCCAGCTTGCCATTACCAGCGCCGCGACAAACACCGATGGCTTTGAGTTAAACAGAACTGGCTCAACCTTCGAAATAGTGGACCTCAGCGACGGAACCACTGTCTCAAACAGCAAGTTTACCGTCGATTCGAAAATCTCCTGCTCCGGCGGGACATCATTTCAATTCGGAACGCTGGGAAATTTGAAAACCGGCAGTGACACCCAGCTCAAAATCTCCGCGGATGAAAAAGAATTTACAATCAGCATAACTTCAGCGACAGGCACGGTAAAATGCACCGAAAACTAAAAAACGCAAAACGTTGTGCAGGACTGTCTATCATCGAAGTCGTTATGGCTTCCGCATTACTTATTATTGCTATGGTCCCCATACTGAAGGCCCTGACCGTGGTTCATTCCGACGGTATAAGAATCGAGCACAAAAGCCGTAGTCTCGTCCTTGCTCAGGCCAAGCTTGACAATATTAAAGCACGTTCAATCTACGATTACACCAACGGCGGAAGCTCATTTGCAGAAGCCAACACCTCTCTTGATGGTTCATACCTCTGTAATGTAACAGACGATTCCGGCGACCCCCTGAAAACAATAACTGTCTCCGTCGGCTTTGACTCCGATGACAACTCTACTCTCTCGTCCGACGAAGTCGACATAACCCTGATGACGCTTCTCGCCAGAAGATGGACAGACTAGCCCGACCCTCAAAACTTATAGGACATTACCTCCTGCCTGAATATTCTTTTCTCATTTTAACCGCCGACGTCTGATAAAAACACGCCTCGAAACCTAAGAAAATTGAGTTTTCGGTGTTTTTTTCTGCCTTCGTTTTAATGGTTGATAACTCAAAACTTGCATAACGGCTGCTTCGTTTTATGCCGAAAATATCAAAAACGGCGAAGAAAGTGTGCTATGAAAAAATGCAGTATCGAAATGGAAAATTTCGCAGGTGTTCTGCTCTAACCATTTTGGAGGTGGTTATCGCTTTGGCTATAATTACTATCATCTTTGCGGCAGTCCTGCCCCAGTTCAGGGCTATCAAAAACGGCTGGGATTCTAGGCGGGAAGGTGCCGACGTAATTCAAAATGGCAGAGTCCTCATCGACCATATCAGCCGAAACCTTGCAAAGGCCGTCAGAATAAACGACGTAAGCGAGTCCACAGAACTCGACGGCTTCATAGAATTCCAGGACAACGACGGCAACAATTTCAGATACGATGTCAACAGCACCACCAGCTTTGTTGAATTCGGCCTTGCTGATGGAGTCCTTTACGACCTCGCGGGACCCGTTAATGACCTGCAGTTTACCTGCTACGACGCCTGCGATTTGGATACGCCGCTCGATATAACCACAGCGGACATAAATGACATTCGTTATGTCGAGGTGCAGACAACCCTAATCAACTCCCTCTCAGCCGACCGCAATAAAATCTTCACCGCGGCCGCCTACCTTCGCACCAATGACGAAGCTTCTTCCGAATGTGACCCCAATCTCGTCGCTTGGTGGAAGCTGGATGAAACTTCCGGCTTAAACGCAAATGACAGCAGCCTCAACGACAATGACGGCACTTTAAGCAATATGGCCGGTACCGAATGGACCGATGGAATAATCGAAGGCGCCCTTGGTTTCGACGGTAGCAACGACTATATGGCCATTCAGAATTTCTACTACGATGGCAGTTCGTATCCGGAAGTTACCGTTACCGCCTGGATTCGCACCACGGATGGTAGTGACCAGATAATTGCTTCTTACGACCGCAACGAATATTGGCGATTGGAGATTAACGGAAACGGCGGCGGCACGGGCCAGGTGGGCTGGGATGTCCGAACAAGCGGAGGTGGCGGCCAGGTAGATTCCGGCAGCACTACCCGTGTTGATGATGGTCAATGGCACCATGTAGCGGGGGTATTCGACAATGGAACACTGATTATCTATATCGACGGAAATCCGGAAGCCCCAGCTTACGGTAACAGCACCTTCGGAAGAGGAAATGTTCGCTACGGCTTCCTTTCAGTCGGTTCAGAGGCATCATCCTTTGATGGCAATAAAGGTCCGAACAACTACTTCAACGGCGATATGGATGATGTGCGTATTTACGACCGGGCGCTGGATGCAAATGAAATCGCACAGCTCGCCGAGACTCTCGAATTCGTAGATTTCACCGAGGCAAAAGTCAGTTCCGACGATACGTCAATCACAATCTCAATGCCTGATACAAATGAGGGCGACCTGCTTATCGCCGCAGTTGCCACAGACGGAGATACCTCAACATCGCTGGCGCCTGTGGGCGGAAGCTGGGTCGGAGTCGTCTACGATTACAGCAACCAGGTAACGCTTGGTGCCTGGTATAAACTTGCAAATGCTTCGGAGCCAAACAGCTACCGGTTCATCTGGACAGGTGGGCAAAAAGCTTACGGCTGGATAATGCACTTTACCGGTCACGACCCCGCAAATCCTATTAACGCCTACTCGATCTTCGGCCAGTCCAGCAGCACGCCCATCAGTCCAGCTGTAACCACGACAGTCAACAATTGCCTGATTCTTCGCTTGGGAGCATTCGACAACGACGATATCACCGAAGGTGTCACCGGACTTACCGGCACGACAATTACAATGACCGATAGCGGCTCCAGCGGCGCTACATTGTTCTCGGATGGTTTTGAGAGCGGAGGATTCGGCCAATGGACACGAAGCAGCGGGACTAGTTGGGACATAACGACCGCCCAAACTCATTCCGGAACCTATTCGGCACATGCTGACGATGGTGATTACTATATAATCTCTGACCCTATCGACACGAGCTCTTACAGCGAATTCACAATTGATTTCTGGTATCAGTTAGACGATACTGAGAGCGGCGATATTTATTTGTATCTGTACGATGGCAGTAACTACGATAACTATGACGATTTCGGCACTGCCGCAGAAGACCAGTGGCTGCAGTACCAAGAAGTAATCACCGACGCCCAATACCTGCATTCTAACTTCCGTATCGCATTTGTGGCTTCTATGAATAACTGGCGGGAGAACATTTGGATAGATGATGTCTCGATAACCGTTCCAGGCACTGGTATGGTCTCCGGAGGCGCCGGTTACCTCAAGCAGTCGACCGCCGGAGATAGTGGAACAGAAAACTTTGCTCTTACCTCCTCGAACGCTTCTCAAATGTTAACTGTAGCGATAGCCCCGGCTGACCAAAGTAGCGAAGATTGCAGTGACGCTATATATCCGTAAGAATTTATGAAAAAATTACTAAAAAATAACGGCTCGGTTTTGTTGATAGTGGTGTTCGCCATAGCGTTGCTCTCTGCGGTCACCATCGGCATACTACAGATGCACACCGAGGACATCCAGCTTATGCAGAATCAGGTCAACGCCGTCCACGCCTTGGCTACCGCCGAAGCGGGGCTCAACGACTCTCTCTCCAGAATTCGCGCCGGCTCCGACCCCAATATCGGTACCATGGGCTTCAACGGTGGCACCTACGCTGTAACCGCCGGGGCCTCCGCCGTCTCAGATTTACTGCTTACCGCCACGGGTGTAAGCGAGCAGGGCTTTACCGCCAGGGTCGAGGCCGACATAACAATAGGAACAACCAGTCCCTACGTAGTCAGAATTGATAATTTGAGGGTAAACGAATAATGAACGGCGTGAAAACTCCATTGGAAGCGCTCAAACCAAAAAGAGCACTGAAAATGCTCAGCGTAAGAAGTGCGCTGGAAATGCTAAAGACCGGCAGCGTTTCGCCCGGTTGGTTCGCCCCGGTAAAAACCCTCGGAACCCAAACCGCTCTTGGAATAGATATCTCCAATAAACAAATAGACCTCGCCCTCGTCAAAAAAGGCAAAAACGGCCCCGAGCTGCTCAAATATGCCTCCGCCCCTGTCCCCGAAGGTGCGATGGGAAATGGCGGCATCAGAGACGCCGCCGCTTTGGCCAATGCGATAAAAGAACTGAAAAACTCAAATAGAATACGCACAACACAGGCCGCTGTGTCCCTATTTACAAAACCGGTCATCGTCCAGATTATGGGCGTCCCGAAACAGATTCCTAGCAATATAGGCCAGTTTATTCAGGACCAGGTAAAGCACTTCGCCGTCCTTCCCGGTAACAAAATCGCCTTCGATTTCACCGGAGTCGGAAGAGCTGCTTCGGAAAAAAACCTTGCAAGCCGCCTTCTTGTTGCCGCCGCCGATGAAAGGAAGATAGCTGATATTGTCAGCGTTTGCAATCAGGCCGGCCTCGCCGTTGAAGCGATTGAGCCGCCCGTCCTTGCTTACGCCAGAGCGCTATACGCCGACAAAATCGCAGGAAAATTCGACTGTAACGTCCTTATCGTGATACTGCAGGAAGATGTTTTAACTCTCTGCGTCTTCAGAAAACAAACTATAGACTTTGTCAGAACGAAAAATGTTGACAAAGATAAAACAGAACCTGACGAGCTCTGTCAGTGGCTCGTCGACCAGATAAATATGGTTATTCAGTTTTACGATGTTGAGGCGACTGACAGCTCTGGAAAATGGGAGACCGTTGTTGTCACAGATTCCAAACAGTTGCCTGCCGGCGCACAGGAAGCTCTTAAAGCCAGAGTCGCGAGCACGGATATGCAGTTGCTGACCGGTGAAGACGTCTGCCGCACTGCCGTTGTTGCTAAATCCGGCGAAGACGCTGATTCTAAACAGACCGGCAAACCTTCACCGGTGGCAATCGGCTTGGCTATGAAGCTCTTGGATAAGGACGCTCATAAGTTGGGTGTAAACCTCCTCCCCCAGCAGGTGGTTCGGCTTAGAAATACCCAAAGAGCGCTTTTAGTAACTGCTAATATCATAGCCGCTCTGTTCCTGCTTATGGCGCTGGCTACTACCTGGCCGAATTGGAAGGTTAATGAAATAAATGAAAGCATTAGCCGAAAGAAGGCCAGTTTGTCCGGCGACACCAACACTCTGGTCAGAGAACAGGAAGCCCTGAACAAACAAATCAAAGCCGTAAGTAGTAAGCTTGACCAGATAAACGGCGTATTGGGCTCACATCGTGACACGGACTGGCCCGCACTGCTGAATGACATCGCAGAAAAGATACCCAAAATTGTGCGTATAACTACCCTGTCAGGTGTAACAAATTCAGGGATGACCCTCAGAGGTCTGGCCTTGTCGAACGAGGCGGTTTACTTGTTCGCAGATATGCTTAACAGCTCAGAACACATAATCTCGGCTGCTATCGCTGAGACGAGTATAGACGACAAGGGATTTATAAAATATGAAATCCGCTGTGCACTGGCTCCGGAAAAAGAGAAATAAAAATGTTGATTGATAATATTACTAATTTGAATAGCTCAACAAGAAACACCATTTTTGGTGCGCTTATTATAATAGCGGCAATAGCAATGTATAATTGGATAGTTAATCCGCACATTAACCATTTACACGCCGCACAGCAGTACGCGGCGGTTGTAGGTAAAGCCGAGAAGAAAAACGAAATCGCCGTCCGTGAAATCAAAGCCAAAACGAAAAAGCTGGAGAAATTGTACGCCCAGCTCGCCGAAGTCCGCGGTGCCCTCTCCACACCTGATGAGGCCAAAGCGTTCTTCAGCAGTTTACAGGACCTCGCCGAGGAAACCGGCTGTACGGTTAAGTCGCTTAATCTTGCTACCAGAGAACCATCCGATAATAAGCGGAGTCGCCCCGAACGCGCCTCGAGCATCGTTGCCAACAGTGCAACGCTGACCGTCTCGGGTCAATATGACGATATAATACGGCTGGTGGAAAAACTGCAAAACCGTGCAAAAAGAATTTGGATGGATTCGTTCAGAATAGAGATTGTTGACTCCAAGTCCGATTTGCTTAAATGCGATATGACCATTATAGTTTATACCGCCGAGGAGGAGCCCGTTTTATGAATAAGCTCCGGTCAATAAAAACAGCTTTCTGTATTTTGACCGTCGCTCTTTGCAGCGCTTGGGCGCAAGCTTGGACGATGGGAGCTGGACAAAACGGAAAATTGGCGGTCGGCAGGGATAACCCATTTGCAAATTTCCTGAGTACCGAGAAAGCCGCAGCAAAGAGTAAACCCCGAACATGGGACGAAGAACAGCCGGACTTGTTCCTCGAAACCATACCACTCAAGTCTCTAAGCGCCGAAAGCTTCAAAAATGTAATTGAAGGCATGCTCTCTCCCTACGGCAACGTCTCCGTCGATAGCAGGAGCAACACCTTAATCATCTACGATACCGAGCAGGCCCTCGCAAGAATAAAAAATGCCGTGCCCCAAAAAGAAATTGTCACGGAAAATCTCGTCAGCAGAAGCTATCGCATTGTTTACGCTGATATTGACGAGGTCGAGAAAACATTGAACAAGTTTATTTCGAAAAGCGGCAACATCTCCGCCAACCCCAGCACGAGCAATCTGCTTGTTGTCGATTTCGAAAGCAACATCAGGGTTATCGACAGCTTTGTCGAGGAAATCGACCGGCTGATGCAGCAGGTCCTCGTAGAGGTGAGAATCTACGACGTAACCGACACCGAGGGATTCGACATCGGCGCCGATTGGAGCCTTGGAAGAAACAACCCCATAACCACCATTGACGTCGACGAAGTCACCACCACGGCCACGGGCGTCCGCACCACAGATACCACCACCAAAGAAACCAATACTGCTTGGCAGGATAACGACGCCGGACTGCCGGCTACTTCAAGCGGCACAGCAAGCAGTTACCTGTATAGAAAAAGCAACCCCTTCGTAGGCGGCTCGTTCGATGCCGATACCGCCGGCACTATACGCGTTGGTCTCCTCGATACGATTAATTTGGATATCGCGCTCAACATCCTGCGAACCCAGGTCGGCGCAAAACTGCTTGCGAACCCCCGAATCCTCGTCCTCGATAACGAGACCGCCGAATTCAAAATCGTAAGCGAAATCCCATACACCGAGCAAAGCGATACATCCGAGGGCGGCTCATTGACCTCCACCGAATTTAAAGAGGTCGGCGTTGAGCTTCAGGTTACTCCCCATATCACGAGGGAAGGAATGATACGCCTGCACATAATGCCGTCGTTCAGCGTCGTCTCAGAGCTCGGCGATATAGTCCCGGGCGCCGGAGTCCGCTCAGTGCCGACTATTGACACCCGCGAAATAGACACCAAGGCCCTCGTAAAGGACGGCCAGACCGTCGTCCTCGGCGGACTGCGAAAGAGAGAAGTCTCACAGGACGTCAGCAAGATTCCGTTCTTCGGCGATATGCCGCTTATCGGACAGCTTTTCTCGGAGACGAGCGAATCGGTGGAAACTAACGAGCTGCTTATTTTCATAACGCCGAGAATTGTCGTCGAGCAGACCCTTTCACAGAACGAGATGGAACGGCTCGGTGCGACCGATTTCCCCGGCCCGAGAATCTCATACACCGAGGACGAAAAAGCCGAAATGGAACAAAAATAACCCCAGATTGTCCTGCCTTCTGCTCTTGTCGTTCCTGCGAAAGCAGGAATCCACATTCACTAACAACTTTTCCCTTTTTCCTCTGCAAAACTCCGCGCATAAACCAAATCGAATCTCAAAAAAGTGAGGCGGATTCTAAAATCCGCCTCGCTTAAAACCCGCGTATGCAGTGGTAATTTCACATCCTAACGTACTATCATTCACTGACAACTACTTCTCTTTCAGAGGTATTAGCAAGTAATTCATTTGTAATTGCAGTTACCTTAACTGAAACCTTGCCTTTTTTATTTGCCAAGTGAATTTTTCCTTTTTTAGCTGCCTCATTTTTCCCGTCAACAGAGGCGATGATGCGTATAATTTTCTGGCCGACGGGAGCTGCTGCATCGTACGATACAGTTCTTCGCCCATTTATCTTAGCTTTGTCTGCAACTGAAGCAATTGTAACTGTTGGCCTGTTAGATAGAAGCTGCTGATAAGTCAACGTTGATTGATTAATAAGCTTGGCATCGATTTTATAGGCCAAGACCAAGGCTTCATCAACAAGGTTGCCGTCTGCCCTTATATCCACGCAAATATTGTCACGAACAAATATGATTTTCACAGCATCTTTATTGCGTGATTCTGTTAGAAAACTTATTGTTCCGAGTCCCTCCGGATGTTTGGCTGAGGCATACATAAAAGCCAAAGCTTCTGTTGGTAAAGTACCTGACGTCATTCTGTATAACGAATATTCTTGTGCGGCCTGCGAGCTGGGTGCCAAACACAGCTTAACGGTCAGTTGCCCCGTAATGTTGAACATTTTAGACTTTCTATGCCTTTCCAGCTTTCGCTGCAGATATTTTTCGACCCAGTTAGGGTCGTTTCGCTTCTCAGCAGAAACATGCGCCAGCAGCTCTTCTTTACGGCCCGGCGGAAGTTTCATCGGTAATGGCTCTGTGTTTTTCTCTAAGCAGTCCCACGATTGGCTACACAGGGCCCATGTGTTGCCCCCGAAAGTAATCGCCTCATACGATATATTTTGCCGAGTTATACGCTCGGGTTTGGATAGCAGCGATTTGCTAATCTCCGGGGCCGTTCGTCTAATCTCCGTCTTTGGCCAATCTTGGAAATTAATGGCCGTTCCAACAGCTTCTATATGTGATTTTTCAGAATTTCCTCGTATTTCCAGCCATTGAAATCCTTCTGGTAACATTTCTTGATAATCGTTGCTGTAAGCTGTTCCTGTGCTTATCACACTTAAGCAAATCACTATACGTAAGTATCTTATGAACAAATTTCTATTCATCTTTCTATCTCCAATAAGTTTTGTTGTTTTTTGATTCACTCAACCCTGGAAATAATATGGGGGTTACCAGCTCAAAATGGGATAATCATCGATGACTATATCGTTATAATCGTTCTCCCAAGTATCATTACCATCAAGACTGTAGGCGTTAAAGGGTGGGCCATAGTCAGGACGGTTGGGGTCGCAGTCATTGGAGTCGTCCCAGCCTTCATCATCGCCCAAATCAACCTGCCCTATACAGCTATCATAAATCTTGTCATCAAGGCTCGCATATTCGTGACCATAAAATGCAGAGCGAGAAGTGTTTGGATCGTAGTTTGGATCAGAATACATATCCTCCATATCACCGGGCACAATTAAGTTGGGACTAAAAAGGGGGTTTTTGTAAAAGGGATTGTTTGTCCAACCGCAGCCGACAGGTTTAATGCAGTTCACGTAACCAAAAGGGCTCACATAATAATATACTGCATTACAGCCTAAGGCATTTGCAAAACCTTTTTGAGCACCGGCCATATCAACACAATTGACTGTACCTATACTGGGACCGTTAACATCATTGTAGTTATGCAGCCATTCGCCAGGAGCGAAACCTCCATACTGACCTTCACCAGAATAAGTATCATACGTAGCGCCCGCGTCATGATAAAAATCATCCCAGATACACCACATTGCGTCAGGCTTAGTGTCTGCACCGTAAGCTACATCGCAGGCAACATCCAAAATTTCTGTCCATGGCTCGGCTTGAGGTGCTTGAGGAGTATCCACGACGATATAAACCGTATGTGGGCCGGAAGAGCCAAACTTATATTCTGGTGAGTTGCAGTCATCAATATCTCGTATTTTCCACTCCCAAGTTACAGCCCCTTTTTCGACGGCACTAGGTGTCGGCGCAGCCAGTTCGAAAGATACGTAGTTAGTATCATCGGAGTTAGGGTCATAGGAAACCCCGTTAGAGAAAATAACTGTTCTCTCTTCAATATTACCAAGGTTTCCGTCAGATGACGTTGCACATATAATAGCGCTTGTAACGTTACTATCAGAAACAGTAAATCTCGCTTGAATAGTTGCGTCAGTAGCCATTACGTAAGCGGCTGGCTTGTTTTGACCTCCGTTTGCCCACTCAGGCGCATTTATATCGACTACGTTGTAATCGGGGTAATTACCCTCCATTTCCCGCAGGTCTATCCCGTCACTGGAATCGCCTTCACTGTGGTTGAACTTGATGTGCGTTATTTGCACAGGAATAAATTCACAAGCGCCTATATCAACGCATTCAGTAAAATCTATATCCCCATCTACTAGTCTTACATTTCCATCTATATCGGTTTCATTAGGTTCTGGCGTAGAATTCGGGTCGCCAACATCAATGCACGGCGAGTTCAGGGTTAGGTGAAAATCATTGCTGTCCGTATTAACAAAACAAGGATCGTTCGCGTCACCGCAGATATTTCCTGTCCCGTTGGCGTCATTGCAATCCTCGATGCAACTGTAAGAAGCCTCGCAGTTACCCAAATCATCCCCATTATCCCAAAGGATACAATTACTGATTGTTGGCATCGTCGTTGGTGGTCCAATAGCTAGGATACCATAATTGCTGTTACACACAATTGTGTTGTTCCTTAAGATTGCTGTATCAGCCGAAATAGTTAGTACACCTGTAACATTTTTGTAAATCCAGTTATTCAGAATCGTTGCTGATGATGAACTGGCACAATGTATCGCGGTGCCGTTCTCTCTGACTTTGTTATTTTCAATTGTAGGTGAACTGCCAGCTAAACAAAGAATACCATAAGAATCGCTGTTCTCAATTATGCAGTTACTTACAGTTGGAGATGAATTGGAAATACGTACAGCGCTGTTGGTACCATTTCTTATAGTAAACCCTTTTAAAACAGCATTGGGATCTTCACCGGATTGAAACCAGACCGCAATCCCTTCATTGTTAGCATCAATCACTGTTGCCGTTACCACATCCCAATCACTCGGGTTTGTGCTCTGAACCGTGCACGCCACACCGTTGAAGTCTACGCACTCATAATAAGTGCCCTCGTCAACTATGACTGTGTCGTTTGGACTCGCCGCATTAATAGCTGCTTGAATCGTAGAGTATTGACTGGGGACTAAAAGCTCTGCGGCATAATTACTTTGGGCTAGAAACAATACAGTCATTCCAATAATTATTTTTCGCACAAACATTTTACCTCCTTTCATAATATGTGATAATTTACTCCTCCTGTGCTAAAATAGCACGAAACCGTTAATACTCTTCTTTGTCCCGCAAAACTCTCTTTTCCATAAACCCTATTCTAACCCATTCTCCATTCCCCCACAACTTAAAAAATCTGCTTGTTCCGCCTCCTGCTCGGATACCATTTTACTCGTATGCTTGCGCATACTTACTGTTCGCTTCCGACTCGCGGGCATACGGCTACACAAGCAATAAATGTTTAAAAGCCCCCGCGGCGTTCAATCAAATGCGCGGGTAGCTGCGCACCAAAAACAGCAAAACCCCAAAATTTTTTACCCCTTCTTTCATATCGAGTTACGAGAACCGAGCGACAAGCGGTGAGCACTTTTTTCGCATCATTCGCGCAGGTTCGTCCAATTATAGAGGCAGCGTTTTTCTGCGCCCCTTATGTGAATAACTATGAACTGAAAACAACGAGCTAAAAACGTTCAAAAATTTTCGTATATTTTTGAACGTTTCGGGTGTGTTTTTCTGTAGTTTCGGTACATCTTTTGGAAGTTTTCTATAGGTTTTGAAGACTTTTGAATGTTTTTGAAGACTTGTCAATAAACCCGCGCCGTTGGCCGCCTACTCTGCAAATTCTAAACACGGAAATAATAATTTCTACTGCAACAAACCCTTGAAAGCCGAAAATAGAAAATAGTTTGTCGGAACTCTTTTGTCTTAATTAATTGGTTTTGCCTTAAGTGCTGAATAAACAAATACTTACGACAACCGAAAGAAACTCGCTGCCCCGTCATATAGAAACGGTCGTTATCCTTTTAATGGCTCTCGGCACAGTCTTTGTTTTCTCCGCCGGCGTTAACATCAGTCAAAGCATAGACTTACAAAGATTTTACGATTTCCCCGCCCTGCGCCAATTGCTCTTTTTCCCTCTCGCCTGCGGCCTTCTCTATCTCGCTTATTACTGCTTCGATTATCGCAGGTTTTCCCTCAATTCCGGCATTCTTAAATCCCCTGTCACCTACCTCTTACTCCTCAGCATAGTGTTACTTATAATCGTTTTATTCCCGCAGTTCGGCACCGAGGTCAACCGCGCCCGCCGATGGCTTCGAATCCCGCTCGGCCCGACAACAGTAAGTTTTCAGCCCTCTGAGCTGGCAAAGTGGTCGCTGATTTTTTTTCTCGCCGCTTTTTGCGATAAGTTTCGCGATACCATAAAGTTGTATTGGAAGGGCTTTGTCCCCCTCTGCCTGCTTATAGCCGTTGTTGTCGGATTAGTCATCACAGAAGATTTCGGCACCGCAGCTTTTATAGCACTTCTTGCCTTTATAATGTTGATAATCGCCGGCGTCCGCTGGCGCCATATTCTAACCCTTCTGCCGCTCGGCATAATCGCCTTTTGCGCCGTCCTGTTCCACTCTCCCAGCCGGCTCCAGCGCATCACCGCCTTCCTGAGTCCCCAAAAGTGGGCAGATTCGGCCAATTATCAGCCGAACCAGTCGCTAATCGCACTCGGCTCCGGCGGGCTCTGGGGCAAGGGGCTCGGCGGGGGAATTTGCAAATATGGTCATCTGCCCGAAGATACGACCGATTTTATCTTTGCTATTATAGGCGAAGAGCTCGGATTCGTCGGAAACTTCGCGGTAATCGGATTATTCATTATTTTTATTTGTCTCGGGATACGTGTTGTTATACGATGTAAAGACCGTTTCAGCCAATTGTTAACCGCGGGAATCGTTTTGACGATAAGTATACAGGCGGCTCTGAACTTTGGCGTGGTAACGGTCGTGCTGCCGACAAAGGGCATACCTCTGCCGTTCGTTAGTGCCGGCGGAACAAGTATGCTGCTGTCGGCCGCTGCCGTTGGTGTGTTAATGAATATTGCAAAACAGTCTGCTGAAGAGATGCCCGTAATGGGGGAATAATATGGAAGGAAAGAATTTTTTCTTCGCCGGCGGCGGAACAGGCGGCCACATTTATCCCGCTGTTGCAATAGTGGAGAGAATGCTCAAACTCAAAGGTGAGACCGAGGTGCATTTTTTCTGCAGCACCCGCTACATTGATTCGCAAATCCTCTATAAAACCGGTTTTTCGTATAAAAGTCTGCCCGCACAGGGCTTTTCCATCCGGCCCGTCAAGCTGCTTTTCTTTTGCATTTCGTTTTTCGAGAGCTACAAAATTGCCAGACGAGTGCTTGCTGAATCCAAAAACGCAGTAGTGGTCGGCATAGGCGGTTTCGTGTCGGTGCCGGCCTGTTTGGCCGCCCACAAGCTTGGAGTTCCTATTGTGCTTTTGAATTCCGATGCTGTGCCAGGGCGAGCTAATAAGGTGATAACTAAGTGGGCGGATAAGATTTTTGTGCAGTTCGAAGATACAAAGCAATACTTTGGCGTTAGCTCTTTCCAGTTGAAGCGAGGAGGTGGGAAAGCAAATGTGGCTGTAGTCGGCTGTCCGCTGCGAACCGGCTTTGATAATCTTCAGCCCGAAAAGGCGTTCGAGCAGCTCGGCCTTGACAGGCAAAAGAAAATTTTGCTTATAACCGGCGCATCGACCGGCTCAAAGAGTATCAACGAGGCGGTATGTTCGCTCCTGGAGAATCTGGGTGCCTTCGCAGAGCAGTGGCAGATTGTTCACTTAACGGGACGGTTGCATTTTGAAGATATACAGCAAAGATACATCGGGGCGGAAATAAGCCATAAAGTTCGGGAATATTTTGATGATATGCCGGATTTGCTGTCGGCTGCCGATTTGGTCGTCGGCAGAAGCGGGGCGGTCAGCGTGGCTGAATACGCCGCCGCCGGCGTGCCGAGCATTTGCATACCTTATCCGCATCACAGAGACAAGCATCAGCGTTTGAATGCCGCTAAACTTCTCGAAGCCGGCGCCGCTGTCATAGTCGAGGATCTGCCAAGGAAGGGCAACCTTGGCCAGCGGCTGTGGGCAGAGCTGGAAGAGTTGATGAAAAACGAGCAAAAGCGCAAGAGCATGGCTGAAAACTGTAAGAAAGTTGCAAACACGCAGGCCGCTTCCCAAATCGCAGAGCAGTTATTGCAAATGCCGTAGTACACACTGCTTTCTGCTCTAATAATGTTTTTCTCCGATGAACCACTCACTCGCCTTGATGTCTTCTCGTCAGGCGAATATCCGGCAGCATAAGCTACTGGGCCCCAGATAAGAAATTCTGGGATATCTGCTATGCTTTGAGAAGGTGTTAATGGGGGATAATTTCCTTGATTTCGGGGGCATATTTTGGGATAATAGACAAACCTGTATAATTTATAAGGAGGATAGGTTATGAAAATGTCGAAGAAATCGAGCATAGGGGGCTTTTTTCTCTTAATATTGGGTATTTGCTGTGCCTGTAATACAGCATCTGCGGAGGAACTCTGGGTCGGCACCTGGGCTACGGGCCAGCAGCTGGTGGAATCCTATAACAACCCGGCTTCGCCGTATTTAGCCAATAATACACTGCGTCAGGTTGTGCACGCGTCGCTGGGAGGCAGCAGAATACGGGTGCAATTCTCCAATAAATACTCGGCCGGGCC
>CAYXUW010000010.1:7908-26390 GCA_964468375.1 uncultured Pirellulales bacterium | reverse complement strand
TTCTATAGCTATATCCACGCGCTTTGCAAAAGTAGCGTCACTGAAAAAAGAAACATTATTAAAAGCCAGCCGGGCCGCACCGGCAGCAAATATTAAAACGACAAAAACAATTACGGTTATCATCGCCTTGCGCAAAATCGCCCGCCGCCCGCTCGCTCTGCCGCTTCTATTATCCGATGATTTATCTTTTTTTACCATTTAGCTGTTTTTGTTTCCCGCTCTTTCGCGGGCTGGACCGAAGAAAATAAACGAAATAAGGATTAAAAAAGCGCCCGAAAGAAAAAGAATTATCTGGTTGGGCGGTTCGCTACATCGGGCAACCCAACCGGGCACTTCTGCTTTGAACGACATTTGCTTCGAGTCTTCCGCCAGAACCCTGCGGGCGGCATCCAGCTGCTCGGCTGTCACATCAGGATAAATGGTATTAACATCGGCGGGTTCTGTTCCGAGCGTAGCAGGAGCAATACGCTCGAACAGGTTGGGGTCTTTTTCTAACTGTCTCAGCAGCGCATCATAGTCGGCATTAAGGGACTCAAGCCGGTTAAGGGATTCTTCCGCCGACCTTAAAAGCTGTCCGCTTCGATAGTAGAGAACTAAATCATTGCAAAGCACAGCTCCCGCCAAAACCACCGTACCGATGCTGAAAAAAATAACAAACAAAAAGGCACGCAAGATGTTTTGCTTTTGCATAGCACTTGACCGCACAAGTAATACATTTATTTGCGTCGCCGTCGGTTACTTAAACATAAAACCGGCGTACCGCGCCGCGGTGCCGAGGTCCTCGTTAATCCTGAGAAGCTGATTATACTTGCAGATTCTGTCCGTTCTGCACGCCGAGCCCGTCTTTATCTGTCCGACGCCGGTAGCAACAGCCAAATCGGCAATTGTCGTATCTTCGGTTTCACCGCTGCGGTGGCTTATGACCGCCGTCCAGCCGGCCCGCTTCGCCATGTTGACCGCCTCGAATGTCTCTGTCAGCGTACCTATCTGATTAAGCTTTATCAATATCGAATTGGCACAGCCCAGCTTTATGCCCTTGGCGAGACGCTCGGTATTCGTTACGAATAAATCGTCGCCTACAATCTGAATTTTGTCGCCCAATGCCTCAGTCAATTTCGTCCAGCCGGTCCAGTCATCCTCGGCAAGTCCGTCTTCGAGACTTACGATTGGGTATTTCTTTGTCCATTTGGCCCAGTGCTTAACCAGCTCATCGGATGAGATTTTTTTGCTTGGTGCCGATTTGAAGAATTTATATTTCTTTGCTTTCCCGTCCCATAGCTCATTTGCCGCGGGGTCGAGGGCGATTGCGATCTGTTTGCCCGCCTTGTATCCGGCTTTTTTTATAGCATCGAGAATCACCTCAATCGCTTCATCGTTTGATTTCAGCGACGGTGCAAATCCGCCTTCGTCCCCAACAGCTGTATTATACCCCTTCTTTTTAAGCACGCTCTTAAGTGTATGAAAAACCTCCGCACCCATCCTCATCGCCTCAGGAAAATTCCTCGCCCCAACGGGCATAACCATAAATTCCTGAAAATCAACGTTATTGTCTGCGTGCTTTCCGCCATTGAGGATATTCATCATCGGCACCGGTAGTATATTAGCATTACAGCCGCCCAAGTATCTGTATAATGGCAACCCTGCTGACTCCGCCGCCGCCTTTGCCGCCGCTAAAGAAACGCCCAGTATTGCATTTGCGCCGAGCTTGCGCTTATTCGCCGTCCCGTCCAACTCTATCATAAAGGCATCAAGCTCCTCCTGCTGGGTCGCATCCATACCCAGAACCTCCGGCGCTACTATCTCGTTAACATTCTTCACGGCTTTGGCAACACCCTTGCCCATATACCGTCTGGCCTTTGTATCACGAAGCTCTATCGCTTCGTATGCTCCTGTACTCGCTCCGGACGGTACCGCCGCACGTCCGAAAGAACCGTCATCGAGCAGCACATCGACCTCAACGGTCGGATTACCTCGGCTGTCGAGTATTTCCCTTGCCGTTACACCAATAATCGCTGTAAACATCTCACGTCCTTTCATATTCCAGTTCAAATTTCATTTCTTCGACATCTATTGCTTCTGCTGAAGCTTACCCATTTTTACCTGCCGCGTCAATACGCTGCGGCCCGTTTTTAGCAGTTTCAGTTTTCTTCTACCCCTGCGAACCTCCGCCGATTCCCCGCAACAAAGCAGACTTTTGTCCGAAAAAAACCCCGTTATAAAGCAACGAAAAACCCTTTCGGCTACATCTTTCAAAACCACCGCCGCCGACCGCCTTTTTGCATTGACAGACCGCCTGCTGACTGATATAATGGTTTTTAGCTTCGGAGGCATCTGGCTTAGCCAATAGGGTGATGTTAAGGGGGTTCCCGTTGTGCGGGGGCCTTAGAATTTCAGTAAGGAAAAAAGATGAAAAACGGTTTCGTTTTAGCGATTTTGGGTGTTGTTGAGAGCATCAGGCGCAAACCTGCTGTGCAACTGACGGTCCTTCTTTGCTCTTTGGTTTTCCTGCTTGGCGGCTGCGGGCTCTTCGAGCAGTCGGGTGAAACAGCAGGGAAAGGACACAGAAGGCACTTGCGGAACATTACTCTCAACCAACAGAGCTTGTCCGGCGACTTAGACCGCGCATTGCTGTTTGACCAACCAAGCAAGCTCACACCGATGAGAATATCACCAGAAATCGATGATTAGCAGTTGTAGGGATACATAAACTTCGAACGCTTTTTGTGGCGTGCGATCTGCAAAAAAAGGATTTGATTTGTGGAAACGCTCATCGATTATTTCAGCCGTGTGGCTAGGTATGACTGGTGGGTTGTTGCCATTGAGTTACTACTTATAGGCCTAGTGGTTTACTGGGCCATCGACTTTCTCGAAGGTACTCGCGGAGAAAGATTGTTTCGCGGCGTCATACTTATCCTCATTACCGGCTTTCTTATCTTAAAGTTAGTTGTCGGCCGGTTTGCTTTCGAACGGCTGCAGTATCTATACAACGGCTTTTTGATTGCCGTCTTGATTATCGCCGTTGCCGCCTTCCAGCCCGAAATCAGAAGGGCACTGATAAGAATAGGACGAACAAGATTTCTGTCAAGCTCGTCCCAGTTGCTGTCCAGAACCGCAGAGGAAATAATTACCGCTTTAAACGAGCTTTCCGCCGCTAAAATCGGTGCGATTATTGTCATTGAAAAGCGCGTAGCGCTGGGAGAATTTATAGAAGCCGGCATCAGAATCGACGCCAGAGTCACCTCGGAGTTGCTTAAGACTATTTTCCACCCCGGCTCACCGCTGCACGATATGGCCGTGGTAGTTCGGGGCGACAGAGCTGTGGCCGCAAGAGTACAGCTGCCTCTGGCAGAAGCAGGAAGCATCGACGGCGTCGAACTCGGCTCGCGTCACCGCGCAGCGATTGGAATAACTACCGGCTCGGATGCCGTCTGCCTGGTGGTAAGCGAGGAAACCGGAACCATCTCTCTAGCACAGAACGGAAAGCTGGCCAGAGGAATCGACGAACCTCAGTTGAGAAAAAATTTAATCAACACGATGGATGAGATGATACCGTTCGTCGAGCGGCTCTGGAAATGGCCGAGAAAAAGCAATGACCGCCAGCCCGAAGATTTTGTATAGTATCGAGGCGGCGATAAACGTCTTCTGTTGTTTTTGGGTATTCGTTAAAAAATGGCAAAAAAAATCAACTACGGTAAAATAGTTGCCGTCACTTTCATAACGATTCTAATCTGGGTCTGGGCAGACCTAGCTGTGGATGAGCTACTCTCCGTCTCCAACGCCGGTATAAGCGTCGCTAAATCTGCCAACCCCGCTCTCTGGGTAAGCTTCGACAACGAGCCGTCCGCTTCTATCGACAAAATAGTTCTCAAAGGTCCGGCTTCGAGAATTGCCGAAGTAAAGCGAAAAATAAATGACGGCTCGCTGGTACTTGAATTTTTCCTCGACCCCGAACAGATAGAAGCCATTGCAGGCACCGGCGAACACTCCCTGGATGTTCTGGCCTTCCTCAGACAAAGCGACCTGATAAAACATCTCGGCCTTTCGGTCATCTCCTGTGAGCCGGAAACCCTCCAAGTTAAAGTGGTCAAGCTTATTAAAAAGTCGCTGACCATAAAGTGCATCGATGAAACACGCAACACCATCACTGCCGCAAACGTCGAGCCGAAGCAGATTGATATGTTCGTGCCGGAAGACTGGAGCGGGGAAAAACTCACTGCAACAGTCCGGCTGACTCGCCGCGAAATCGAACAGGCCAGACTGTCTGCTGTCGAAAAAACGCCTTACATCGAACTGGCCCCAGGGCAAATCAAAGAAGCGCAAAATACCATGAAAATCACAATGCCGCCCGGAGAAGACCTGCTTAACGACTACACCATAACAACTGCAAGATTGAGATTTTCGATAAGTCCAAATATCCAAGGTAAATATAAAGTTGTAGTGGACAACCTCGAAGAGGTCATACGAACTATAACAATAAGGGCAACCGCAGATGCGAAACGTGCTTATGAAAAAATGCCTTACCAAGTCATCCTTGAAATTGATGATGAGGACGCCGGCGCCGCCAAGCCCTTAAGAAGAGAGCTTATCTACAACTTCCCCGATGAATACCTCCGCAAGGATGAAATCCGGCTGAACCAGCAACCGGTCACAGCAAGATTCAAGCTGATACCCCTGACCTCCGCCGAAACTAAACCAGCCGTCGGACAATAAAACCGGCCGCGCACATCAGGCAAAAATTACTTTCTTAATCGTCCGCAGGGCCTCAATCACCAAAACTATCGCAAGAAGAAGCAACACGCCAGCGATAATCCCGACCGCTGAAAATCTGTATCGCAGCAGAAGCAGAACCAGGGCACAGACCGTCACTATGTTCATAAAAATCATCGGAATGATAATAAACCCGAATTTTCTTCCGCTCTTTTTAAGCCACACCAAAATCACCAGCGCCACCAAGCCCGCCAGAAGCTGATTGCTTGCGCCGAAGACAGGCCAGATTGCTTTCCAAGCCGGTATCGGGTTACCGTTGGCGTCTTTGAGATTGATTAACACGAATACGGCCGGCAGTAAAAGAGTGGCCAGCGTCGAAAGGTAACGGCAATATACTCCTTTCAGGCCGAAAAACTCCTCGAAAATATATCGTCCCAGCCTCGTCGCGGTATCCAGCGTGGTAAGAATAAAGGCCGACAGCGCCAGTAAGCCGAAAGAAAACCCTAACTCCCGCGGCACTCCGACCGCCGACAAAAAATTGCTAATCCCTGTGCCGTAAATTACCAGCGGCGCTTCGCTGGCAAGCTTGTCACCCTTCGGCAGCATAACCACAGTCGCCAGAGCTATTATCGCCACAATCCCTTCCAGAAGCATCCCGCCGTAGCCGATGGCTCTTCCGTCCGTTTCCTTGTTAAGCTGCTTGGAGGATGTTCCCGAAGCTACGATGGAATGAAAGCCGGAGCACGCCCCGCACGCCACAGTAACAAACAATATGGGAAATAATGTCCCCGTCTGCGGCACGTTCCACGCGGTAAACGCCGGGTAATGAATATCAAACTCGCCGACAACTATACCTACGAAACCGCTCAGCACCGAGGCATACAGCAGATATGAAGATAAATAATCTCTCGGCTGCAGTAATATCCAAACAGGCGTCGTCGAGGCGACAAAGCAATAAATAATTAAAATCAGTGCCCATGTCTTTTGCGGACTTATGCCCATAATACCTGCAAGCTTATCCGCCGATACGGGCATATTATGACCCGCCCATATAGCGGCGAATACCAGTGGAACAAATATAAAAGAAGCACTCAATACCCCCATCTTAAGCTTGTTCAAAAACAGCCCGAAAAAAATAGCAAGAACGATAAACAATATCGAAGAGCTCGCAACACCGCCGTCCTCGACGAACGTCGCCGCCGTCAAATCCGCAAAAACCGACAAAACATACACCAGCGTCAGCCAGATAAATGCCAGAAGAAGCCGGTAAGCTATAGGCGACATATACTGCCTGGCTATCTCCGCAATCGAACGGGCGTTGTGACGTATTGAAGCTACCAGAGCGGAAAAGTCTATCACCGCCCCGACAAAAATCGTCCCTAAAACAACCCACAGTAAAACCGGCAGCCATCCGAAGGCTATAGTGGCTATAATCGGCCCCACTACCGGCGCCGCCCCCGCTATGGAGGAAAAGTGATGGCCCAGCAAAACCGTCTTCTGCGCCGGAACACGGTCCACACCGTCATACTCCGTATGGCTGGGTGTCGGCCTGCTGTCGTCCAGCTCATACCGCTTGGCCAGAAACCTCCCGTAAATAGTATAAGCCAGTAAAAATAATACCGTCGCCGTAAGTAAAAGAGAAATCAGCATATAGCGCTCCTGAATATGTCTGAGCTCACAGATACAGACTTTACCATCATATTACATATTCGTCTATGTTTCTTTTCCTCTTCTGTGCGAACGCGCTAACAGCCTTATCGGCACTTCATCGACATCGAGCATCTCACGCAGTCTGTTTATTATAAACCTGCGGTAATTTTCTTCAAACAATTCCGGCCTGTTTACGAACATTAAAATCGTGACCGGCCTAACCGCGATTTGAGTCGCATAGTAAATCTTCGGCCGTCCGCCGCTTTTCGTCGAACCGGCGGATTCCGCCTTTATCACCTCAAATGCTTTGTTCAGCTTGGTCGTTAGTATCCATGTCGTCGCCTGCTTGAAAATCTCAATCGCCAAATCAAGAACGCTCTGAATATTCTTCGCTTCCGTAGCTGTAGTAAAAGCTATCGGTGCATATCTCAAACCCGGCAGCATCTTCGTCAAATACTCCTCGTAATCGCCGGTTGCTGCTTTATCTTTTGCGAGGTCCCACTTATTGATAATTATAATACAGCTTTTGTATTCCTCCGCGATAAATTTCGCAATTTTCTTGTCAACCTGCGAAATCTCAACCGTTGCATCTATTAAAAATAACACCACCTCTGCACGCTGAATCGATTTCGTCGCGCGGACATAGCTGTAAAACTCGATACTGTCGGCTATTTTACTTTTCTTTCTTATCCCGGCTGTGTCGATAACGACTATCGTCTTACCGTCCTTTTCGAACCGAACGTCAACGGCATCTCTTGTTGTCCCTGGTGCCTCGCTGACAATCACCCTCTCGCTGCCGACCATCGCGTTCACCAAAGTGCTCTTGCCGGCGTTGCGCTTCCCGACAATCGCCACCCTCATCACCGGTTCACTCGGCTTCTCCGCCCCGAGACGCTCAATTTTCTCGAAAATCCTATCAAGCAAAACCGCCTTGTTAAGATTATTCTGCGCTGAAATACAAAGAAACTCACCCAGCCCTAATCTGGAGAATTCTCCTGCCAAAGAAAACATTTTCGCGCTGTCCGCCTTATTCGCAACGCCTATTACTTCGAGATTTTTCTTGCGCAAAAGACGGGCTATCGCCTCGTCTAACGGCACAACCCCGTCGCGGATATCCACCATAAACACCACAAAGTCTGCTGATTCAATTGCCGCAGCTATTTGTTGCTCGATATGCTCGCTTAGCTGGTCGGCGTCGACTATACCATAGCCACCGGTATCAACAAGCTCGAAATATTTACCGTCCCTGCCGATGATAGTGCTAACCCGGTCGCGCGTAACTCCCGCCGTCGGCTCGACGATGCTTATCATCTCGCCCGCCAGAGCATTCAACAGACTGCTCTTGCCTACATTCGGCCGACCAATTATCGCAACCACAGGAACCGCCATAAATGCCTTCCTAACTAAAAATTACATCGTCACTGCCCAAATCTCCATTATACCAGAATAATCAACGACTTAAAGCTCTGATGTGCTCAGCCATGCGAATGATTTGAGTATATTGCCACATATTTCCGATATATAACTTGATGGAAATTACTACCGCCGAAAAGCCGAAAACAAAGCAGTGCCCTTTTTGTGCGGAGACAATCCATGCTCTTGCTGTCAAGTGCCGATTCTGCAACGAATTTCTAAATACCGACCGCGCCAAAGCCGCGCAGAGCAAGTCAGCCGAGAATGCAAACCAACCCAAGCCTAAAAAGCAGCCTCTTACCTTTAGAGGCAGACCTTCTTTATGGGGTCTGACCGGCCAAGCAATACGTGGAATGTTTTTCATTGGTGCAGCAGTTTTCTTATTCATTTATCCTTTGGAAGAAATGCAGTGGTTCGAAATTAGTAAAGAGCAAATACCCGCCTTTGCCTACTACAGGCAACTGGCCTCTGTCCTGCTGGTGATGCTTATTGTGCTCGGCCTTTTAATAAGTGCGATAAAGCTGAAGATGATTCGCTACGAGGTTACTCCTGACAGAATAGAATGGTCCCGCGGCATCCTTGATAGAAGGGTTGACAACATCGATATGCTCCGCGTAATTGATTTAAGCATGCGAAGGACTTTGTTTGATTGCCTCGTAGGAATCGGCACAGTAACTTTAATAACCACCGACAAGACTGACCCGAATTTCACTTTCGAAAAAATAAAGGGTTCTCGCCGGCTTTACGATATAATTAAAAAAGCCAGTCTGGACGCCGACCGCAAAAACCGCGTAATACACATGGAATAAACCACCAGCGGACTTGCCCTGCAAACTTCTTCTTCAATAAATGACCGGCCAGAATATTATATCCGACGGAGGCTCGCCCCTAATCGTTTCTGTACTTCCCGGCTCCAAACGCCAGAGCGGCCTGGTAACCATCTCGATTGCTCCGCCGTCATCTGAAAAATCTTCTCCGACGCTATAAAGCTCAAAGTCGTCCGTAGCGACTTTATAAACCAACGCCTCGCCGCTGTAAGGGTCAATCGGAACAGACCGCAGATAACCAGCCGAAACAAGCTCGTCGAGCGTGTCAGGAAGCCGACCAACATCTGCCCTGAATCGCAAAACCGCAAGCACGGTAATCAACGCCTCCGCCTGCGCTGCTGTTGTGTGGTACAAGTGAAAAGTAACGTCTGGACTTAACCCGAAATTTCGCAAAAAAGAATTACTGCTATTAATTCTCCTTATATCTTCGAAGTAATCATGTTCTCCGCTCGCCACTTCCCAGGGTGTCTTGCTCATCACTCTATTTGATATAGCCAG
The DNA here is from genome assembly GCA_964468375.1 of uncultured Pirellulales bacterium. Classification (GTDB taxonomy): domain Bacteria; phylum Planctomycetota; class Phycisphaerae; order Sedimentisphaerales; family Anaerobacaceae; genus CAYXUW01. Next base: position 17,295 of record CAYXUW010000010.1, on the reverse strand, counting down.
CACTTCTTCGACTTGCTCAACTATCTGATTCCTGGTCGGCCCAAAAAAACATTCCTTCAATCTATGCTTTAAATTTGGCCACGGGCCGTACCATCCTGCACTCCACGCCAACCGTCCCGTGCCCCTGCCATTATCGATAAACGTCAGTTGCAGCGCATCATAAACGAAGAACTTTTCTGCCTGTATGTCCGGGGTGTAAGCGTCGCTATCGAATTCCGACTGCAAAACGTCCTGAAAAAATTCCAAATCCTCACTGTCCATCTCCGTTCTATCAAGAATAACGAAAGCATTGCGGATAACACTGCTTCTAACACCAAGACCTGTGTGCTGTGTCGCCAGAAACAAACGCGGACAGCATTTATGGTAGGTCGCCCTGTAGCAATCGACAATATCCTCGAACGCAGATTTAAAATCTCCATTCTCCGCTCTCAGCTTCGCATCCCAAAGCAACGCCCTGTTCAAATTACTAAATAATATTAATTCAGGAAGCTTAATACCGAACATATTGTCTGCTTCGCTCGTCCGCCTCTCCAGCCAGCAGTAGGGCTTGCACACCGCGGCTTTAAAGTGCTCGAAGGCCTGCGAATTCAAATCCACCCATTTCTCAAGCAGCGCAAGCTCCCTGTCATCGAAATCACCCGGCCAGTTCGCAAACGGCTTGCGCAATTCGTCCGGCATAAAAACAAACGCTTCAAACGCCTTCTGATAATACGGTGCAGCGTTCTCAGCCGGGTCGTAATTTGGCGGTCGGCATGTCCGGTTATATTCAGCCGCGTAATCGACCGTTATCTGCGGCTCAGCTATTAAAAGCAGCCCCATTCTAAAAACCAGCAGAACCGGCAAAAGAAAAACAACCGCTAATAACCATTTTTTTGCTGGCCTCATTCGATTATCTCCCGAATACTGTCCATATTATACCCCAAAACCGCACATTTCGCAACCTTTATTACCCCGACCGCCGATGCAATAACAGCAAAATTTTATATTGCCATACCCGCAAAACTGTGCGACAATAAAAAAAACAAATCAGCGATGCAAAAATGGCGTCAATTATTTAAGGAGAAATAAAATGACAGACGCTCAAATCTTTCAGATCCTGGGTATTGTCTACTTGGCTGTCGGCATTGGTGTTCTTATCAACCCCTCATTCTACAGAAATCTGCTGGCGGCGCTTTCGGAACATCCGCCGGCCGTCTACTTAAGCGGACTTATTTCAATGGCCGTTGGATTCCTGCTCGTAACCTTCCATAACATCTGGGTCGCAAACGACTGGACGGTTATTATCACCATCCTTGGTTGGGCCGCGCTCATTAAAGGAGTGCTCCTAATAATTATGCCGAATGCGATGATTAAAATGTGTAAGATATTCGACAGCCAGATGAAAAAGCTCTTCCTGCTCTGGGCGGTCATCTTGATAATAGCAGGAGCGCTCCTTGCTTGGCTTGGTTTTTGCGGTCTATGAAAAATACCGTTTAACTATTAAGGGCAGTACACAGCTCACTTTTGTATTCTGCGCTTTATGTCACGGCACGATATTCGGCTCAGCCTCGCAACTGTATGAAAGAGTTCCACGATATGTCCGCCTGCCCTCCGGCCAATCTGCCCAAAGACCCTGCAGACGCCGAGGCAATATTAAAAGTGCTCGTTGATGCAGAACGGTGTGCTGTCAAGGGCCATGCCGAAATCTGCCATTTAATCGCCGGCAAAGACCACCGGCTTTTCCAAACATTAACCGACAGACAAAATAACCATTGTATCAATAAGAAAACGCCGTACAATTCACACAATAGCGAATATGTTAAACTCGATTGAAAATATAAACCCTGTCATACAGGCCCTCATTGCCGGAATTTTTACCTGGTTCGTCACGGCTTTAGGCGCCGCCATTGTCTTTACAACCAAAAAAATGTCGCAAAAAATTCTCGACTCGACGCTCGGCTTCGCCGGCGGAGTTATGATTGCCGCAAGCTTCTGGTCTTTGCTGGCTCCCGCAATAGAAATGTCCAAGGACCACAGCATCGCCCCCTGGGTACCCGCCGCCGCCGGATTCCTCCTGGGAACCATCTTCCTAAGATTAATCGATAAAATCCTGCCGCATCTTCATATCGGCTTCCCCATAGAACAGGCCGAGGGAATCAAAACCTCCTGGCATCGCAGCACTTTACTTATCACTGCTGTAACACTGCACAATATCCCCGAAGGTCTGGCTGTGGGCGTCGCCTTCGGCGCTGTCGCCGCAGGATTTCCTTCCGCCTCCCTGGCTGCTGCTGTCGCTTTAGCCATCGGAATAGGAATTCAGAACTTCCCTGAGGGCTTTGCCGTTTCCTTCCCCCTCCGCAGGGAAGGTATGTCTCGCTTAAAATGTTTCTGGTTCGGCCAGCTGTCCGCCATAGTTGAACCCGTAGCCGCCGTAGCCGGAGCTGCTGCTGTCTTGCTGGCTGAACCTATCCTGCCCTACGCCCTCGCCTTCGCCGCCGGTGCTATGATTTTCGTCGTTGTTGAAGAAGTTATCCCCGAATCCCAGCGAAATAATAACACAGATTTAGCCACCGCCGGAACTATCCTGGGATTTGTAGTTATGATGATTCTCGACGTCGCCTTCACTTAGTGCCTCAGAATTAGCTGAAGTGCCGCCAACCGGCTTGCCCTGAGCAAGCATAGTAAGCTAACGGGCCTGCCCCAAAACAAAAGAAAACGGAGTCGCCCTCCTCCGGCACGGCTCCGTAATAAATTAACAAAATTAATCTGCCGTCGACAGATTAATTCTGAGATTTTTAAATCGGGCGGGGTTTCCCTCCTTATTTAATAACAGGTTATTGAGGTCCCGCCCAATATCATTTTGTCAAATAACAACGTCCGACTTATAAATTTAAATAGAACTATATGCAAAGAATGTGCCAACAAGAAAAAATAAAGCAGAAGAAGTGAACGGTCCGGTTTAACAATCTGCAAGATAAGCGGTTATATCCCTGCCCGCATCCGGTATTATGAAGTGGGTGAGTGTCGAGTTTCGACAGCGTGTTGGTTTTTTTCAACGCCGAGCTTGCCCATTTAGCCCGTCTTTACACACAAAGGTCCCATAAAGCCTTAAAAGACAGCAAGATTTGTTCTATGTTTACAAAAAACAACATCACCTCCTACAAAATGAACATTGAATATTCGCTATTTGACGAATGTAAGTCAGTCTTCTGATGCCGGTTGATATTTTGTGGATGCAATTCGGTTGTGCCACCGGCACAACCAAGTGCCGAACAGTATCTTTTCACCGAGCCGCCTCTGCTCAGGCAGAAAAATAGTGCCCTCCCGCCAGGAGAGGACGTCTTCCGCGATTCCTATCCCGTGCTGCTCCGACAGCTCTATCGGAGACAATTCAGCGGGGTCCGTGCGCAAGTCATAAACGGAGACCTTTTTGTCGGTCGGATAGTATATAAACTTTCGGTCTTGCTTTACGAACCCGGCAGGGCTCTCGCTGAGCCATCCGGAGAAATAAACTTTCCGGTCGTCGGATATGTTGTCGAGGGCATTTACCCCATCAAAAGCAGTGGCCTGCGTGTCGAAACCTAGCAGAGCCAACAATGTCGGCGTCAAATCGATGGAGCTGACGGGCTGACTAATTTTAGTCATCGGTCTAATGAGAAACGGCGCCCGCAAACAAAACGGTATCCTAAGGTTTTCATCAAAGGCGATTCTCTCGTGTCCAAGCAGGCCGTGCTCGCCGAACGCTTCGCCGTGGTCTCCTATAACGCAAAAAATGGTTTCGTTCGTAAGATTTAACTTGGCAAGCTCCACATCAAGTGCAGCTATGAATTTATCTGTATAGCGGATTGTCTGTTTATATCTATCGAGAGGTTCTTCCGCGGGTTTCGCAAACCATTGCGGAACTTCATATGGGTCATGCGTAACCGAAAGCATAAGTGCCAGAAAAAAAGGGCCATCGCCGGCTTTTATCCATTCGACTATCGGCTGCAGCATAGCGAATTCGTCTGAGGCAAGGTAGCCGAGGAAAATATCGGTGTCGTTCGAGTCTTCTCTTGCCCAGAATTTATCGAATCCGAGATTGTGAACTAAGCCGGGGCGGGATTCGAAGTTTCCCTTTGCAGACTGGAAAAAAGCAGTGCGGAAACCGGCGTTATCTTTCAGGATTGTTGCCATTGACGCGTAGGGAATTTCTACAGGAACGGTTTCTACAATATCCTGCGAGACGGACGGGAACCGGCCGGTCAGAAGACTGAACAAAACCTTCGTTGTGTGCGTGAGTGTGGATCGGGTGTTTGTAAATTCGGCGCCCTGTTCAGCCAGAGAGGCGAGATACGGCGTCAATTGATTATGCCTGTCATAAAGCGAAGTGTATCTGTACTGTATCCCCTCAAGAACGACGAGAACAACATTATGATTTACAGACCGCTTCTTTGAAATTTGAATCTTATCAAAGGCGGGGATTTCCCTTTGGGCGTTCGCCAAATCAGCTTTTGTCAATCGAACGGACTCGTAAAAAATTAAAGATGTTACAGCCCTCAACTGGCAATTATATCGCAGCCCCTGTGAGGCAATCGAAGGAGACCCCTTAGCGCGAAAGGCCAGGGAAGCAAAGAGGGTAATGATAATAACAGGAACGGAAACTGCGATTTTAACGGCGAAGTTCTTTCGATTGTATCTCGGCGGCACCGGCCTTGCCAAAACGGTAAAGAAAAACGCAAGGGCAATAGCGCTCGGGCCGAGCAGGATTACGGCGGCGGCGGGCATTTTTTTGAGATTGATACCGATGATATATAATGCGTTTACGGGGTCGCGAACCAGCGGCAGCAGAACGGTCGGAAGAATTTGCGTTCCCGTTCTTATCAACCAGCCGGCATTCATAACCGACCAGGTGCATACAACGGCGGCGCAAATGCAAGCTGTTCGGATTAACCACTTGCGAGGCCAGTGGTAACAAAGCAGTGCCAGGATGACTTCTATGCCTAATAGGACGGCTATATCGGTTAGTATCCAGCGAAAGTATTCGCCGAGCAGTTCAATGCGCCAGGCATGGAAAAGTTTCACGGCGAGCGTGCAGAATAAAGCGCCAAACATAATTACGCTGTATGCGCGCGGAGCCAGAAGGCCGTGAAGACGGCTAACCAGCGAAAGCAATCCCGCTTTGCGTCCGTGCTGTGAGGGCCAAACAGCCATAGCGTGCCAAAATACTAAACGCCGCCGCTAATAGCAAGAGAATAGCGGATGTTAAAAGAGCCGAAAAACTTGAAATTACAAATTTAAATTGTCAAGGACATCCTGCAGCGGCAGTTCCGCGAAACAAACGGCGGTATCGGCAACGCCGTAATAAATCTTCAGTTTCTCTTCTTCATAGAGCAGGCCGCAACTGAATACGACGTTCCCGAAGAAGCCCTTGATTTCATAATCGGCCTGCGGCTGAAGAATTGGGTCTCGCGACCTCGCAAGGACTTTCCAGGGCTGTCGGCTGTCCAGCAGTGCAGCCCCGAGGCAATAACGGTTGTTTCTGTCGGCTCCGTGATAGATTTCGAGCCAGCCCCGGTCGATTTGGAAAGGGACTGCGCTCGCGCCGATTCTTGTTTCGTCCCACATTCCCTGACGGGTCTCCAGAAAAACACGGTGGTTTCCCCAGCACATCAGGTCGCAGGATTCTGCGAGCCAAATTTGATTATTCTTGAAAAGAGAGGAAGACGGCCGATGCAGAGCATAGAAATTGTTTCCAACCTTACCGGCAAAAATCGCCACGTCTTTATTATCGGGGCAGAAGATAGCACCGTGACGCCGGAAAGATTTGAAATCCTCAGTCGATATCAAACAGGTCGTTACGCCAAGAGCAGAAACGGCGACATAGGTGATGTAATGCACCCCGTCAATGAGCGCAATTCTCGGGTCTTCGAGCCCGAAGGCCTCGTAATCATTCTCGGGAACGATTGTGGGGACATCATCAATTTTGAAATTTACGCCGTCGGAGCTTCTTGCCAGCCTTAAATGTGAGATTGACGTCAGGAAAGTTTTTGTCGGCTGGATGATTAGCCGCGGGTCAGAAAAATCGTTTTGCGGGTCGTTTTTTGAAAACTCTTTGAAGACGATAGCGCCTTTGGCAATATCATAAACGGCGGCCAAGACTATATCCGGGTTTGAGCTAACCGGGCGTTCGGCTACACGGAGCAGCAGAATAGTCTCGTCTTTTAAACGCGCGACGCCGGGGTTAAATACGCCGACAACCTCAAAACCGTCGCTCGAGGGCTTGATGTCTGCGGGTTCGATTACAGGATTATTCGCACAGCGAACTACCGGCATTAGTGAACTCCTTTTCTGCTGCAGGGTTTATCATAGTGTCCGGCTAATAATAGCCGCTGAGGACGCAAGATGCAAGGGCATTACAATTCGCCGAGAAAATGCGTGACTGAGGGGCGGATTTTTATTATCATTTCCTCAAATGCCAACGTAGCTCAATGGTAGAGCTCTGGTTTTGTAAACCAGTGGTTGTCGGTTCGAATCCGACCGTTGGCTTTCAAGTCCCGTTAGTTATAACTTTCCTGTAAAACTCCAGCAGGTCCTTATCGGGATTATCCCATTCCATCGGGGCACGTGCCTGAAGGTCGCCGTTATCGCCACACTCGCCGATTGCCTTTTCCTGGGCCATACCCGCTTCAGTTCCGTAATATATAATCTTCGGCTGGTTAATCGAAAACTGTATCTTGGCTGATTCTTTTAATAATTCCTTGTCGCCGCGGCAGGTATAAAGGAACCTGTCCATATCGTGGTTATCGAGAAACGATGCGAGATAAAAATCCGGCGGAAACTTCTCGTAGTGTTTCCGCAGTCTAATAAGGGCTTTGTCTTTCGTAACCTTGCCGGCGGCAAAATCGCGGAGAATGCTCTGGAACCTGAAATCGAGAACGCCGTCAAGCTCACCGATATATTCTTCAAAAAGCATATCCAGCGCCCGGTCTCCGAGGTAGTGTATATATTTTCTTTTGGTGTTTATTGTCCGCAGCTCCTTAAGCTTTACTCCCATTAAGGTGGCTTCGCCGATGAGAACGCAGTTTGGGTAATCAGCTTTTATTTCCTCTCGGAAGATTTTCCAAAATTCGTGCTTAGGGCCGATACAGTGGTCGAGTCGGTAGCCGTCGATTCCGAAACTTAGCCAATATTTAGCCGCATCGATAATATGTTTGCGCGCCTGGTCGTTATCCAGATTGAGCTTCGGCAGCTCTTTAAAACTAAGAAAGCATAAATAGTTGTCGGGCCATTTCTTAAAGTAAAACCAATCCACATAAATACTGTCTTCGTTGTTTTGGGCATCAAGAAAAAAAGGGTGTTGATTGGAACAATGGTTAGGGATAAAGTCCGTAATTATTTTCATACCCCTTGTATGGACTTCATTAATCAGGTCTTTTAGGTCTTGCTCGCTGCCGAAATGGGGCTCTACTTTATAAAAGTCCGTAATATGATAACCGTGATAGGCACTCGTTTTATTAAAGGGAGAAATCCAGATGGTGTTTACCCCCAAATCTTTAATGTAATCGAGCTTCTCGATTATCCCTCGTATATTTCCCCCTAAAAAATCCGGTGTGTCCCATTGAGTAGATTTATATCCCGCAAAGCGGTCTATCAATATTTGATAAATTACAGCATTTCCAAACCATTCGATTGACATAAGCAGATTGCGCCTTTTTAGAATACTATCGCTGCATAGCCGACGGCTTCGGCGCTTGAGGCCCCCATTTTTCGCAGCATAATTTCATTGCTGTTGGTATGGGCAAGCAGCAGGCCTTCTGTTTTGCCGAGCTTTTTAGCGGCGGAAACTACCGCGGCCACCGCACCCGGGCCGCAGGCGTTCATATTCTCGGCGGCGCTTGCGAGCAGGCCGGCCGCATCGAGCTTAAGGGCTAAATCAATAAACTCTTTGTCGTTAACCTCGCTCGCCCATTTTAGGCCGTCTTCGCCCGTCCCCATCGGGGTAAATCCGTAACGCGGGCCGTAATGGGTCAGGTCGGTTGAGCCGATGCAGACAATCTTTTTCTGCTGCTGCTTTATAATGTCACCCAAACAATCGCCCAATGAAATTACCTGCTCGTTCGGAGGGGTCAAAATCGGCAGGATTTGCGCATCAGCAAATAAATGCTGGATGAACGGGACCTGCACCTCTATGCTGTGCTCATATCCGTGGGCTTTGGCGTCACTGACTGCGGCCCTGCTTCTCAGCACGGCATCGGCCAATTCCTCGTCGATTCTCATCTCTCCCGAAGGCGTCAACCAGCTGCCCTTATCATACACAGCCGGCGCCCCGAAGTAGCTGTGAGCTGCCCCGCATATCACAAAGGTATCAACATTTTCGTGGCGTTTTTTAATCGCCGAAAACACCATCGCCGCCAAACCGCCGCTGAAAGTCCAGCCGGCGTGCGGAACGACACCGGCGGCTATCGTTTCGGGCAAAGTTTCCGGCAATTTATATTCACTGAGGCATTGCTCGATTTCGGCAATGCAGGAATCGGCCCTGCCGGGGTAGAACTGGCCTGCAACTATCGGTTTTCTTGTTTGCATATCAGGCCCCTCGCTGTTATTATTTATATCGAATTCAGAAGAACATTTTAACCTTAAGCTCGAGAGAAATCAATGGCATCTGAAAAGAACAGCGCTGTAGCGGTCGTGATGGGCTCCGACAGCGATATGGAGGTTATGCAAAGCTGTATCGACACCCTCGGCGATTTCGGAATTGAGCCGGTCGTGCGGATAATCTCGGCACACCGGACGCCGGATATCGCCGACGAGTTTACAGCCAACGCCTCCAAAGACGGAATAAAGGTAATAATCGCGGCGGCCGGTATGGCCGCACATTTAGCCGGCGCCCTGGCGAGCAGAACAATACTGCCGGTCATCGGCGTGCCGCTGGTTTCAAGTTCCGGCCTGGAGGGGGTTGACGCATTTTTGAGTACCGTTCAAATGCCGCCGGGCGTGCCGGTAGCGACTGTGGCTATTGGAAAAGCGGGCGCAAAAAACGCGGCCGTCCTGGCCGTGCAGATTTTAGCACTGTCCGATGAAAAGCTCGCCGAAAAGCTCGCCGAATTCAAAAAAGAGCAGGCAAAGAAAGTAATCGAAAAGGATTCCGCCCTCGGGGAAAACCGTTAACCTCGGCAGCTCTTAAATTTTGCTCGTTCCGCCTCTCGTAGCGCAGCGAAGATCCTCGATTGCTGTTTACTTGCTTTTCTGTCGGGGACCCATTTTGCTTGTTCTGCCTTCTGCTCGGATACTTATTTTTTTGTATGCCTTCGGCACACTTATTGTTTGTTTCCGACTCGCGGGCATACGCCAGCACTACGTAGAAATTACAGCCAATTATTCACAAGCTTAATAAGATGAACATAATCGTAACAGTTGCAGGGAGACGGA
>CAYXUW010000010.1:0-7898 GCA_964468375.1 uncultured Pirellulales bacterium | reverse complement strand
TTATATAACCTGCTCCGATATATCCTCCATCTGTTGTTTGTTCGATTGAATAGCCAATACCTCCACACGCCCTTTCCCACTCTATGTCGCCATTAGCGTCTAGTTTAAAAATAGTAGAAACACCTATACTTACATACCCACCATCTGATGTTTGCCTAATGCTGCCGTTTCCCCCTCCGCCATATGGCCTCTCCCATTCTACATCTCCGTTAGAGAATAGTTTTAATGTATGACCATTACCGCGTGTAGCTATGTATCCGCCGTCTGTTGTTTGTTGAATAGAGTATATCGCAGATGTGCCGCTATAATTCCTATCCCATTCTGTATCCCCGTTAGGGTATAACTTTAATATATATGCCTTCCAGCCGCCGATATTTGTAGCCCCTCCTACTATATATCCGCCGTCTGATGTTTGTTGAACCTCATGGGCATAGTCACCATACTCACCGCCAAATGTTCTATCCCACTCTAAATTTCCGTCAGGCTCTGTCTTTACTATATAACCATCTGCATCGTCATTATTCCCTTCAGTATCACCAGCAACAATATATCCGCCGTCTGATGTTTGTTGAATTGATCGTGCAGAGTTCCAATGATATATTTTTTGCCCATATGTTGCATCCCACTCTACATCTCCATCAGAATCTAATTTTAAAATATAAAAAGCCCCATAAGGGTCAGTTCCTGCCCCTATATATCCGCCATCTGTTGTTTGTTCTATATCAAATAACTCGTAGCCGTAAGTTCTATCCCATTCCGCATAACCGTTTGGATCGAATTTAATCACGTAGCCTTCATTATCACCACAAGGACCGCATGCATAATAGGTTCCGATGAAACCTGCAGTTATATAACCCCCATCGCTTGTTTGCGCTACTGAATTGGCATATTCACCGCAGCAGCCCTCGTACATTTTACGGGAACCGCCGTATATTCTAATCCATTCAACCACATCGTCTAACCAGTTTCCTGATAATATCCCCAAATCATTATAGTCCACCAAATTGTCTTTATGAATATCTCCGGGAAGGTTCGGACCACTCTCTTGCCAGTCATTTGCCAGTAGCGTATAGTCTTTGAAGTTAACCAGACCATCCTTATTAATATCTGCTTCATTTGCCGACACACCAAAAGCAATCAAAACAGAAGCGAATCCTGCTGCCGCAATATATTTAAAAGTTCCTCCAATCTTTCTTCTCTGAGATTTCCCGTTTAGACGCTTCAAAAGCATGATTTTCTCCTCTTAAGTTCTATAATTTTACAAAAATCTGCATAAATTTTCAAGATATTTTTTTCAAGAGCAAGCTTTGTTGCTTTTGGTGCCTCCGGTTCGGCCATCTTCCCATTTTACTTCATCCCGCACCTATTGAAGCAATAGGTCGGGGCTGCGTAATACTAACGCTCCTCACTCGCGGCCTCCGGAACCAACACCAACTTCATGTTTAAAAAGCCCCATTTCCCAATCCCCCACAACCTTTTTTAAAAGCCCCCGCGGCGCCTGAATGGGGCGCTTAAAGGTGCTTTGTTTCACTCCTCATCGCCAAAAGACGTTGAATGTCTCGAATATCGCTCTTTGACTCGACAGGGACAAATAACCATCTTCCTTCAGGATAAGGGCGGGCTTTTGCAATCACTTGTCGCACGTTATTACCAAGCTTCATATGCTGAGCCCGCTCAATAGCTGCCGGACTGAGAATAACTTGAACAGTGAAACCATTTTGGGTGGGATAAAGCGATGTCAGCAGCTTTCCCTTTATTCGAAACCGCAATGCCCATCCATACTTCTTTCCGTACAAAAACTTGAAATCCTCCTGGACGGCGTAGTTTTCACGGATAAGCTTTACGAGCAATTGCCAGACCGGTAGCATCGGGCCAATGGCTCCGGAAATTTCGCCGTTCGTCGGCTGGTGGTTTTTATCGGTAAATGCTCCGATGCTCATCGGCGATGAAATTTAGAATTTTTCGATATATCCTTTTAGCTTTTTGACCATTTCAAGGTATTTTTCTGTGCTGGTTTTCTTTCGATAGGTCAAAAGACCGACCCTGAATATGGTGTCCCGTTGACCCCGCAGATTATCAGGGGCGCCTGTAAAATAACCTACAAAGAAGTCACAGGGGAAATCTTCACAGAGTCCGCAGTGCTCGACCTCGTGTTTGGCAGCGCAGGCGTATAGCTTGCATTCACCCCAATACGGTTGTCCTTTGTGGGCGAAACATCCGGGGCAGTATGGAGTTTTTTCTTTCTTGTAACCCAGGCAAAAGCCGCAGTTCATACCGCAGGGTGCTAAAAGCTTTCTATCCAGTTCTAACCGGCCTCCGGTTCCATCTTTGGGCATTTCGTTTTTCGGCTTCATTTTATTAACTCCCGCTATGCTTTATCTCCGCCATCGCTCCCACCAATTTTATCCCATTTCCCAATCCCCCACAACCTTTTTTAAAAAGCCCCCGCGGGCGCGGCAGCGGGGTATAAATCAATCATTTGCGCAGGTAGTCAGTCGTAAAAATCTATTTTTCTCAAAATTTTTTTACTCCACTCCGTATAAGTATTTACAACATTTTCGTTCCCGAAAAAGCTCTGCTTTTTCGCATCAATCGCGCAGGTTCATCCAATTATAGAGAGAAGGTCTTTTTTTAGGAGATACTATTACGACTACTCAAGCCCAAATCCCCCCAAACTTTCTTAGCACCAAAAAAAGAACTGGAACTTACCACCCTTAACGGTGCTCGGAACGTTCTTTGACACGTTAATACAACCATCCGCTTTCAAAAAGCCTTCGATGGCTTTGCGCCCCTGCCGCGCGCTGGGGTTCAATCAATCAAAATGAACAAATTATGCAAAACAAAGCCAATTTTCAAAACGCCCCAATTGCTATAACTTCAGTAATATCAACAAGTAAAGACAAAATACTAATGACTATCTACTACTTAAAACAAACCCAATTCAAAGCCAATCGAACCCAATTTAAAAGCCTCCGCGGCGCTTGAGCGGGAGTAAACCCAATTAAAAAAGCCCCCGCGGCGCTTGAGCGGAGCAAGAACCCAATTTCAGCTCGTAAAAAAAATAGCTGGCTTAAAGAAAAATCGCCGTTATAATAAGATTGCTAACAAATATTAGGAGATTCCTTATGTGCGAACACTGTGGCTGCGGCGAAACCAACACGGAGCAAACCTTCGAGCAAAAGGTCAAAGACATGCTTGATTCTGTCATTCGGCCAGCTCTGCAGAGTCACGGCGGAGATGTCGAGCTGGTAGAAACAGACAACGATAAAAATGTTAAACTGCGGCTGCGCGGCGCCTGCCAGGGCTGTCCCGGCGCTACGATGACTATGAAAGCCGGCATCGAAAGAATCCTCCGCGAAAAAGTCCCAGAGCTCAACGACGTCATCGCCGTAAATTAACCGTCCCTCTTCGATTTGAAGTGTTCAGCTATTTTCTCCGGCGTGGGTTTTTCCATCACCCCTCTCTCGGTAACTATAGCCGTGATATTCTCCGCGGGCGTTACATCGAACGCAGGATTATAAACCTCCACTCCGTCTGGGACTATCTGCCTGCCTCCAGAAAACCGAACCTCTTCAGCCGCTCTCTGCTCAATCGGTATTTGCCCGCCGCTTTTGATATCCAAATCAAACGTGCTGGAAGGCGCAGCGATATAAAAAGGTATACCGTGCTTTCTCGCAAGAACGCTCAAGCTGTAAGTGCCGATTTTATTAGCTGCGTCCCCGTTCGCCGCAATCCGGTCGGCTCCGGTGAGCACCGCGCCGATTTTGCCCTGCTTCATCAGCCACCCCGCCATACTATCACAGATAACCACCGCATCGATACCGGCATGCTTCAGCTCCCAGGCAGTCAGTCGAGCTCCCTGCAATAACGGCCTCGTCTCATCGACGTAGACCTTAAGCTTCCTGCCTTTCTTATGCGCCTCGAATATTACCGATAGAGCCGTTCCCTGCCCGGCTGTCGCCAATGCGCCGGCGTTGCAGTGCGTCAAAATACCCGCGCCTTCCTTGATAAACCGCTCACCGTTCTCCCCTATTTGCCGGCACATATCCACATCTTCCTGACAAATTGCATTCGCCTCACTTAAAACAAGCTCCTGCAGTTCTCGCAAATTCTCCTCTGCTTTAGCAGCGGCAACAAAATCCTCGGCCTTAGCTCTAACCCTGTCCAGCGCCCAGAACAGATTCGCCGCCGTCGGACGCGACGAGCCAAGATAATCAGCAGCGTTTCTAAGACCTTCAAGCGCATCATCCATTGAGCATTTGGCGTCAAGATTCTGCACAGCCAAAACCAGCCCATAAGCACCAGCCACACCTATTGCCGGTGCTCCGCGAACAGTAAGTGTTTTAATCGCTTCGTAGAGTTGTTCAGTATCTCGGCACTGCCGCTTGACAAGCTCGCCGGGCAATAGTCGCTGGTCTATAACCTCCAAAAAGCCGTCTATGCCGCCGACCCATTTAAGTGCGGGAGAAATCATTGAAAATCCTTATCGTTTTTTCTTATCAGCTTTCAGTTTACCTGCCAGATATTTAGCTGTATAACTTTTTTTGTTCTTAATAATTTCCTCGGGCTTGCCTGCAACGACCACCTCGCCACCGGTCTCGCCGCCCTCCGGGCCGAGGTCTATTATATAGTCGGCCATCTTGATAACATCAAGATTATGCTCTATTACCACCACGGTGTTACCCATATCGCACAGTCGGCCTAGCACATTCAGCAGGTTGTGAATGTCGGCAAAGTGCAGCCCTGTTGTCGGCTCATCAAGCAGATAAAAAGTGTGCCCGGTAGCGGCCTTTCCTAATTCAGCGGCCAGCTTCACCCGCTGGGCCTCACCGCCGGAAAGCGTAGTCGATGACTGACCCAGCTGCATATAACCCAGCCCGACATCGTTGAGCGTCCGCAATATACGCATAATTTTCGGGAAGTTGGCGAAAAACTCCAGCGACTCCTCAATTCTCATATCGAGAACATCAGCGATATTTTTGCCCTTGTAAGTAACCTGCAGTGTCTCTGGATTATACCGTTTGCCCCGGCACGCCTGACACTCTACATAAACATCCGGCAAAAAATGCATTTCTATTTTCTTTGTTCCTTGCCCTCTGCAGTGTTCACAGCGCCCGCCTTTGACGTTAAAGCTGAATCGTCCTGATTTGTAGCCGCGAATCTTCGCCTCTCTCGTCATCGAAAACAGTTTTCTTATCAAATCGAACACTCCGGTATAAGTCGCAGGATTGCTCCTAGGTGTTTTGCCAATCGGCGACTGGTCTATTTCTATGACCTTATCTATCTGCGACGTTCCGAGGATAGTCTTGTGCTTACCCGGCTTTTCGCGGGAACTGTAGAGCCGGCGCTTCAATGCCCTTAACAAAATCTGGCTCACCAAAGTGCTCTTTCCCGAGCCGGAAACTCCCGTTACGCAAATGAACACACCGAGTGGAAACCTCACGTCGATTTTTTTAAGATTATTCTCCGCAGCAGCTTTTACCTCGACACATTTTCTAAGATTGTAATTCCTTCTTTTCAGCGGCAGGGCTATTTTCTTTTTCCCGCTTAGATACTCCCCTGTAAGTGACTCCGAACACCTCGCAATGTCCTCAAAATCACCCTGAACAACCACCTCGCCGCCGTGCGCGCCCGCCGCCGGGCCAATATCAATAATATGGCCGGCACTTTTAATAATGTCCTCATCGTGCTCCACGACCAAAACCGTATTGCCGAGCTTGCTAAGCCGCTTAAGTATACCCAGTAATCGGTTGTTATCCCGCTTGTGCAGACCTATCGTCGGCTCGTCGAGCACATAGCAAACCCCGACAAGGCCGCTGCCGACCTGCGTGGCTAGGCGAATTCGCTGTGCCTCACCTCCGGCAAGAGTGCTGCTCTTTCTGTCCAGTGTCAGATAGCCGATTCCGACATCGACCATAAACTGCAACCGTGCGTTTATCTCCTTTAATATCTGAGAAGCAATCATCGCCCGCTCTTCGCTCAATTCCAATTTATTGAAAAACTCCTGCGCCTCTCCGATACTTAATGAGGCCAGTTGATGTATGTTTTTACCCCCAACTGTAACAGCAACGGCCTCGGGCCTAAGCCGAGCACCCTTACAGCTTTGGCAGGGTAGTTCGCCGAAATAACTGTGCAGCCGGGCCTTAACGTACTCACTGCTGGTTGTTTTCCACCGCCGGGTAAGATTAGGAATAACTCCCTCAAACCGAAAACCGTAATCTTTCACGTCGGCCGCTGTTGTGCCATACAGCAAAATCCCTTTTATGCACTCAGGTATCTGCTCGAATGGAATCGATTTGCTGATTCCCACCTTCCTGCAGAATTTTTTAATAAGGCGGTTGTAATAAATATTCATTCTCTTGCCGCCTTTGCGCCACGCCTCAACAGCACCGTGCTCCAGCGAAACACTCTTGTCGGGTACGATTAAATCAGGGTCGAATTCCAGAATCGTCCCGAGCCCGTCGCAACTCTTACAGGCACCGTACGGGCTGTTAAAGCTGAAAAGCCGCGGCGAAAGCTCCTCAAGAGATGCCTGCGGGTGCTTGGGACAAGCGAACTTTTCACTGTAGACAACTTCCTTCCATTTGCCGTCTCCGCCACTTTTCTTGTCCGTCGCCGGCTTCTGCACCAACACCAGAACTATTCCCTCGGCCAGTTTCAGCGCAGTTTCCACCGAATCAGCCAGCCGAACGCGAACGGAATCTTTGATAATCAACCTGTCAACAACTGCTGCGACATCGTGCTTTTTGTTTTTATTCAAAGACGGCACATTCTTCAAATCGTAAATCTCACCATCAACCCGCACACGCACAAAGCCCTGTCGCTGTATGCCTGTGAAAACGTCTTTGTGCTCACCTTTTTTGCCGCGAACCAAAGGTGCGCAAATCTGGATTTTCGTGCCTTCCGGACGGTTGAGTATCGACTCGACTATCTGCGACGAATGCTGGCTTGTAATCTCTCTGCCGCAGACCCAGCAGTGCGGCTGACCCACACGAGCGAAAAGCAGTCTGAAATAATCATAGATTTCAGTAGTAGTCGCCACCGTCGAACGCGGATTACTGCTGGCGCTGCGCTGCTCGATTGCGATAGTGGGAGGCAGACCTGTAATGTCCGCGACCGCCGGTTTCTGCATCTGCTCAAGAAACTGGCGGGCATACGCGCTAAGTGATTCTACATATTTCCTTCTGCCCTCGGCGTAAATGGTATCGAAAGCCAGAGAGCTTTTGCCGGAGCCGGAAATGCCGGTAATCACCACCAATTTGTCCCGCGGAATACTCAAATTGATGTTCTTGAGGTTGTGTTCCGCCGCCCCGGTAACCTTAATCGCTTTTTCTGCTCGTTCAGCCATAGTTATCTTTTATCACTAAAAGTAGCTTTCCTGCGAAAAATACGCAGTAATGCAAACTAATGATTGTAACAAAACGCCGCAAAAAGGTAAAATGTTTTCAGCTCTTTTTATCCCCACACAGGCAGGGGCTGTGGTAAATATGCGTATAAAAAAGCTGCATAACTGGAACCTGTCTTATTCTCAGGCGATAGCTCTGCAAAAACAGCTAAGCGAAAAAGTGCAGCAAACCAGATTAAAAAGCAAACCCGAAATCATAGCCGGCCTCGATTGTGCCTTCAGCAAGGACAAAAAGCGAATAATCGCCTGCGCAGTTGTTCTAAGTCTGCCTGGTTTTAAGCAAATCGAAATGACAACGGCATCACAGAAGGTCGCTTTCCCGTATATCCCGGGATTGCTGTCTTTTCGCGAAGCTCCCGTCTGTCTTGCTGCAGTCGAAAAGCTCAAACAAGAACCGGACGTGTTTATCATTGACGGTCAGGGCATAGCTCATCCGCGGCGTCTCGGCCTCGCAGCACATCTCGGTTTGTTCTTTGATAAGCCCACCATCGGC
>CAYXUW010000009.1:351-26563 GCA_964468375.1 uncultured Pirellulales bacterium | reverse complement strand
ACTATTTTTTTCTTCCCATCATAATGAATAATTTTTGCTGGATTCATATCTGTATCTACTCCGTTTCTACTGCTCTCGCTGACCAGGACGACACGAAAATTTCTCGCTTCGACAATATTGGGGAAGTCCCCTTTTCTTTCATCAATTACTAATTTTCGATTTTTATCATCCCATTTAAATTCGATAATAGAATAAAAACCCTTCTCGTAATTGTAATTGTCATTTTCATCTTCATACAAAGCGAATTTGCCATCGGCACCGGGATAAATTCTTAACTCGATAGGATTATTGGATTCAGATGCATATTGAACAGAAGGTCCCAGTGGTAAAATGGATCCTTCTTTTATAAATATTGGTATCTCATCAATGGGAGTTGGAACGGCTATTGTTTGTCCTCCGGAATATTTTTTTCCGGTCCAGAAATTATACCAGCCCGAACCTATAGGCAGATAAACCTTCCGGAATGTTTGTTTGGGTTCGGTAACAGGATTAACCAGAATAGACTGTCCGAACATAAACTGGTCATCTATTTCAAATACGTGAGGGTCTTGTCTGAAATCCATAATAAGGCCCCGCATCAGGGTGTAGCCGTCGCTCGTTACTTTCCATGCCATAGAATATATATAAGGCATCAAACGGTATCTTAAGCTGTCAAACTTAAGCAGGGCATCAAAGGCCCAGCTGCCCGGTTCGCCAAACTGCCATATCTCTCTTGAGATATCTGTTCCGTGCGAGCGAAATACCGGACAGAACGTCCCGAATTGAAACCACCTCACGTAAAGTTCTTTATAGTTATCATCCGCTATACCGCCGTCAAAATCTCCGTTTCTGAACCAAGCGCCCCTGCCGAGCTCGCCCACTTTTGCAGACTGAACAAAAAAACCGCCGATATCAGTAGTCCAGTATGGCAAACCGGACATACAGAAATTCAATCCACCCGGAATTTGATTTTTAAATACATTCCAATTCGCCACGATATCCCCCGACCATGTGATGGTGGCATATTTTTGCTGACCGGCGAAAGCAGACCGTGTCAAGTTGACCACTCTTTTTTTATCAGTTGTATTGCGCTGATTTTCGTAAATGCCTTTGGAATGAACAAGCGAGTATGCATTCATATAGCGCGCGCCGGATCCAATTTGTGGTTTCATCTTCACTTTGTAAGCATCACAGCTAAAGTCCCAGCCGCCCACTTCAGGTTCCGTTGCGTCACACCACCAGGCGTCAATCCCTTTGGAAAACAAACCTTCATTCGCCTGCTTCCAGTAAAGCGCCCGCGCTTCGGGATTAAAAGCGTCGTAAAACGGACTCTTCTCGTCAGGATATAGAAATCCTTTATGTTTTTTCATTTCACGGTAATCAGGGGAGTTGATTGACATCTTCGGCCAGATTGAAATCATTAAATGCGCATTATAACTTGAATGAAGCGTCTGCATCATCGATTGCGGTTCTGGGAAACGCTCTTTATTGAAACTTTTTTGACCCCAATTACCGTCATCCCAATACTGCCAATCCAGAATAATAGTATCTAAGGGAATGTTTCGAGTGCGGTATTCTTTAACGACATTTATAATCTCCTGCTGGGTTTTATATCTTTCCTTGGACTGCATATAACCGTAAGCCCATTTAGGAAATAACGGCGCCGTGCCGGTAAGTTCACGGTAATTCCGGATAACGCAATCGGGTTCGGGTCCGTAAATAAAAAAGTAGCTGATAGATTCGCCGACTTCCGACCAAATATATGAACCGTAACGGGTGTCGTTAAATTTGCTGAATGAGTAATTATCCCAAAGTATCCCGTAACCTTTTGTGGACAATAAAAATGGCACAATGGCTCTTGTGTTAAATTGAAATAATTCGACATAGCGACCGCGCCAGTTGAATATCCCTTCCTGGTGCTGACCTAAACCATACAAAGCCTCATCATCAGCCCATTTAAAAGACTGCTTGATATTATTCACCTTTTCATTTATTACGACAGCGGGGATAATCTGCCTGGCCCCTTCTTGCAGGAGGATTTCATCGTCGATACTTTTTATTGTTACTTCTCCGTTATTGCTATTGATTACAACTTTGAGCTTGCTCGTAGTTAAAATTATCTCTTCCGGGTCTTCTTTTATCTTGAAATCAGCTTGTTGCAGTTTCGCATCATCGACAATCAGGCTTGTGGGTGCCGAAATAGAATCTGTGGGTAATGCCACAATTTGAATTATATCGTCTGAACATACTTTTATCAGAAGGTTTCTTACGCCTGTCAGCTGATAATTTTTGGGTTGGACGAGAACGTTGCTTTCGTGGATTTCATAACAGTAGCAATTTGCCAGATTAAGAAAAATAAACATTGCCGCGACGATTAAAACTTTATTTTTACTGTGCATTCTCATCTCCGATTCAATTCTTTATTGTATTAGGAACAGGGAAATTTAAATCAGCATTTTCGATGATTAAAATCCAGTCATTCCCTCTCCCGGATGTAGGGGGGGTATACGTTTGTATCCCTTTCGTATCCGTCGTATGTATCTTATAAGCAATTCCATAGCGCGGGTCATACCAAATCTCGTTTATTTTTTCACCGCCAATCAGGCTTTTATCGATGCTGAATTTCTCTCCTCTCGGAGAATAAATAAACGCAAACGAGCCGTCACTTGCAACAGCTGCTCTGATTTTCCCGCCGCCTGTCAATGGCCCGTCTTTAATAATGGATTGATTAGGCACAAGCTTCTGGAATGGTCTTGATTCAAATAATTTCCGCAATAATCCCATTTGAAAAGCCCCCGGATGGTCTAAGGCTTCGTACCACGGAATCGACGCTGATAGAATAGGCTCGCGGGCTGGAACCCACATTTGCCAAATATTGTTATCACCGTAAGTATGTCCGCATGCTCCTGCCAGTAATGACCAGTATGCGGCCTGCCTGCAGTCGTAATCATCAAATCTGTTCTGACGATTAAAACCATCGAAATAAAATCCTGTTGGTACGGTTTCGTATCGCGGCTCGCCGTCGATAGTGGGCTTGGCAGGTTCCAATGCGTAATCATGTTCGGCAAACAATCCGTTATCGTGGTCATGTGCGCCGTGTGAAGATTGAAACATATTGAAATCCAGCCAGTCGGCTTGATGCAGATAATCCGATGAAAAGCCCGGCCCTCTTGGATGAAAAGTGATAAGATGTTTACCTCCATCTCCTTCCTTCAAACCATAAGCCATCGCGTCTATTATCTTGCGTTCATACTCATTTTTAATATTTTGGTCACCTCCGAGAATCCAAATGATTGGTTTATTTTTGTAACGCTTGCCGAGAAATTTCCCGAACGCTCTTGCATTTTCCGACGTAAAGATGACCCGCTCCGGATTACTTGAGCTCCAATAAAATCCCCATGTGGGCAGCATTCCCATAAATAATCCCAGTGACTCTGCCTTATCGACAACGTAATCGACGTGTTTAAAATATGCTTCGTTGGGCTGCAGAGGATTTTTTTCTGTTAATGGTACATCACCGTATGCGTTTGGTGTGTTTAATCCGTCTACAGGTGCAATTACCACAGCCTGTATAACGGTAAACCCTTTTTCCGCCCGGTCGGAAAGGTATTTGTCGGTTTCATCCCGGTTAAGATAATGAAATAATTCCCACGCTGAATCACCGAGATAAAAGAACGGCTTTCCGTCCTCATAGACAAGAAAACGACCGTCTTTGCTTACTTTCAAAGATTTAGCCGATGTGGAATTGATTATTGTAAGTAGGCAGATAAATATTAAAAAACTGTAAAATCTTTTCTTGGGCATAATTTTAACTCCCGAGCTGTTTCATATTCTTTTAAAATTCAGAATATACCAAAACCCGCCCATATCTCAAGCTATTTAGCCCCGTCCTTTGGGTGGGGGTTACCCCGCGTTCTCGTCATTCTGAGCAAAGCAAAGAATCTCAACTACACGCAATACGAAACCATCACGGGCACCCGGCACTACAAGCCATAAATGTTTAAAAGCCCCCGCGGCGCTTGAGCGGGCAATTTCAATCAAAAGCGCGCCTACCTGCACACAAAAACCCATTTTTCTAAAAACTTTTCTATGCTTTTAGCTATAACGACTTAGCCCAAACCACATCTCCCGAACAACTGGAATTTTCGATAAAATCGCGCAGCTACGTCCAATTACAGAGGGGAGATTTTCCCTCTATGCGTCCTTTGACAAGTTCATATCGCCCATCAATTTTAGAAAGCCCCCGAGCGGCTTGCGCTATCGGTGCGCGCAGAGGAAACTTCAATCAAAATAAACAAAAAATGCAAAACGAACCCAATTTTCTTAAAAGTCAAATCTTTATAACCATAATTGAAAAAAACAGTTACTGCGAAAAATGCACTTTGGACACTTGGTCAAAACAAACCCAAACGAACCCAACTTCGCCCCGCCCTGCGAATTTGGATTGCCGTGCTACCATCGCAATGACAAATCGCATTACAGCAAGTGTCCCGCAACGGGGCTAAATATTGGAGAAAAAAGCAGTTCTTGACAGAGGTGGTCTGGGGGAATATATTGTGGGTTTTTGTATTCCCTGCGGGGTATTGTCAGGGCTAGGGTGCTTAAAAACAGCTTGAAAGGAGATTTTTAGAATGGCAGAAAAACGGGTATATTTCTTCGGCGGCGGCAAGGCCGAGGGAAACGCAAAGATGAAAGAGCTTCTTGGCGGCAAAGGCGCGAACCTTGCAGAGATGACGAACGTGGGGGTGCCGGTCCCGCCGGGGTTTACTATAAGCACAAAGATGTGCCGAGAGTATTACAAATCGGGCGGGAAGTGGCCGAAGGGCCTGTCGCAGGAGATTGATAAGAACATAGCGAAGCTGGAGAAAGCGATGAAGGCGAAGCTTGGCGATGCGAACAAGCCGCTGCTGGTAAGCGTCAGAAGCGGAGCGGCGGTGTCGATGCCGGGGATGATGGACACGGTACTGAACCTGGGGCTGAACGATGCCGTGATTGAGGGGATTATCAAGAAGACGAAAAATCCGAGGTTCGCATACGATATTTACCGGCGGTTCATCGATATGTTCGGCGACGTCGTGATGGGATGCGACCATGAGCATTTCGAAGAGGTCATCCACGCGGCGAAGAATAAAGCGAAGGTAAAACTCGATAACGAGCTTAGCGCAGAGCAGCTTAAAGAAGTGGTCAAGAAATATAAGAAGGTCTATAAGAAGCACGTCGGCAAGATGTTCCCGCAGGACGGACGAACACAGCTTACGCACGCAATCAATGCGGTGTTCGGTTCGTGGAACATCGAGAGGGCGGTGAAGTATCGTCAGCTGAATAATATTACGGGGCTGCTGGGGACGGCTGTGAACGTTCAGGCGATGGTGTTCGGGAATATGGGCGAGGACTGCGGGACTGGTGTATGTTTTACGCGGAATCCGAGCAATGGAAAGAAGGAATTTTACGGCGAATTTCTGATGAACGCACAGGGCGAGGACGTCGTGGCGGGAATCAGGACGCCGGTCGAACTGAAGAAGCTGTCGAGAGTGATGCCGAAGGCGTATAAGAGACTGACTTCTCTTATGACGAAGATGGAGAAGCATTATAAGGATATGCAGGATATGGAGTTTACGATTCAGAACAAGCGACTTTATATTCTGCAAACACGAACGGGCAAGCGGACAGCAGAAGCGGCGGTGAAGATAGCGGTCGATATGGTTAAGGAAAAACTTATCGATGACGAAGAAGCAGTCAAGAGAGTAACACCGGAACAACTGGACAGGCTGCTGCATCCGCATTTCGACCCGAAGGCGAAACGCAATGTAATCGCAAAGGGCCTGCCGGCCTCGCCTGGTGCGGCGGTGGGACAGGCGGTGTTCGACGCCGATACAGCAGAGGCATGGAAAGAAAAAGGTAAAAAGGTGATTCTTGTCAGGATTGAAACAAGCCCGGAGGACATCGGCGGAATGGATGCGGCGACGGGTATTCTGACGGCACGCGGCGGTATGACGAGTCACGCGGCGGTGGTCGCACGCGGAATGGGCAAATGCTGCGTGGCAGGCGTCGGGACGCTGAATATAAACTACAAGGCGAAGAAACTTGCGGTCGGCAAGCTGACGATTAAAGAGGGAAACTGGATTAGTTTAGACGGAACATCCGGCGAGGTTATGACGGGACAGTTAGCAACGGTCGAGCCGACGCTGAGCGGAGACTTCGGCAGGTTTATGAAGATTTGCGATGGGATTCGCAAGCTGGGCGTTCGGACGAATGCAGATACGCCGGAGGATTCGCAGCGAGCAAGGGCGTTCGGCGCAGAAGGCATCGGGCTTTGCAGGACGGAGCATATGTTCTTCGAGGGCGAACGGATTTGGCCAGTGAGACAGATGATTTTAGCGGCTGACGATTATGCTCTGATGCTTAAAGAAACCGGGCAAGCAAAGACGGCGAAAGATAAAAAGGCAATCGCGAAGAAATATGCTAAGGCAAAGACTCAGTTCGAGGGCGCCTTGAAGAAGCTGCTGCCATACCAGCGGAGCGATTTCGAGGGTATATTCAAGGCGATGGCTGGGCTTCCGGTAACAATTCGTCTGCTTGACCCGCCGCTGCATGAGTTCCTGCCGCAGGAAGAGAAGAGTCAGAGGGAAATGGCAAGACGGCTTAAGGTCAAGCCGGCCACAGTAAAGGCAAAGGTGGAACAACTGCACGAGTTTAACCCGATGCTGGGTCACCGCGGGTGCCGTCTGGCGGTTACGTATCCGGCTATCTGCCGAATGCAGGCAAGGGCGATTATCGAAGCGGCTCTGAAGGTCAGGAAAACAGGCAAAGCTGTTCATCCGGAGATTATGATTCCTCTGGCCGGTGCGGTTTCGGAACTGAAAGTCGTCAAGGACGAGATAGTCGATGAAATCGAGCTGGTATTCAAAGAAAAAAAGAGTAAGATTGATTATATGGTCGGGACGATGATTGAGGTTCCGCGGGCGGCGTTGACGGCGGATGAAATCGCGAAAGAGGCGGAGTTCTTCAGTTTCGGAACGAATGATTTGACTCAGATGACGATGGGGTTTTCGCGGGACGATGCGGGCAAATTTCTCGTAGAATACGTTAATAAGGGCATCTACGCAGCGGACCCGTTCCAGAAACTCGACCAAACAGGTGTCGGCAAGCTGGTAGAAATGGGCACGAAGCTTGGCAGAAAAACACGAAAAAAATTGAAAGTCGGAATCTGCGGAGAACACGGCGGCGAGCCGAGCAGTATTGATTTCTGCCATCGCGTAGGGATGAATTATGTTTCATGTTCGCCGTTCAGAGTGCCGATTGCAAGATTAGCAACCGCCCAAGCGGCGGTTAGATAAGAAAAATAAAAGTGGTGAAAGTAGCTCAGCTGGTTAGAGCACCAGATTGTGGTTCTGGGGGTCGCGGGTTCGAATCCCGTCTTTCACCCTTTTTTATTGAGCTGCAAATACCAAAGGCCGACAAGAGCTTAAAGCCCTGTCGGCCCGGTCAAATATATTAATCACGGCCGAATTAACGGCCCGTGGTTACTTCTTTTATAAACGCATCCAGCAGTCGAGGAGATCCTGCCAAGCACCATCCGCATAAGCGGCGTTACTGTTCACATCCCAACTGGTCTCGTATTTATCAACAATGACGCTGAATACATGCCCATACATTCCGGCCTCATCCTGTATGCAGACATCTTCGATGTCCGGGACATCGATTTGAATTTGACCCTGCTCAGCGAACTCGTAAGCCGTGAGCATATTCGCAACCATTATTTCCTCATCAGCCGAGCGGTTCTCGCTCTCCAGCGTCCAGAAACAGATATCAGAGTCAATTATAAGGGCATCATCTCTGATTTCATGATATGGATACTGCTGCTCCAATTCACACACTGAGTATCCAACATCCCAATCGGCTAAAGCAGTACCGGCAATAAACAGCACACACAAACCTATTATTAAATTTAATCTTTTCACTTTCTCTTACTACGGAATAACACCAAACTGCCAATACCAAGCAAGGCAACTGTTGCCGGCTCGGGAATAGTAACGACAATATTGTCTAAAGACGCGTAATCCTGGTCTTCGAGGTTATCCGTCCAATAGAGCCTGCGGATACCTGAATAGGAAAGTGTTTCAGGACCAGCAGGCTGGCCATCTACCGTGGACGCTTGGTAGAAGGAAGCTAACATGCCGCCACCAATATCCTGTGCTTCTACATAAAGGTCGCCATGGTTACCACCATAGACAAACTCAACAGACTCAACATAAAAATCAAAGAACAATTCAGCCGTTCGGTCGCCTGGAGGAACGTCATCTGGACCAATTATATCGAAAGTACGTCCGCTTGCCCCTGCGGTAATGAAATCAATGTCCCAGACGCCCTCTACAATCTCCCCAACAAAGGTAACGTTGCCGCCCGGTGTAGCGAAGACGAGCGGCGAGGAAGCTGGATAAACACCAGGAACCAATGTATCCGCATCGAGAGTAAAAGTTAGTGCGGCAGATAAATTTACAGTGGTAACGAAACTTATTATCACTGCCGTACAAATTACTAACTTTGCCAACCCTGTTATTAAATTTAATCCTTTCATTTTCTCTTTCCCTTCCTGCGGAATAATACGAGACTGCCGAGGCCCAACAATGCAATTGTCGCCGGCTCCGGGACCGTGGTGAACTCTATTTCGTTCATGTATTCAATCATAAGGCCGTATTTGAACTCGTCCCCACCGACGGTCATAATTGGCAACCCGCCACCGATGAGGTCCTTGACCTCGAAGACCGAGACCTCAAGGCCGTAGTCGTGACCGGAATCCAGAGGGCCGAGTGGACCCCAGGAAGTTGTACCCATCGAGACAGGGGCGTCCCAGTCGACATCATCCCCTGCAACGGGGTCCCACAACCACATGCCCAAGGCATCGCCGGCGGTGGGGCTTACATTCCAGGTGAACGTCGGAGTGGTGCTAATGCCCACCTCACCGTTCGTGGATGGATAGGTGAAATCGACCGGGCTGCAGGGCTCAGAAAGGCCGGTATAGCCCAGGGTGACCAAGTTAAGCTGGATATTGCCGCTGTCGCGGAAGTCGAACGTGTAGTCTCCGGTTGGGTAGTCGCCCTGCAGGGCCGCGAGGGAAAGATAATCGCTCGGCGACTCGTATTCCCAATCGCCACCGTTGAGGGTAAAGGACGACACACCACCACCACCGGGCAGGGTTACGTCGATGTGGTCAAGGTCGCCCGGATCATCAAGTTCTACCCAGACCTCGAAAACCCAAGGGTTAGTGGAGGGTGTACCGTCCAGATGGTCCATGCACGAGGTCATGTAAATCCCATTGATATCGAGTGCTGCCTGCGCCGTGCCGGCTACTGCCATAATCAATCCTACTACTGCACAAATTGTTATTAAATTTAATCCTTTCATTTTCCCTTTCCCTTTCCACGAAGTAATACCAAACTGCCAATACCAAGCAAGGCAACTGTTGCCGGCTCGGGAATAGTAACGACAATATTGTCTAAAGACGCGTAATCCTGGTCTTCGAGGTTATCCGTCCAATAGAGCCTGCGGATACCTGAATAGGAAAGTGTTTCAGGACCAGCAGGCTGGCCATCTACCGTGGACGCCTGGTAGAAGGAATCTAACATGACGCCATTAATATCCTGTGCTTCTACATAGAGGTCGCCATCGTTACCACCATAGACAAACTCAACAAACTCAACATCAAAATCAAAGAACAATGTAGCCGTTCGGTCGCCTGGAGGAACGTCATTTGGACCAATTATATCGAAAGTATTTCCGCTTGCCCCTGCGTCAACTAAATCATCGTCCCAGACGCCCGCTACAATCTCTCCAACAAAGGTAACGTTGCCGCCCGGTGTAGCGAAGACGAGCGGCGAGGAAGCTGGATAAACACCAGGGACCAATGCATCCGCATCAAGAGTAATTGGTACGGCAGATAAATCTGCAGTGGAAATGAAACTTATTATCACTGCCGTACAAATTACTAACTTTGCCAAACCTGTTATTAAATTCATTTTCCCTTTTCCTTCCTGCGGAACAGTACGAGACTGCCGAGACCCAACAGCGCAACTGTTGCCGGCTCAGGAAGGCATATTTCACCTGCCCAGACGTCTGTCACACCTGTCAGCCCCGGCACAGTAATCTCCAGATACGCGTAACTCGGCTGAGGGTGTATCTCGCCGCTCACCTTAAACCACCAGTTGCCGGTCTCTAAGGAGTATGAGTAAGCCACTGGTTCAGCTAACTCGTCGGTGTCGAAAACAGAAGATACCACCCCTTCCTCACTGGTAGTCGTTCCTTGGAGGTAGATGTAGATTTGCTTATAGAGGTTTTCATTGGGTTCATTATCCAGGTAGATTGTAACGGTGTTGCCATCCACACTACCCCACTCGGCCGTAAAGTCGGTGTTGGATAGGAAATTTGAGGCCCAGTGGTCGGCATCGTCTGGCGGTGAAACGTCACCGCCCTCGAATTCAAGGTCTACCTGCCACCATCCATAGGCGTAGTATTCGCCAGCTTCTGAATTCCACCAACCGGGGGCGTCTGGTGGGGTATCAACTATAGCAGCTAATGACGCGCCCGTCGTACTCAGTATCAGCACGACTACTGCACAAATTGTTATTAATCTTTTCATTTTAATTCTCCTTTTTTTGTATCAGTTAACATTCCTCTTTTTCTGCCGCGAACCACCCGCAGCAAGTTTATCCGCCGGAGGCGGATTAAACTGTTTTCTCAATCCATTGGTTTCAATTCGCTCCGTTTAACCACCGACTGGTCTGTTGTATAAGCACCCTACCTTTCTGCCGCTCACTGGTTGGCGGCTCACCGAGTTTTCATCCCTGCCGGTTCTGTTAAAAAGCTTTCTCCGACCCTAAAGTTTTCTCAGGCCCTAAAGTTTTCTCCGACCCTAAAGTTTTCTCCGGCCATCGGAAACGATTAACGGGGCTGACCCAAAACCAGCCAATCCCTTTGTCCACACACAAGCTGTCGCTTCTTATCTAAATCACAGCGATTTTACGCCGTGTTCATTCTCTGCCGGGCTTGGCAACAGTTTCTCACCCATCAATTTCGTCAAACCCAGCCTGAAGTAGGAGATATAATGAAGAAGCACATTGGCTTCTTTTGTTTTCTTTTTATTCACTTGCGAAAAACACACTCATCTATCGTAATCACGGCCAAGCCGCGTCTGTTTTCGTGCTGGGTTTGCTGTTAAGCATTTCAAACCCAGCAAAGAAAGAGGAGAGAGATTGTTCAGAACTTAAACATCTCGTCTACCGTCACATTATCACGGTAAATCCGTGTCTGAATTCGTGCTGGGTTTGTTGTCAGTTTTTTTCAAACCCAGCAAAGGAGGAGGAGAGAGATTGTATTCAAACATCATCTATCATTATCACGGCCAAGCCGTGTTAACTTTCTGCCGGACCCTGCCACCTGTCTTTAGATTAACCTTTTTTAGATTATCAATTTTTTCGGCTGTCAAGGTCCAGCTTAGGGGGGAGAGAAAACTCCTCATGAGCATTTATATTTATCACGGCCTAATATAGCCGTGCCTGCTCTCAATCCCTTAGAGATATCTCGGTATCTCCTCATTGAGCCGGCTGCTCTATAAATTTACAGCAACGGCCCTTTTCGTTCTCAGCTGTGGGATATTGCCTTTATGGAGGCAAAGCTTCCGAGTTCCAAGACATTGGCGACAGTTTCGCAGAAGAGCTCATCGTCGGTCTCATCGGTTAAAACCGCAGAGACACCGAGACTTCGAGCTTTGATTTCCTGCGCCTGGTCACCAGCCCTTATAAAGGCAATCGTCGGAATGTCGGGCTTGACGGCCCTGAGGTTTCTGAGAAACTGGCCGTCCTCCATATCATCCAAATCCCAACTGCTGATAACGCTGTTCACATTTTCATTTTTTAAAGAGCGAGCAGCCTCTTTTGCGGACTGCATTTTTATTACTCTAATCGGCAATTCTTTTAACACTTCACTTTTGCCGTTAAGACCAACCGTTAATACACTTGCTTGCACAAGAACAATCATTTCTGTTTCTTCTTACATCCTTTTACTTTCAATCATCTTTCGCACTTAACTTAATTAGCGAACCGCGTGCCAAAGTGATGCGCAGATGAAAGAACTTTTTAAGTGTTTGCTGCAAAGGCAATTACGCGCAGTAAATTTTCGGCCGCTCCAAAAATACATTTGGAAGTGAATCGACGGTTACAGTCGATGAGCAGAAACAGTTATTGCGGCAAGTTTTTATAAAAAAATATGTTAGTGTATAACCGACCAAGCTGGCCGGTGGCGACCATATTGGTCGGTGCAGTTGAAGATAAAACATCGCTTCCGTTTTTGAGATGTGATAAATTTCAACTTTGAAACTTTCTGAATTGAAATAAACAGGAAGAAACCGGTTTTAGCTGCGTGCTTTTTTCTTTATCTGAGCGATGGGGATGTTTAAGTTCTCGATGAGACGATTCAAACTTCTACGTTCGATTCCGAGAATTTTCGCAGCGGCGATTTTGCGGCCCCTGGTAAACTCGAGCGTTTGAGTAACAATTTTACGCTTGACCTCGTCGAGAGTGGGCAACTCATGTTTCGGATACATCTGAGAATCAACTATTATAACCTCGAAAGGCAATACGGCGGGCTGGATTTTCCTTCCCGTGGTCAAAACGTATGCCCGTTCCATAGCATTGGCAAGCTCACGAACATTGCCCGGCCAAGCATAATTAAGAAGAAGCTTTTTGGCCATCAGGCTTAGGACCTTGAGAGGTTCGTCGTAAAAGGCCGCCTGATTGGCCAGGAAGTGCTCGGCTAAAGGCAGAATATCTTCCTTTCGCTGTCGAAGCGGTGGAACTGTGAGATTAACGACATTTAGACGATAGTACAAATCTGCGCGAAAGGTGCCTTCTTTGAGCATTTTGCACAGGTCATTATTGGTTGCACACAAAACACGTGTGTCGACGTGATAAGCTTTTGTCGAGCCCAACGGTGTTACGGCGCTCCCCTGAAGAACACGTAACAACTTTGCCTGCAGCTCAAGCGGAATTTCGCTTATTTCATCAAGAAAAATCGTGCCGCCGTCAGCAGCTCTGAAAAAACCGAGGGTGCTGTCAACAGCACCTGTAAATGCGCCCCTCACGTGTCCGAACAATTGGCTTTCGAACAACTGGCCGGTAAGTGCTGTGCAATCAACGGGGACAAAAACCTTGTCGGAACGGTCGCTGAGGTTGTGTATTTGCCGAGCGACCATCTCCTTGCCCACGCCAGTCTCGCCTGTTATTATTACAGGACACTTCCGCGCGGCAATGGCTTTGACTGTATCGAGAATCGAAGTAATCCCGGCAGAGCGGCCGACAAGTTTAACATCTCCTGCCTGATTTCTGCCGAATGGGGAACGTGAACCTTCGTTCTGCGAAGATTTATTTAAATTTCGCATCGCCCTTTGCGCTGTATCACCCTCGTTGTTTTGTGTCATTTTACCTCACAAAACTTCCTTCTGTGGCGGCATATCACGCAACCATCACAGTAAAAAAACTGCTATTTAAGTGAGATAAACCCCCGAGGATATGGCTCAAAGGGCAATCTCTCTTCTCTCTTCAAAAATAATTTTACGGTTTTAAGGCGAAAAAATCAAGAAAAATTATCGGACTTACTGATTTTTTCTATAATTTTTGTGTTTTTTCTGTGCTAATTCCTTGTATTTCAACAAGTTGCGGCGAAGCAAAAAACCACCCCTTGATGCCGAGATTGGAAATTCCGCGTCTTTTTAGGACAGTAACCGGAAAAAGAAGGCATAAGATTGCCTATCGAGCTGCCAAGTCAAACGGAGAAATGTAATCGCCATGCTTGCCAGCGGCTTTCTGAAGGCGCCCACGAACTTCGGTAAAGGTATCAAAGAGTATCCGGGGCGTGTCGGAAACCTTTTCTCTGTAAATTTTCTCAACGCGGTCAAGCTTAGCCAGATTCTCCGGTATTCGAATCTTAAATTGCTGAATGTATTCGGTTCTGCTGTATTCTTTACCAAGGTTCTCTTTGAACAGTTTTGCCATGTCTTCGTATTTTGGTATCAGACCGGTGGGTGTTTCAAGGGTGCCGACATCGCCATTCACGCAAAGTTCAGCCCAAAGAATCCAGATTTTTTTGTCAGCCATACCATTTAAATATTTACCCTGTTTGTCTCTTAGAAAATAATTAACGGAGAAAACCGGCGGCGGATTATCGATTCCCTCGGCAAAATCCAGATTGTTCTGGATATATCGTCCAAGGGGTATCGAGAGAAAATCAAGATTGGACATTAAGTTAAATGTTCTGACGCCTTCTTCTCCCAGCGTTGCGGCAGTAGTTTCCGATTCGAGTGCGGCGCCTTTTATGATAATTCCTTCCGTCCAGTTAAAGGCCCTTTCGACAGGAACCCAGGTGTCACTGTCGCGTCCACCGTAAATAATACCTCCGAGCGGCACGCCATTTGGGTCGTCGATTAAAAGGTCGCGATTACTAAGGTCGGGGATGTTGAGGCAATAACGAGCATTTTTATGTGAAGCGGGAATTTCTTTTCCGCTGGCGTCTTTTTTGCCCTTGTGCCACTTACCAGAATGGTTGATTCCCTCGCAGGGCAGTTCGCTTCCCATACCCAGCCAGTGGGGCTTATTTTTGCTATCGATTAAGATGTTGGAGAAAATTACCTCACACGGACTTGTAAGTGCCTCATATATAACAGGGTCGTCTTTAGCATTGACATCCCGAATGATACCGAAAATGCCTTTTTCTACATTTACACAGTTGATTCCGCCATTTGTTCTGCGCAGGTAAGCAATGTCATCGCCGACAATGGTTTGTTCCTTCAGCATCGAGGTTGAAGTTTTTCCGCATGCTGAAGGAAACGCACCGGCGAAATAAGTTACCCGTCCGCCCGGGCCGTGCGCCCCCATAACAAACATATGCTCGGCCAGCCAACCCTCATCCGAAGCTTTCTTAATCGCCAGCCGCAGCGCCAGCTTTTTCAGCCCTATTGTGTTGCCGCCATACTGTGTGTTGACGCTGTAGACAAGATTTTCTTCAAGGTCAATATAGACACGACGCTTTTCGATGTTTTTGCTAACCGCGTTTTCGAGCTCGCCTTCCGAATGAATGAATCTGAAGAAACTGGGCGACGAACCGATTTTTCTGAACTGCTCATAACCGGGCCGATAGAGGATGGCTTCACTATGAGCTACGTAAGGAGAATCCGTTATCTGAACACAGGGGATTGAGAACTTAGAATCGATTGGGCCGAGGCACCAGAAGCAAACCAGCATTTCTCGACCAATCATCGAGTCCTTCAAGAAAGAGCGAACTTCCTCCACGCCGTTTTTCTTATCTATAGAGTTAAGCCCCTCGCCCAACTCGGAGCCGGACGGCAATAGATATTTGGTTTTAGATTTATCGCGTGCCTGGTCGTTGTATCCGTCGAAGTGACAGGTATGGCCGGGGATGTTCAGGGGTATTTCCTCGCCGGTTTTTACCGCCAGCTCGCGAATATAATCTATGTCCTCGGCGGAATCGGTGCAGACAAAAACCGATGCCGGATTGCAAAGCCCAATTGCGTCGGCTATAAAGTCATGCATCTTGTGGTTGTCCAGAGCAACGAGCTTATCGTAGTTTTTTGCTGCTAGCTTTTCTTTTAATAGTTTTCTGGTATCGGACATACCCAGTTTCCTCCTTGTTAACAAATTAAGCTCAAAGAAGCCGAGGGATTGTAATAACCGAGGCAGTATATGTCAAACGGTTTTTTTTTCGGCAATTCCGGCGTTTGACCACGACAGGCAAAATTAAAGGGACAAATTATTAAGGCAGATTCTGGCGTTTCTTTTCAAGCTTTCAAGGCCCAGACGTAAAAAAACCGAATCGGCAAATTTGGCTTCGAAATCTTCTTCGGCCACATCCAGGATTCCATTTAGATTAAGCTTTGCTCTGCCGCTATAGAATTCGAACTGTTTGTTCCCGCACACAGGAGCATTTTTCTGATAGGGACAAGCAAGGGCACATTCATCACAGCCGAAAATGCGGTCGCCGATTTTTCGAGCTAAATGAGGCGGTATTCGGCCTTTGTATTCGATGGTCAAATAGCTGATGCATTTATTGGCATCGAAGCGGCCGTCTGGTCGTAAAGCACCTGTAGGACAAGCAGCCACGCATTTGCTGCAATTAGAACAACTTACCTTGATTGGCTCGTCGGTTTGTAGTTCCAGAGTAGTTATCATCTCGCCGAGCAGAATTTGCGAGCCGAGTTCTGGATTTATGAGCATGTGATTCTCACCGATGAATCCGAGTCCGGCGCGGGTGGCCAGTGCTCTTTCAGCCAAGGGAACAGAATCAACACAAATCTTGAAATCAAAGTCCCCATCAAAAATGGAACTTATAAAATCAATCAGTTTGCGCAACTGTTTTTTTATAAACAGGTGGTAGTCTTCGTATTGAGCATAGTTTGCCACTCTGCCTGTTGGATAATTGGAGGTTAATGGTTCTTTTCGGGTTTTTGGAGGGTTGTAGTTTAGGCCGAAGCATATCACCGATTGGGCATTTTTTAACAATTTGGCTGGATTCGTGCGTCTGTCGAGGTTTCTTTTCATATAATCCATTCGGCCGGCGAAGCCGGAGGCAAGCCATTCGTTAAAAACTTCGAGCTGCTCGGCGCTTAGGGCAGAAGCGTCTGTTATTCCAACAAGGTCGAAGCCCAACTGGTGCGCTTTCTGTTTTATGTCCTGAGCCAAAGTCATAGCGCTAATTATACTAAATCCGACCGAAGAGGCCACAAAACAGTTGTCAATAATAGACAACGGCATTATTATATTTGCTGTTAATCAGGAGATAAAAGAAATGGCAGAAGAGTTAATTGGTATAATAGGCGGCACGGGGCTGGGTGACGCTCTGGGTGAACATATAACCGATGCGGAACTTTGCGATATCGAAACGCCTTTCGGCAGGCCGAGCACAGGTATTATGGTCGGCAAATTAGGGGTGAGAAGGATTGCATTTCTCAATCGCCACGGCGACGGGCATAAACTCTCGCCAAGCGAGGTTCCGTATCCGGCCAACATCTTCGCATTGAAAAAGTTAGGCGTTCATACAATAATCGGAAGCGGCGCGGCAGGGTCGCTTCGCAGAGAAATTGCTCCGGGGGATTTGGTAATTGTCGACCAGTTCATCGATAAAACGTTCAAACGACAAAACAGCTTTTTCGGCGGATTCGGAGCGGTCCACTGCGAGATGGCTGAGCCGGTCTGCAGGCGAATCCAAAAGCTGCTCTGCGAGGCGGCAAAAACAATCGATATAAAAACGCACTCAAAGGGAACTTATATTTGTATGGAAGGCCCGCAATTTTCCACGCGTGCGGAATCGCTGATGCACCAAAACTGGGGGGGGGATTTGATTGGTATGACGGCTATGCCGGAGGCGAAACTGGCCAGGGAGGCGCAAATATGCTATGCCCTGATTGGACTGCCGAGCGATTATGACTGCTGGCGAAAAGCCAAAGAGCAAAAAGACAAACAGACATTACTTAAAGAAATCATGGGCAATTTGCAAACGGCAACAAACAACTGCCTAAAACTTATCAAGGCAGTTTTACACGACGACTGTGAACTTGTCTTCGAGAAGTGCTCGTGCAGAAAAAGTCTGGATTTGGCCGTGTGGACGAGCCAAAACCGAATCAAAGATGCCGAAAAAGAAAAACTGAAAATACTTTTTGAATAAAAACTTTTTCGAAATTTCAAGGTGATTGGGAATTTAGTACTTTATCTCAAAGGATGAAAAAATGAAAAAACTAACAGTTAAAATAATCGTTTTAGCAATCACAGGGGTTTCTCTGGTCGCAGGCTGTGAGGAGCAGGCAGAATCAAATGTAAAAAAGCACCGGTTTATAGCCGCTGAAAATCTGCATCTGAAAAAAGATTTGGAACAATGCAGAGAAGAAGTCGAGAGGCAGAAAAAATTAGTTGAAGAATGCCTGCAGGATAAAGAAAGCTCGATACAAGAAATGCAGGACAGTATCCGAGAAACGGCTGAGAACACTATATCCGACCTTGAAGAAATTTTAGAACTCCGCCAGGAAAACGAGAAGCTTAAAACGGAACTGGCTGAGCTTAAGAAAGAACTGGAAATGCGATAAAAGACTTATATCTCCGCCGCACAGGGATTAACTGCTTCAAGTACACAATTTCCGGGCGGCCTCTATACCATCGGGCAATTTTTCCTGAGGACAATGTTTCTTCGCCGCCGCGGCAACAAGTCCCACAAACATCGGTTGCGGCCTTAACGGACGGGAAGTTAGGCAGGGATGTGCTTGAGTAGCGCAAAAGTAAGGATGAGAGGGAATTTCGAGGATTTGCATAATTGGCTGGCTGGGGGCCTTTCCGGAGAAGACAAGACCTGCCTCTTCGAACTGATCGATATAACGAGGGTCCACTTCGTAACGGTGCCTGAACCGCATCCTGATGGAGCCGGCTTTCCCAAAAAGCTCCCACGCGATTGTATTCGGTTTCAATTCTATATCCCTTCCGCCGAGGCGCATATTTCCGCCAAGCCCTTCTATTTTCTTTTGCTCGGGTAAAATATCAATTACCGGCTCGGGACAATCGGGCTGAATTTCGGTGGAGTTGGCTTTTTTGAGTCCACAGACGTTTCTTGCAAATTCGATAACGGCCATTTGAAAACCGAAACACAGACCAAGATACGGCAGTTCATTTTCTCTTGCAAATTTTATACAAGCGATTTTTCCTTCGGTCCCCCGTGTGCCGAAGCCGCCCGGGACGATGATGCCGTCGACACCGGTAAGATGGTCGGTAACGTTATCGCTGGTGATGTTAGTTGTTTCAATCCATTTTATTTTCACTTCGCAGCCGAGCGCTATTCCGGCGTGCTCAAGAGCATTAATAATTGAGGCGTAGCTGTCGCGGACGGTAGTGTATTTTCCGGTAATACCGATGGTGATATCACGATTAAGAGAATCCATCTTATCTGTGAAATCGCACCATTTGGCCCAGGCCTTGCGTTCATTGCGAAGGTTGATTCTGTCTTCTATTTTAAGCAGGCGCAAGACCTGAAAATCCAAACCTGCCTCCCTGAGCATCGCAGGTATTGTGTAAATGCTGGCGGAATCAGGGAGACTAACTACTCTTTCCAGCGGGACGTTGCTGTAAACGCTGATTTTCTGCCGAGCTTTTTCGCTGACAGGATTTGATGCCCTGCAGGCAATAATGTCCGGCTGGATACCGCACTGCATAAGCTGCTTTATACCGAGCTGTGCGGCCTTTGATTTCTGCTCACCGAGGGTGGGCGGTTCAAGAATATAGGTCAAAGCAACACAGCAAGCGCTGTTCGGCCCTTCTTCGTAGGCAAGCTCGCGCATCGCTTCTATGTAATAGGCGTTTTCCAAATCGCCGACGGTTCCGCCGATTTCGACAAATACTATATCGGCATTACTTTCAGCAGCAAGGTTGCGAAGCCGGAGCTTTACTTCGCCGGTAACGTGCGGAATCATCTGGACGTCACGGCCGAGATAGTCGCCATGGCGTTCCTTGTTAAGAACATCGCTGAAAACCTGTCCAGAAGTGCAGAAGTTCGCCTTCGAGAGGTTCTGGTCGAGCATTCTTTCGTAAGTACCCAGGTCCATATCGCATTCCATACCATCATCGAGGACAAACACCTCGCCGTGGCGGAAGGGATTCAGCGTGCCCGAGTCGATGTTTAGATAGCCCTCGAGCTTTATAGGAGCAACCTTTAGACCTTTATCCTGCATAAGTTTGGCGAGACAGGACGAAAATATTCCTTTTCCCAGGCCGCTCATCACTGTGCCCATAACAAAGACGTAACGGGTCTTTCCTTTTTTATAGCCGGCCGGAAGGGGTGAGAAAAATTCGCTATCGACAGAAGCATCTCCTACGGAGGCCAATAAATCTTTATCTTTTGTCATAGGTTTTCCTTCTTTAATCCAGCTATTCCACAGCTTTTTTTATATCTTTTGACGAACTCTGCATATTGTTCAGGAGTGTCTATTCCGTCGCAGGTATGTGCGACTTTAGCAACCAATATACCAAAGCCATTTTCAACAGCACGCAGTTGTTCAAGTTTTTCGATTTTCTCCAATGGAGTCTGCGGCAATTTCGTGATTTTCAGCAAAAAATCCTTCCTGTAAGCGTAAATTCCGAGATGGCGAAGATATTGCTCTACATTCTCTGTGCCGGATTTGTCCCTATCATACGGTATTACCGAGCGTGAAAAATAAATCGCCCTATTATCACAGTCGGTAATTACTTTTACGATATTCGGGTCAGCGATTTGGTCGGCATTCCGAAATTCGGCAGCCAAAGTGGCCATCGGGCAGTCGGGGCCATCTACTAAAAGCTGGGCGACTTTGTCGATATTGGCCGGGTCGATTTCGGGCTCATCGGCCTGTAAATTTACGATGATATCAACGTCAACATCAGCAACGGCTTCGGCGATGCGGTCGGTGCCGCTTGCACAGTCAGGGCTGGTCATAATACATTCCGCGCCGAAGGATTCGGCGGCGTCGGC
Organism: uncultured Pirellulales bacterium; assembly: GCA_964468375.1. Taxonomy (GTDB): domain Bacteria; phylum Planctomycetota; class Phycisphaerae; order Sedimentisphaerales; family Anaerobacaceae; genus CAYXUW01. The sequence continues at coordinate 6,037 of CAYXUW010000009.1, read as the reverse complement.
GATTCGACTATCATCGGCGGCTATTATTACCTTTTCGGGAAGTGTTGCTGCGCAGGCCCGTTCATAGGTATGCTGAATGAGGAATTTGCCGGTATCTTTGGCGAGAACTTTAGCGAGGAATCTGGTAGAACCGTAACGAGCAGGTATACAAACGTAAACTCTCACAAATAACCTTCCCGGCAGCAGAATTTACTCGCCCGGGCGAAGGCCCAGCCGAAGTCCCGATAAAAACCACTGCCGGAGTATATTAGTCAATACAAAAGACTTTGTCAACAAGGGAAAATATTTTCTTTCCGATTTGGTATTGACAAAAAGCAGATGATGTGATAAACTACTGATAATGCAGATTAGCCGTAATAATTTGTTTGGTTGGTGGTGGCCTGCGGAATAAATCCGGCAGGCGGCGGTAATTTGCTGTAAAAAATTATTTAGACTTCTTAAGAAGGCGGCCTGTTGGAAAAGCAGGCCGCCTTTTTTTGTTTGTATTTATAAGGGTTTGCGGATAAAAAGTTACGTTAAAAGGTCAATAATATGGATGATTACAGGGAAATAATAGCCAATGCCAGGCCGGGGCAAATCGTGCCTGTCGTCAAAGAAATCGATATAGACGAGCCGGTGGACTTTTTCGCCAAGCTGAGCGACTACGGGCGGAATAAAGATTGTGCCCTGTTCGAGGCAAGTGATTACTTGGCGGAAAATGCTCTGAGCTTCGGAACGGCAAAGCCGGCGCTTTACCTCACCGGCACGGGGGTCAATTTTACCATCAAAGCGTTGAGCAGCACCGGCAGACGGATGATAGAGTATTTGTTCGCCAACAGGCAAAAAAGTTTTGATTTCTGCGAATCGGTGGAATTCAACCCGGAGACAATTACCGGCCGAATCAAGCAGGTCGAGAAAGTAATAGACGAGCAGTCCCGGCTGCAAAGCACGAACCAGATGGATGTGCTCCGGGCAGTCGCTTTCAGTTTCAGTCTGGCAAGCAAACCGTTTAGGGTAACTTGCGGATTGTTGGGTGCCCTAAGCTACGATTTTATAGACCAGTTCGAAAAACTGCCCCCCAGTGAAGAAGACCTGCTCGGCAACCCTGATTATGAGCTTTACTTCGCCGACAATATCTTCCTATGCGACCACAGGCACAACAAAGGTTACGTTATAGTCAACTGCGTGATAACCAATGGCGACCGCGAAGCCGCAATTGCCGAGGCACAGGAGTACTTCGAATACTATTTCGACCTCGCTAAAACGGAAATACCCAGGGGACAAAAATATACAGGCCAACTGCCCGCCGCTTCAACCGACACCAATCAGCAGGAATACGAAAAAATGGTTCGTGACGCCAAACAGCACATTATCGACGGAGACATTTTTCAGGTGGTGTTGAGCAGGACAAAATTAGAGCCGTGTCCCGATGAGCCGCTGGATGTTTATAAGCGTCTTAGAAAATTGAATCCATCGCCGTATATGTTTTACCTGAACACACCGAAAACGATACTGATGGGTTCCAGCCCGGAACTTAATTTGCGGGTAAGTGGTGGTGAGAAACGCGATGTGGAAATTCGGCCGATAGCAGGCACGAAGCCCCGCGGCCGAGTCGGCGATAAAATAGATGAAGACACCGATTTCAGATACGAGGCGGAATTAAAGCTCGACCATAAGGAGCTGGCAGAGCACATAATGCTGGTTGACCTTGCGAGAAATGATATCGCGAGGGTGGCCGAGCCGGGCAGCAGAATTGTTACAGAGCTTTTGATAGCGGAAAAATACTCTTCGGTGCAGCATCTTGTAAGCAATGTCAAAGGGACACTGGCAAAAGGGCTCGATGCACTGAGCGCATATCTGGCGACGATGAATATGGGCACGCTGACCGGCGCGCCGAAGATTGAGGCAATGAAGATAATCCGCCGGCTCGAAAAGACCAAACGCGGCTATTACGGCGGGGCCGTCTGCTACCTGACCGTCGACGGCCAGTTCGACAGCTGCATCACGATAAGAAGCTTACAGGTCAAGGACCACACGGCTTATATTCGGGTAGGTGCGGGTATAGTGTATGACAGTGTTCCGAAAACCGAATTCGAAGAGACAGAGCATAAGGCGAATTCCTGCCTGCGAGCGATTCGCGGAGAATAAAAAGGACAAAGTTTTATGAAAGAGAATATGAGAAAAGTTTTGTTTATCGATAACTTTGATTCGTTCACATACAATCTTGTAGATGACTTCTGCAAGCGCAACTGCGACGCTAAGGTTTATCGAGCCGACACCGACATTGAAGAGCTCAAACGGGTCGCCGACGAATTCGGTCCGAACCTTCTCGTGATATCGCCCGGACCGGGAACACCGGATACGGCCGGTATTTCACTTTCAGCGGTGGATTATTTCAAAGACAAATTGCCGATATTCGGGGTTTGCCTAGGCCACCAGGTAATTGCACAATATTTCGGCGGGAAAATCGGACACGCGCCGGTTCCAATGCATGGTAAACCCTCGCGGATAACACATAATGAAAAGGGAATATTCGCCGGAGTTGAAAACCCACTGCAGGCGGGACGCTACCATAGTCTCTGCTGTTATATCCAGGAACTTCCGGATTGTTTAGAGAAAACGGCGGAGTTCGAGGGTATTGTTATGGCAATCGAACACAAAAAGCTGCCGATATTCGGCGTGCAGTTTCACCCGGAAAGCATTCTGACACCGGCGGGCGGAAAGATAATCGAAAACATCCTATCAATCGCAACCGAAAAGAAACAAAAAATAAGGCGGTAAGAATGGCAGGAATAACCGAACACATTAAGCTGCTGTTAAAAGGTGAAAATTTAAGCTTCGAGCAGGCAACGAAGCTTTTGGATATCATCTTCGAGGGCGAAGTCAGCGAGGTTCAGATAGCGGCGTTTCTCACGGCAATGCACATTAAAGGCGCAACGTCAGCGGAACTGGCAGGGCTTGCGAAATCACTGCGTAACCATGCCGTTGCAGTCAAAGTCGACATCGACAATCTAATTGACACCTGCGGAACGGGCGGCGGCGCAATTAAAACCTCCAACATTTCCACGGCCTCGGCAATAGTGGCGGCTGGAGCGGGCGTTTACGTAGCTAAACACGGCAATCGCGGCATAACCAGCAAGTGCGGCTCGGCGGACGTGCTCGAGGAGCTGGGCGTTAAAGTAGATGCTGGAGCCGAGGTGGTGGCAGAATGCATAAAACAGGCGCATATCGGTTTTATGTTCGCGCCTGCGTTCCATCCGGCAATGAAATACGTTCAGCCAATCCGCAAGAATCTGGGCTTTAGAACGGCATTTAACGTCCTCGGGCCTCTGGCCAATCCGGCCAAGGTGCAAAGGCAGGTGCTCGGCGTGGCGGATGAAAGCTTGATGGAAACGATAACCGAGGCCCTCAAACTGCTGGGGACAAAAGTGGCGATGGTCGTTCACAGCAACGGCATGGACGAAATAAGCACTGCAGGGATTACTAAAATAATCGAACTAAAGCAAGGCAAAATCGAAAGCCGGCAGCTAAACCCCAAAGATTTAGGAATCCCGCCGGCTGACATAAATGATTTGAAGGTAACCGATACAGAGAGAAGCGCCCAGGTTCTAAGAGACATACTAAACGGTAAAGAAAGCGGGCCGCGTAAGGACATCGTTATCCTGAACGCCGCCGCTGCGATAATAGTCGCGGAACTGGCGAGTGATTTCGAAACGGCAATCAAAATAGCAAACGCATCGGTCAGTAGAGGAGCAGCACTAAATTGTCTGGAAAAGTTAGTCGAAGTTTCAAATAATGGATGAGCAAACAAAAAAATGTTGATAGTAAAGGTTAAAATTTGCGGTCTTACCAATTATGACGATGCCTCCGCGGCAATGGATATGGGTGCAGACCTGCTGGGTTTTAACTTTTATCCGAAAAGTCCGAGGTACATAAGCCCGGAACAGGCGGCGAAGATAATAAATAAACTGCCTGGTTTTATGGACATTGTCGGCGTATTTGTAAACGAACCAGCCGAGAAAATTCACGAAATACGAAGCATATGCCCATTGAACTGGGTTCAGCTGCACGGCGATGAAGACCCGCAGTTCTGCAGCGACTTTCGTTCTCATAATGTGAAAGTAATGAAAGCAATACGGGTAAAAGACCAAGGGGACGTAGAACGAGCGGAGGATTTTTTTACAGACGCAATTCTGCTGGACGCCTTCGACCCCAATAAGTACGGCGGGACAGGTATAAGCTTCGACTGGAACATCGTAGGGCACATCAACAAGCGTATTTTCCTAGCTGGCGGGATAAATCCTGACAATGCGGCCAAGGCGGTCGAACTGGGAGTTTACGGAATCGATATATGCAGCGGCATCGAAGCCAGCCCCGGAAAAAAGGACAAAAAACTAATGAAGAAATTATTCGAAAATGTAAATCGTCTAAGAGGTTAGGAATTTAGAAATGAAATATAAAGGCAGATTCGGAGATTACGGCGGCTTCTATGTTCCGGAGGTTTTAATGCCAGTGCTGGAGGAATTAGAGGAGGCATTTTACCGCTTTTATGAGGATGAGCAATTTACAGCCGAGCTGGCACAGCTTTATCAGGATTACGCCGGACGACCAAGCCCGCTTTATTTCGCAAAAAGATTCAGTGAACACGTCGGCTTTAAAGTATATCTGAAGCGCGAAGACCTTCTGCACGGCGGAGCGCACAAAGTCAACAATACGCTCGGTCAGGGACTCTTGGCGAAGTATATGGGTAAAACTAAGCTCATTGCCGAGACCGGTGCAGGCCAGCACGGTTTGGCGACGGCGATGATTGGCGCTCTGTTCGGGATGGAAACGAAAATCTTTATGGGCGTAACCGATATCGAGCGGCAAAGCGTCAATGTCCATAAAATGAAACTGTGCGGCGCAGAAGTTATTCCCATCGAAGGCGGCACAGGAACGCTTAAAGACGCTATTAACGATGCGCTTCGCTACTGGACGGCTCACGTTAGCGACACTTTTTACCTATTCGGCTCAGCGTGCGGGCCGCATCCGTATCCGACAATAGTAAAACATTTTCAAAGCTGTATCGGCAAAGAAACAAGGCAGCAGTGTCTTGATAAATTAGGCAGACTTCCGGATACGGTTGTTGCCTGCGTAGGGGGCGGCAGCAACGCGATAGGAATATTTTCCGCCTTTCTGGATGATAAGAACGTGAAGCTAATCGGTGTCGAAGCCGGCGGCAGGAGTGTAGCCGACGGCAAACACGCGGCTACACTTGTGGCGGGACGAGTAGGTATCCTTCACGGATCGAAATCCTATCTGCTGCAGGATGTAGAAGGACAGGTCTACGAGACGGAATCGGTAAGCGCGGGACTGGATTACCCGGCTGTCGGACCGGAGCACTGTCTTTTGAAAGATACTGGAAGGGCCGAATATGTCGCAGCAGAAGACGCAGAAGTTCTCGACGCGTTTGAGTTGCTGAGCAAGTGTGAAGGTATACTCCCGGCTCTGGAAAGCGCACACGCTCTGGCCTACCTTATGAGTCAAAAGGGAAGGTTAGGATCGGAGCAAATAGTAGTAGTGAACCTTTCCGGCCGAGGCGACAAAGACGTTTCAATTGTGGAAAAACATCGCCCTCTTGGGAAATAATTATTCGTTGATCATGAAAGTGTGAAACCAATGAAAACATACAAAGAGCTTTTTTCTGAACTGGACAGAGCTGCATTGA
>CAYXUW010000009.1:0-341 GCA_964468375.1 uncultured Pirellulales bacterium | reverse complement strand
TTTGCAAATCGTAAAAACGGCTATCGATGCGGGGGCTGATATTCTAGAACTGGGCATACCGTTCTCAGATCCAATAGCGGACGGGCCGACGATCCAAAAGGCCGATATCAGGGCAAGAAACAGCGGGATGAGTGTCGCAAAGGCACGGGAGTTCGTCCGAAAGGTCAAGAATTATAAAGACATCCCAATAGGGCTGCTGATGTATTACAACCTGATTTATCAGTATGGGGCGGAAGAGTTTTTTAGCGATTTTCATAAAGCAGGTGTCAACAGTGTCCTGGTTGCTGATTTGAGCATCGACGATGCAGATGAGATCATCTCTCCTGCAACCAGTGCAGGAC
>CAYXUW010000008.1:0-27029 GCA_964468375.1 uncultured Pirellulales bacterium | reverse complement strand
GTGCCAGCAGTCATACTAACAATACCCATTATCATCGCCTGGGTAAACATACCGGGATATATAAACTGCTGCATCCCGAACATTCTCATATACATTATTGACTGGAAAACGCATATCGGGACCGTCAGATATCGCGTATACTCCTGTATTTTCTTATATCCGGTTTGTCCCTCCTGCCGTAATTTTTTCAAGGCGGGGATAACCTCCCCCAGCAGCATAAGTATAATCGACGCCATAATATAAGGCATAATTCCCAAACCGAACAAACTGCTGTGGCTCAAGGTCCCGCCGGTGAACATCTGCAGATATTCAGCGGCCCTACCTAAAGGACTGTCGGTATCTCTGGTACCCGCGGCGGCTGCAATTTTCGACTCATCAAAACAGGGAATAGGAATGTGGAAGCCGACCCTGTATATGACCAGCAGCGCAAAAGTAAAAAGAATCTTGTTGCGCAGATCCGGGATTCTAAATATGTTAAATACCGCTTTAAGCATTTTTATATTTACCGTTAATCTCTCATATCTATATTAAAATCAGTCACTTTACTATTTTAGCTGTGCCGCCGGAAGCTATGATTTTCTGCTCGGCGGTCTTGCTGAATTTATGCGCTGTTACCTGTAAACTTTTCGTCAGTTCGCCATCACCAAGAATCTTGACTTTATTTTTGAGACTATCAATCAGACCAGCATCGGACAACTGCTCTATACCAACATCGGCTCCCTCGTTAAATCTTTCCAGCTGGGATACGTTGACAATCTTATATTTAGTTTCGAACTTGAAATTGTTAAAGCCGCGTTTCGGCAATCGCCTAAACAGAGGCATCTGCCCGCCTTCATAAAGCGATAGCGAAGTCGCGCCAGCTCTGCTTCCGCTGCCTTTGTGTCCCCGGCCACAGGTTTTACCGCGTCCGGTACCGGTGCCTCTACCAACACGACGGCGACGTTTATGTTTGCCCGCAACAGAAGTTATTTCGAAATTCAACATTTAAGTCATCACCACCTTTTTACAGCTTCGACTTTCACGCCACGAAGAGATTCAACATCTTCTTTGCTGCGTAACTTCAATAATCCGCTTAACGTAGCTTTGACAACATTTTTAGCGGAAGTGCTTCCATAAACTTTTGTAAGTACATCCTGAACGCCGGCCAATTCCAGTACCGCTCGAGCACTCGAGCCGGCGATAACTCCAGCACCGGGGCTGGCCGGAACCAGTATTACCTTCGTAGCCCTATACTTTCCGACCACCTGGTATGGAATCGTCCTGTCAAGCAGAGCTATCCTGTGCAAAGATTTCTTCGCATCTTTTATAGCTTTCTCAACGGCCAACGGCACTTCGTTAGCTTTGCCATAACCAACACCAACCGTGCCCGCACGGTCGCCAACTACAACCATTGCTGCAAAACTGAACCGCCGGCCTCCTTTCACCACTTTAGCACAGCGGAATATCTTCACTACGGAATCTTCCAACGGCTGTTCTTCCTGGATAGACAATCTATCTTCGTTAGAAGCCCGCCCCAAAGGCGCTACATCTTTCTTCAAGTTTTTGCCTTCAACAGATTTAGCCGATTCTGCTGTCAATTTTCTTCTCCAAAAGTAATAACTCTACTCTTCAAAAAACCAACCCGGCCTTTCTGGCCGCTTCAGCAAGCGCTTTGACTCTGCCATGAAACCTATAGCGGTTTCTATCAAAGCAAACACATTTAATGCCGACACTCAGTGCCTGCTTTGCAATTTCTTCACCCACAATCTGAGCCGCCTTTTGATCATCGCCGCGAGTTAACTTACCCTGAAGAGCTTTTATTTTTGTGCTTGCAGAAACAAGCGTCGCCGCTGCGATATCATCGGTAATCTGAGCGTAAATATGTCTGTTCGAACGAAAAACCGACAATCGCGGTTTCTCCGGCGTTCCAAAGACCTTCTTTCTCACACGATACTTACGTCTTAAAGCTGCTTTTTTTGCCCTGTCAATTTTCATAAAAACCGAATCTCAATTACGCTGTTCCCGAAGTAAACGCCTTTCCTACTTTACGTCTTACGTATTCATCTGCATAACGGACGCCCTTGCCCTTATACGGTTCGGGCGGTTTTATTCTTCTTATATCTGCTGCAAACTGCCCGAGCTGGTGCTTGTCTATCCCCGAAAGCGTAAACTTGGCGGGCACGTCATTACCCTTGGTTGCAGCGGTCTGAATATTTACCTTTATGCCCTTTGGTATGGGCTTTTCTACCGGATGACAAAAGCCGACTTGCAAAACCAGCTTGCCGCCCTGTTCCTTTACGCTGTAGCCGGTACCGTAAACCTGCATCTGCTTTTCGAAACCCTTGCTGACACCAGTTACCATATTAGCAATGAGGGCACGCATCGTGCCGTGCAGCTGTCTGCTCCGCCGCACATCAGGCTTTTCGCTTTCCACCAACACTTTTCGCGCGGACTCGTCGATTTTTATCTTTATAGACGGGAGGCAGTCCGTCTCCAAATTTCCGAGCGGTCCTGAAACCTTGATGCGCAAGCCCTTTTGCTCAATCTTTACCCCTTCGGGGACAGTAATCTCTTTTTTACCAATACGACTCATTAACTCACCGTACAAAGTATCTCGCCGCCGACGTTATCCTTTCGGCAATCTCTGTCACTCATTACGCCTTTACTCGTTGAAATAATCGCCACACCGTAACCGCCCAAAACATGCGGCAACTGGTCAACAGGCGAATAGATTCTTCTGCTGGGCTTACTTACTCTTGCTATCTCGCTAATAATAGACTGACCGGCCTGGTCATATTTCAGGGTAATCCTAAGTATTCCCTGTTTGCCGTCATCGATGCGGTCAAAATCCTCGACATAACCTTCTTTTTTAAGCACAGCCGCTATACCCGCGCAGATGTTCGATGCCTTAATGCTAACCTCGGCTTTATTTACACGGATCGCATTACGAATTCTCGTCAGCATATCAGCTATTGGGTCACTCAAGCTCATAATCAGACTCCAGGTCGATCTCCAAATCGCGGTTTTTCAATTGCAAACCACATTACCAACTGGCTTTTTTTACTCCCGGTATTTTTCCTTCGTTTGCCAAAGTTCTAAAGCAAATCCGGCAAATTTTGAATTTACGATAAACAGCTTTACTTCTCCCGCAAAGCTGACACCGGGTATACTGCCTAACTCGAAACTTCTGTTTCCTTTCAGCTTTATTTTCCAACGCTTTAGTTGACATTAACAAACTCCAAATCGTTCGCCTTTGCCGGCAATTACTGTGCCGGCGTTGCCGATTCCCTGAACGGCACGCCGAAAAGCGACAGCATTTTCAGCGCTTCTTTATCGGTTTTGGCCGTTGTTACAAAAGTTACATTCATACCCTGCTGAAACTCAATCTTCGCAGGATTAATCTCCGGAAATACACTTTGCTCGGCCAGTCCCATCGAGTAATTGCCCCTGCCGTCAAAACCTTTGGGGCTGAGTCCGCGAAAATCTCTTACTCTGGGTATTGCAAGACTAATCAGCCGGTCCATAAATTCATACATTCGCTCTCGCCGGACGGTCACTTTCAGACCAATTTCGTTGCCTTCGCGAAGCTTAAAATTTGAAACGCTTTTTTTGGCCTTACACACGAGAGGCATCTGGCCGGTAATCATCATCATATCCTTCTTGGCAAGTTCCAGAAACTTTTTATCCAGCACGGCCTTGCCTACTCCCATAGAGATAACTATCTTCTTCAACCTAGGCACAGCCATAGGACTTGTATAGCCAAATTCCTTAGTTAACTCCGGAACTATCTTAGACTTATATAAATCTCTTAAACGTGCCATTTTCTATCTCATCTCAGGCCTTGTCAGCCCTTCTAACAACACCAATCTCAGTACCGTCGGCCGCAAGGCGCTTTTTGCTGCCATCAGCGTGTACCTGATAACGAACTTTACTGGCCCTTGAGCTTTTCGGGCTTACGGGTAAAACATTGCTTATATGTATCGGCTGCTCAACATCAATACGACCTCCCTGTGGATTTCTTCGTGAAGGCCGAACGTGCTTTTTGGCTACGTTATGTCCCTGAACTATTACGCTTTCCTTTTCCGGAATAACGCGCAGCACTGTTCCCGTAGCACCCTTATGGTCACCGGCAATAATCTCAACCACATCACCTTTTTTCACGTGCAGGGCCATCTTAAAATTTCATATCTCCGGCAAAAAATATCAATCTACTCAGACTACCTCGCTTGCGAGCGAAATAATTTTCATATAGTTTTTCTCACGGAGCTCCCGAGCAACCGCGCCGAAAATCCTTGTTCCGATGGGATTGCCTTCTCCATCAATCATCACGGCAGCGTTGCTGTCAAACCTTACATAGCTGCCGTCGGAGCGCTTCACAGGATATTTAGTACGAATAATAACGCATTTATGAACTTTTTTGTCATCCAGCTGGCAATTCGGAAGCGACTTTTTTATGGCAACACAAATAACATCACCCACGCCGGCTACAGGGCGCCTGAACTTTCCTTTGGCCCCGCTTTTGCCGAGAACCTTAATGCACAACGCCGACTTAACGCCTGAGTTGTCAGCTATATCCAACATTGTTTCCTGCTGAATCACTCTATTTCCTTCTTACCACTTCCCTAAAACAGCTACTGCTGAACTGCTTTTTCTAAAACTTTCACAAGACGCCAGCTTTTGGTTTTACTATAAGGCCTGCACTCGGCGACCTCAACAATATCGCCAACACCCGCCTGATTATGTTCATCGTGGACACCGAACTTCGTCCTGCGTCTTACGTATTTGCCGTATTCCGGATGTTTGACTTTAAAATCAACGGCAACTTTAATACTTTTATCGCCGCTATTGCTTACTACCACACCGGTAACCGTTTTTAATCTTTTATCCTGCATCTTCGACTTCCAATTGCTCCGCCGCTTTCTTATGAAAGCAAGCAAAGGAAAAAACCATCACCTGTTTTCACACATTATCGTTTTAATCCTGGCAATATCGCGCCTGACATTAATCAAAGCCTTAGTATTCTCCAGCTTCTCCGTAACCGCCTGCGAGCGTAAATCAAACAAATGGCTCTGCAATTCCTCAAGCTTGTCTTTAAGCTCATCAGGGCTCATTTCACGATACTGCCGGGCTTTCATATCAAACTTTCCCTTTACAATGTGCTTTGTCTTGCAACCTGCTGCAAAACAGCAATCCTACAACGAATGTCTCCGTTTAACAAACCTGCACCTAATCGGCATTTTATGAGCAACCCTGCCCAATGCCTTCTTGGCGACATCCTCTTCTACGCCGCCGATTTCAAAACAAACCTGGCCGGGCCTGACTCTGGCGACCCAAAATGCGGGCTCTCCCTTACCTTTGCCCATTCGCGTCTCCAATGGCTTGGCGCTTGCCGGCTTATGCGGAAATATCCTGAGATAAACCTTACCTACGCGATGCAGAAAATGAGTTGCTGCAACACGACCGGCCTCAATTTGCCTAGCAGTTACCCAACTGGTCTCCAGCGCCTGCAAACCATAATCACCAAATGCTACATAATTAGCTCGACAGGCGTTACCCTTCATTCGCCCTCGCTGACTCTTACGGTGTTTAACTCTTTTCGGCATCATCGCCATTTTTTAGACCCTTGCAAATTAACTACTGACTGCTTCAGAGTTATCTGTACCCTCTACATTCTTTTCAGCCGGTTCTTTTTCCCCTTCGACGACACTTCGGCCACCTTTCGGTGCCGCAACTTTAGTTCGGCTACTAACACCCTGCCCTGTACCAGGACGCCTGGGCGACCGGCGCCGACGAACTCGTTTCGGCTCAATTTCTTCACCAAACCTGCCTTTATAAATCCAAACCTTGATGCCAATCGCTCCGTATGTTGTTCTGGCGGTTGCCGTGGCATAATCCACATCAGCTTCCAGGGCCTGCAACGGAATACTGCCAAGTTTCTGCGTCTCCTTCCGGGCTATTTCCGAACCTGCCAATCTTCCGGAGCAAATAACCTTAACACCTTTGGCACCGGCGTTCATTGCTGATTCGCAATATTGTTTCATCGTGCGCCTGAATGAGGCCCGCTTACCTAGCTGTTCAGCAATTGCCTCCGCCACAAGAGTAGCGTTAAGGTCCGGTTCTTTTATTTCTACAACGTTGACATTAATCTTCCGTCCTGTTATCTCTTCGAGCTCTTCCCGCAGTTTATCAACTTCACCACCTCTGGGGCCTATGACTATGCCGGGGCGAGCGCTGTGCAGCGTTACTTTCACTTCATTACGTGTTCGGACTATCTCAACCTTGGCCACCGCACCTCTCGGCATCTGACGATTATACTTCTTGTCAATGTACTGTCGTATCTTCTGGTCCTCGACAAGAAAATTCCCGTAATCGGCCTTGGCAGCAAACCACGTGCTCTGCCATCCGCGGGTTACTCCCGTTCTAAAACCTATTGGTGATGTTTTCTGGCCCATAATTTCGCACTTCGTGTCTCACCTACCGAGACACGCTTCATACTCCTTTTGCTTCTGTTACCGTTATATATATGTGACAGGCCTTTTTAGTTATAGGAAGCGCCCTGCCTCTGTCTTTCGGCATCCATCTTTTGGTGCCTATGCGCCATCCCGCATCGTCAACACGTGCTTCGCTAACATACAGACTATCAACATCGGCCTGCTGTTCATCAGCGTCAGCCACGGCACTTTTCAAAACCTTATCAACCATTGCTGCAGAGCGCTTTCTTGTAAACTTCAAAATATCCATAGCGTCCTGCACCCTTCGGCCGACTATCAATTGCGTAACCAATCTGACCTTGCTGGCGGAAACCGGAGCAAAGCGATAAGACGAACACCAGTTAACTAAATCATTTACCTCAACAGACAAAGCAGTCGCCAAGCGTCGAATATCACCTTTGCGAGGAATCGGTTTAAACAGGCCTTTCTGCCAGTTCTCAATCGCCGATGCCGCTTTGTCCTTGTCCAATCCGCCTCTGACAAGCTGACCGGCCAATTGCTCGGTACTCATCCGCCGTTGTTCGCAAAGCTGTTTTAACCTATTAGAACTCAACATATTTCGTATCTCGACTTACTCTCGACGCTTTGTCATTATTTTATTTTTTTGCTCGAATGACCTTTGAATATCCTCGTCGGCGAAAACTCACCCAGCCTATGGCCGACCATATCCTCGGTGACAAAAACCTTATTAAAAATTTTGCCATTGTGGACCATAAAGGTAAAGCCAACGAATTCGGGAATGATTGTGCATCTTCTTGCCCAGGTCTTTATCGGCTCACGAGAGCCGGATTCAATTATCTTGTTGACTTTGGCGAACAACTTTTCATCAACAAACGGCCCTTTTTTAAGAGATCTTCCCATTAATTCTTCTCACCTTAAAAGCTCACTCGAGGTTTCCTAATAAACTACAGGACTAATTGTCCTTGTCTTTTGTTCTTGCGTCTTCGAATTATTCTTTTATTGCTCGGATTTCGCGGATTTCTTGTTTTCCCACCTTTCGACAGCACACCTGTGGGCGAACAAGGATGTCTTCCACCGCCACTACGGCCTTCGCCGCCACCCATCGGGTGAGAAACCGGGTTCATAGCCACACCTCTGACATGAGGCCTCCGCCCCATATGCCGCTTCCGCCCGGCTTTTCCAAGCTTGACGTTCTGGTAGTCGGGATTGCTAAGCCGGCCGATTGTCGCCCGGCATTCCTTGCGCACCATCCGCATTTCGCCGCTCGGCAAAACAATGGTGACCCAGTCACCTTCTTTTGCAACAATCCTCGCAGCGCCTCCCGCACCTCTAACCAACTTTCCGCCCTGGCCAGCGGTCATTTCAATATTATGAATCTCAAGCCCGCCGGGGATTGCAGACAGCGGCATCGCATTACCTGCCTTCGGCTCACAAACAGGACCGCTTTCCACACGGTCGCCTTTCTTTATACCCAGCGGCGCCAATATATATCTTTTCTCACCATCAGCGTAGTGCAGCAATGATATAAAACAATTTCTATTCGGGTCATATTCAACCGTCGCCACTTTTGCCGGGATACCGTCTTTGTCACGCTTAAAATCCACGATACGATAAATTTTTCTCGCGCCTCCGCCTCTAAAACGCGAAGTAGTAATACCGCGATGGTTTCTTCCGCCGCTTTTATTTATCCGCTTACAAAGCGACTTCTCCGGCTTGTGTCCCGTCAACTCGATATACTCATTTACTGAGCCGCTCCGACGTCCGGGAGTTGTTGGTTTATAAGCTCGAATACCCATAATTCGTATCTCGTATTGCTACTGCACTTAGAATAAATCTATATGATAATCCGGCTCCAGAAATACAACGGCCTTTTTCCAGCTCGCCGTCTTTCCGAAGTTTCTTCCTCTGCGGCGGTATTTACCTATGCGGTTAGCTGTTCTAACTTTGCTCACCTTAACACCGTATTTTCTCTCAACAGCGTTCCTTATCTGAGCTTTATTGGCCCGTTTGTCTACCTCAAAAGAATACGCACCCTTTACATTTGCAAAGTGCACCCCCTGCTCTGTCACTAAAGGCCGAATTATCACGTTATGGTCGTCCATAAAGATTCACCGTTAATTCTCATTTACCTTTTCCGGTTTCAAGAGAGACAAAAACGCCTCCCTAGTAAACAGTACCTTGTGATAACTGCAGATATCTCCTGCATTCAACTCAGCCAGGGGCATAACAAGCACCCTGGGGATATTCCTGACTGATTTATAAAGATTGTCATCATAATCGCCAATCGTTATCAGACAACTGCGCTCAACTTTCAAATTACCCAAGACGCTAACAAAATCCTTCGTGCACGGCTTGTCAAATCTCAACTCATCAACCACCACAATATCATTTTTCAAAAGCTTTGCCAAAATCGCCGAGTCCCTTGCTAATCTTCTCTGCTTTTTGGGCATACGTTTGCTGAAATCTCTGGGAACCTTGGCAAAAATAACACCGCCGCCGACGCGCTTGCCGGTTCTGATGTTGCCAACACGGGCTCTGCCTGTCCCTTTCTGCCTAAAGAGCTTTTTGGTTGAACCGGCCACCATACCCCTGCTCTTGGTTGCCGCCGTTCCTACTCGCTTGTTGGCGTGGTACATAACTATTGCCTGCTTAAGCAGCGGATATCTAACCGCGCCGCCAAGGAGCGCCTCGTCGACCTTCAACTTGTCAACTTCTTGGCCATCTCTGTTGTAAACAGACAAATCAATCATTTCCAAACCATTCTCCGAAAAATATCAGGCATTTCTTGCGCTGCGGACTATAACATAACCGCCAGCTGGTCCCGGCACCGAGCCCTTGACCACCAGCAAATTCTTCTCCTCGTCCACCGTAACCAGACTATGATTCTTTGCTGTTACCCTGCGGTTACCCATATGTCCTGCCATCTTTTTGCCTTTTTTGGGACTTCCGCCGTGGCCGGCGTCACTGGCAAAACTCGATATCGAGCCGGGCGCTCTGTGTTTACGCTCTGTGCCGTGCGAGGCAGGAAACCCGTGGAAACCGTGCCGTTTCATAACCCCTGCAAAACCCTTGCCCTTGCTCGTCCCAACAACATCCACACATTGATCCTCCGCAAAGACTGAAACCGTAAGGCAGTCTCCTACTTTAAACTCCGGTTCGGCATCATCCGGCAAACGCATCTCCCTGACAAACCTCTTCGGCACCGAATCGGCTTTCTGAGCATGTCCAACCTGCGTTTTTTTCCTTCGCGACGGTCTCAAATCATCGTATCCCAACTGAACGGCGTTGTAGCCGTCTGTTTCCACCTTTTTGACCTGCATAACAGTGCAAGGGCCGGCCTGTATGACTGTAACCGGCAGCAACTCGTCCGCCTCATCATACATCTGCGTCATACCAACTTTTCTGCCCAGCAGCATTGCCATTATCTAAAACCTCACGCTTTAATCTTCACGAATACACCAGCCGGCACAACCAAACGATTCAAGACCTCGACCGTCCGGGCGTTAGCCTCGTGAATATCTATCAAACGTTTGTGAGTTCTCAACTCAAACTGCTCACGCGATTTTTTATCAATATGAGGACTGCGCAAAACGGTATATCTTTCAATCCGCGTAGGCAACGGCACCGGCCCGCTGACACGGGCATTGGTCCTTCTGGCATGCTCTACTATTTCCTTAGCAGATGCATCAAGAGCCCTGTGGTCATAGGCTTCCATTTTAATCCTAATTTTTTCAGTTTCAGTAGTCACAGTTTTCTTTCCCGTTTCTGAAAAGGCGTTTGTTTACTTCAAGCTCTCAGTCAGAAAACCTATAAAACCTTGAATTCTACCTACTTATAGATAAAACGCAAAAAAAATATTCCAGAATCCCGCAAAGCGGGAATCTCCAGCATACACTCTCCCTTTTTCACAAAATGCATCTCGTTTGATTTTGGCAGGAAAGGCACTCATTACCAGCCGGCCTTAGCTATTTTAACAACAACCGACCAGCAAACTCGCCTTCCTTAAGAATTCGGGTTCGGGGCAACTGCGGCCCCGCCAAAGCTATTTACCAGCTTTGGGCACCCCTCGGTATAACAAAAGTAATCAAAAACCATCCTTGACCACTACATTTACAGATATGCAACAGCCCAACTCGTAAACGCAAAACCCGTCCCTGGCTCTGCTCGCTACGGCCGAAAACACGCGATGGTATCACACCTTTTTACCCGCATCAAACAAAATTTCAAAAAAATCTCGTCTAAAATGCAAAAAAATAAGGATTTTTAAAAAATAATCTGCTTGGCAACCTGCTCGGGTACCTTTTCATAGCTCAACGGCTCCATCGTAAAGGTCCCTCGGCCCGCTGTAGCACTTCTAATTTCGCTGGAATACCCAAACATCTCCGCCAAAGGTACCTTAGCGTCAATCACCCGCATACTTCCATGCACCCGGCAGCTGGTAATCAATCCCCTTTTCCCAAGCAAATTGCCCTGCACCGCCCCAAAATTGGCCTCCGGCACCACAACCTGAAGCCGCATTACCGGCTCAAGTAAAACCGGCTCTGCCTTCCTGCAGGCCTTTTCGACCGCGATTTGGGCGGCCTGCTCAAAAGCCAAATCCGAAGAATCCACAGAGTGAAACGAGCCGTCAATCAGCGTAACTTTAACCCCTACAACAGGAAAACCTGCCAGAACACCACTGCTCATACCATCTTTTACCCCCCTCTCCACAGCCGGAAAGTACTCTTTCGGAACCGCGTTGGAAACCACCTTGCTCGTAAATTCAATATCACGGCTCCAATGACCTTCCCCCGTAAAAAGCGGTTCAACTGTCAAAACCACATGTCCATATTGACCGCGCCCGCCGGTTTGACGCACAAATTTACCTTCCGCTTCAGCTTTTGTGGTAATAGCTTCCTTATAGGCAACCCTCGGCTTGCCGACCCTGACATCAACCCCTTTTTCTTTCACCAGCTTGTGCTGGAGTATCTCTAAATGTAACTCGCCCATTCCGCTGATGATTGTCTGTCCCGTTTCGCTGTCTACTTCACAACCAAAAGTCGGGTCTTCGTATTTCAAATCCACTAAGGCCTGAGCCAATTTAGCCGCCTCTGTGCCGCTTCTCGGCTCCACCGACATACTGATAACCGTTTCCGGGAACGTAATACTCGGCAGAGAAACAGGATGCTTGGGGTCACAAATCGTATCGCCGGTAAGTGTTTTTTTCAACCCCACGACTGCGATAATATCGCCAGCGCTGGCTGAATTCACAATTTTTCGGTCGTCGGCATGCATCTCAAATATCCTGGTAATATTCTCCCGTTTGTCGCGATTTACATTTAAGACTCTCATACCCGACTTTAATACGCCCTGGTAAATTCTCAGAAAGTGTAAATCACCGTGGACATCACCGGTAATCTTAAATGCAAGACCAACCAAACTGGCCTTGGGGTCACACTTAACCAATATCTCTTTACTCTCGTCACCCGGTTTATGTCCGACTATACCGGGCTTGTCAAGCGGAGACGGCAAATAATCCACAACACCATCAAGTAACCTTTGGACACCGATATATTTCAAGGCGGAGCCGACAAACACCGGATGAAGCTCACTGGCTAAAGTAGCCGCTCTAATCGCTTTTTTAATCATCTCAACATCGATTGGCTTATTGTGAACGTAGGCATCCAACAATCCTTCATCATATTCTGCCGCGAGCTCAATTATCCGTTTTCTTGCCTCTTCCGCACTATGCCGCAGATCAGAAGGAATTTCAGTTTCTTCGAAGGTCGCTCCCAATTCCTCTGTCTTGTAAAAAACCGCCTGCATCTTCAAAAGGTCTATTATTCCGGAAAAAGAGCCGCCGGCCCCGATAGGAAGCTGCAAACACACAGGATCAGCGAGGAGTTTCTCGCGAATGCTTTCAACCGACATCTCAAAATCGGCGCCGACCTTATCCATCTTATTCACAAAACAAAGGCAGGGCAGGGCGTATTTTTGCCCCTGTCTCCAGACAGTTTCGCTTTGCGCCTGCACGCCCTCGCTGCCGTCAAACACAACCACCGCACCATCAAGAACACGCAGGGACCGCTCAACCTCCGCAGTAAAATCAATGTGACCCGGTGTATCAATAAGATTAATTTCAAAATCTCTCCACGGACATTTCGTCGCGGCCGAAGTAATAGTAATGCCCCGTTTCTGCTCCTCTTCCATATAATCCATAACGGCGGTGCCATTGTGAACCTCACCCATCTTATAGGTTTTGCCTGTATAATAGAGTATGCGCTCGGTTACCGTTGTTTTGCCGGCATCGATGTGAGCTATGATTCCGATATTGCGTAATTTTTCCAAAGCGTTCGCACCGTCAATTAATATCAAGGATACAAAAACATAAATAAAAAAATCCCGCACCTGCTTAATTTGGGCGTACGCCCAGCGGGTGCGGGACTATTTTTTACCAAGCGAAGTGAGCAAACGCCTTATTGGCCTCAGCCATTCTATGCACATTCTCCCGAGTGGTCATTGCACCGCCGGTGCCGTTATAAGCATCTATCAGCTCAGAGGCCAAACGCTCACACATAGGTTTACCTTTTTTGCTTCTGGCGGATTGTATTATCCACCGAAACGCAAGCGACTGCTGACGCTTGGGCCTTACCTGCATCGGGATTTGATAACTTGCTCCGCCGACGCGCTTACTGCGAACTTCGAGTAGCGGCTTTACATTATTAATGGCGGCCTCAAATACCTCGAGCGGGTCAACGGGTTGTCGCTTACCCTCCTTAGGTTCTTTTCCACCCCCCTGCCCAGACTGCTCTTTGTTTTCCTCCTGCGGAGCAGAACCTGCGGAACGGCCGCCTTTTGCCTTTTTGGATACAATATCCATAGCGTCATAAAAAATTTTTTGCGCGACGCTTTTCTTGCCGTCCCACATCAAAGCGTTAATAAACTTGGATGCCAATTTACTGTTGTATACCGGGTCCGGCTTTAATTGCTGACTCGAAGCTGTAAATTTTTTCGCCACAATTCAATCCTTCGCGCTGCACGGTTTATATCCCCGGCAGAATCACAATTCTCTATTTTGGCACTTTCGCTCCATATTTACTTCTTCCCTGCTTGCGTCCGGCCACACCGGCACAATCGAGTACGCCGCGAACAATATGATACCGAACGCCCGGCAAATCCCTCACCCTGCCTCCGCGAATTATAACCGTGCTGTGCTCCTGCAGATTGTGGTCGATACCGGGTATATAAGCCGTTACTTCCTTGCCGTTGGTCAGTCTGACACGAGCAATCTTCCGCAGAGCAGAGTTTGGCTTCTTGGGCGTTTGAGTTCTTACAATCAAACACACACCTCTCTTCTGCGGCGAGCCGCTGATTTCAGATACCTTTTTTCGGCCCTTTGACTTCGCTCTTGGCCGTCTGACTAACTGGTTTATAGTAGGCATAATTCGCTTCCACTTCGATTCTAACTTTTGGCCTTAGCCTTAAGGCCTCGTCATTTAATTCCCAAAACCTCTTTAATAGCAGCGTCTGCCTTCGCCTCACTGTCCTCGGCCTCTTTAATATCCGCAAACTCCTTCGGCAACGGCGCCTCAGCAAGATGCTTAACGTTAAGTTCAAGATGCGGTTTAAACGCCGTGCCCGCCGGTATTAAGTGACCGAGTATTACGTTCTCTTTTAAGCCGTACAACTCATCTACTTTAGCAGACAAGGCAGCAGCGGTCAAGACCTTAGTTGTTTCCTGGAAACTGGCCGCCGCGATAAAGCTCTCAGACTGCAGCGACGCCTTTGTTATTCCCAAAAGTAGCGTCTTGGCCGTCGCTGGTTTTGGTTTCCTTCCTTTCGCAGGCGCGCCGCCGATTGACTCAATTCTTTCGTTTACTGCAGCGAGCTCGTCTTTACTGATAACCTGACCTTCCTGCAAATCCGTGGCATCGCTAATGCTGGTTACACGGAGACTGCCGGCCAGCCTCTCGTTCTCTTTCCGGAACAGAAACTTATCAATAACCTCACCCGGCAGAAACGTGCTGTCACCAACAGATTCAATCTCGACTTTACGCATCATTTGAGAACAGATAATCTCGATGTGCTTGTCGTTAATATTTACATTTTGTGAACGATAGACGTTTTGAATCTCTGCAATCAAATACCTTTGCAGCGCCTCCTCGCCTTTAATTCGCAGAATATCGTGCGGAACCAGCGGGCCGTCCGTCAACGGGTCGCCGGCTTCCGCCACATCGCCGGTGTGAACATTCAAATGTCTGTCACGCGGAATATGGTGTTCCTTTTCCATTCCGGATTCAGAGCGAATTATAACCGTCATTTTACCTTTGCGTTTATCACTTCGCAATTCAACTCGCCCCGATATCTCAGCCATTGCAGCAGGGTCTTTGGGTTTACGTGCTTCAAACACTTCGGTAACTCTCGGCAAACCGCCGGTGATATCCTGCGTGCCGGCAGCCGCTCTTGGTTGATGCGCAAGTAACTGGCCCGCCTCGACCTGGTCGCCTTCAGCAACTTCGATTCTGGCCCCCGCGGGCAGATAGTGAACATCAAGTATCTTACCGTTCTTATCTTCTATGATAATCTGCGGATGTGTATCGCCCTTATGCTCAATAACCACAGGCCTGCCGGCTTGACCTTTCCGTTCCTCCTCAAGCCGAATCGTCTCACCCTCTATTATATCTACGAACGCAATCTGACCGGATACCTCCGCCAGAATCGGAGTGCGATGCGGGTCCCAATAAAATAATCGCTGCCCAACCTTAACTGTTTGGCCGTCCTCAATCATTATATGAGCACCATAGGGAACTTTATATTTATCAAGCTCGCGCCCCTTCTTGTCAAGAATTGCCATTTCGCCGTTGCGCTTAAGCGCAATAAAATGAGATTTGTCCTGTTTCGTCTCAGGTTCACTATCTGACTTACCCGAATCACTTCTGTCGGCATCACCTTTTAATCCAGCAACAGGGGCAGCCACAGGATTTATATCACGAAACTGGACTGTCCCCGCATGTGTAGCTTTCTGGTCACGCTCAAGAATAGCCCTTGAAGCCACACCGCCGGTATGGAACGTCCGCAGTGTCAGTTGTGTGCCGGGTTCACCGATGGACTGCGCAGCTACAATGCCGACTGCCGCCCCATCCTCAACAAGGGCACCTGCACTCATATCCCAGCCGTAACACTTGGCGCAAACACCAAATGTACTGTCGCAGGTTAAAGGACTTCTAACCCTTATGGCATCGAGCCCCAGCGCCTCAATCTTCGCCGCTGCCTCAGGGGTAATGACCTCGTTCTCGCGAACAATCATTTCGTCCGTAACCGGGTTGCGGATATTGTCCCTCGCAGTCCTGCCGACAACAAGTTGAGAAAGCGGAATATCTACCTGGTCGCCTCTGCTTATCACACTTTTGGTAATGCCCTGTAACGTTCCGCAGTCGCGCTCGGTAACAATCACATTCTGAGCCACATCAATCAACTTACGGGTAAGATAGCCGGAATTGGCCGTCTTCAGGGCAGTATCAGCCAGCCCTTTACGCGCTCCGTGCGTGGAGCTAAAATACTCAAGAACAGTTAAACCCTCACGAAAGTTCGATTTGATGGGAGTTTCGATAATCTCGCCGCTGGGATTAGCCATTAAAGCTCGCATTCCTGCAAGCTGCTGAATCTGGTCGACACTGCCCCTCGCACCGGAATCGCTCATAAGGTATATCGGATTCAAATAAGGGGTACCGTCCTCTTTCCTATCCTCTCTAAGGGCACGCATCATCTCGCCCGTAACCGCCACACGGGCATGCGTCCATGCATCGATAACCTGGTTGTACCTTTCTCCCTCCGTTAAAACACCGTTATTATAATTGGCATGGATTTTACTAACCCTTTTTTCCGTCTCGCTGATAATCTGCTGTTTCTTTTCGGGTATTTTCAAATCCATAATACCAAAACTCAACCCGGCAAGCGTCGCTTGTCTGAATCCTAAATCCTTTATCCTGTCAAGTAAATCTACGGTTTTCGCGCTGCCGGCGATGTCAAAACAATCACTAATTACTCTGCTCAACCTTTTCTGCGACATCGTCATATTGTAAAACGGCATTCCTTCCGGCAGCATATCATTGAATATGCATCTACCGACAGTGGTCTCGATTATTTTGCTATATGCGTTTTCACGCTTCCCGTCCCCACTCTCAGAGGTCTGCTTACTCCTTTTGATAATGTCAGCAGCGTCTTCATCATCCGACTTCTTGACCGGCTTATTAATCTTGACTTTAATTCCTGCGTGGAGCTCGATTTTACCTGTTTCATAAGCCATTATTGCCTCGAAGGGGTCCCGAAAAGCCATCCCTTCTCCTTTTTCCCCCGAACAGGCAGTGGTCAAATAATAGTTCCCCATAACAATATCTTGAGAAGGCCCAACCATGGGCGAGCCGTTTGCAGGCGAGAAGATATTGTTTGTAGGCATCATTAAGGTATGCGCTTCCGCCTGCGCTTCAATACTAAGCGGCAGATGCACGGCCATCTGGTCGCCATCGAAGTCCGCATTGAAACCCTTGCACGCCAAGGGATGAAGCATAATGGCATTTCCTTCGACCAGAACCGGCTGGAATGCCTGAATACCTACGCGATGAAGCGTCGGAGCACGGTTAAGCAAAACAGGATGCTGATGAATTGCTTCCTCTAGAATATCCCACACCTGTTCATCACGCCGTTCAATTATTCTTTTGGCGCTCTTGATAGTATCGGCAAGACCGTGCTGCTTGAGTTTCCGAATGATAAACGGCTGATACAGTTCCAATGCTATTTTCTTGGGCAGGCCGCACTGATAAAGCTTCATATTAGGCCCCACCACAATTACCGAACGAGCTGAATAATCCACCCGCTTACCGAGCAGGTTTTCGCGGAACCGACCCTGCTTACCTTTAATCATATCGGTCAAGCTTTTCAGCGGTCGACTATTGCTGCCGAGAACAGGTCTGCGGCATCGGCCGTTGTCCAGCAAAGAATCAACCGCCTGCTGCAGCATCCTCTTCTCATTGCGGATAATCACATCAGGAGCATTAAGGTCTATAAGTTTCTTCAACCGGTTGTTACGATTAATAATCCGCCTGTAAAGATCATTTAAATCACTGGTTGCAAAGTTGCCGCTCTCAAGCAGTACCAAAGGCCTCAAATCCGGAGGAATAACCGGAATAACTTCGAGAACAAGCCACTCGGCTTTGTTATTACTGCTTCTAATCGCATTGACCGTCTTAAGGCGTTTGGTAAGGTCTTTTATTTTCTGTCGGCTACTGGTCTTCACTACCGCAGCTCTAAGCTCTTCTCCTAAGGCATCCAAATCCAGTTTTGCCAATAAGGCCTTGACGGCTTCAGCGCCCATCAATGCCTTAAACGCATTACCATATTTGTTTGACGCCTCACGAAACTCCTCTTCGCTAAGCAACTGGCCCAATTTCAGCGGGCTCTGACCGGGGTCGGTAACGACATAGTCCTGGAAGTAAATTATTTTTTCCAGGTCCGCCGCTTTCATCGCCAAAAGAGTGCTGAGATGATTCGGGATGGCCTTGAAGAACCATATATGTACAACCGGCGCCGCAAGATTTATATGCCCCATCCGTTTGCGCCGAACGCGACTATGTGTAACCTTAACCCCGCAGCGGTCGCAAATTATACCTTTGAACTTGGTGCCTTTATACTTTCCACAAGCACATTCCCAATCCCGTTCAGGGCCGAAGATTCGTTCGCAGAACAAGCCGTCCTTCTCCGGCCGATAAGTACGGTAGTTAATGGTCTCCGGCTTGCGCACCTCGCCGAAAGACCAGCTACGGATATCATTCGGGCTGGCCAACGAAATTTTTACCGACCCGTAATCATTTATGCGATCGTATATATTTCCCAACATTTAAAGCTGACTCCTAAATATCACATTTATAAAGCAGCACTGCCAAGTCGCTTCTTCTCAAGCTGAATATTTAATCCCAACCCTCTTATTTCATTACATAACACATCGAAGGAAAGTGGGGTTCCGGCTTCGAGTTTGTTTTGTCCCTTGACCATCGATTCATAGATTTTTGTCCGGCCCTCAACATCGTCGCTCTTGACCGTCAGCATTTCCTGGAGCGTATAAGCCGCCCCATAACCTTCCAGCGCCCAAACTTCCATCTCCCCAAACCTTTGTCCGCCGGTTCGGGCCTTGCCGCCCAAAGGCTGCTGAGTAATCAGACTATACGGCCCGGTTGCTCTGGCATGGATTTTGTCATCAACAAGATGATGCAGCTTCATCATATAGATATACCCTATGGTAGCACCCTGGTCGAATGGCTCGCCCGTTCTGCCGTCATATAATCGGGCCTTAAGATTTGGTGGGATTTTAACAAAAAACTCATTATCAGGCGGCACTTGTTTATTTTCCTCCAGCTCGACCTTTCGTTTTTCCACTAGTTCATTCGTCTCGATGGTGAGTTTCTGGATGTCCTCCTCGTTAGCACCATCAAAGACCGGCGTAATAGCATTAAAGCCCAACACCTTTGCCACCCAACCGAGATGTGTTTCTAAAATCTGACCGACATTCATTCGACTCGGCACGCCGAGGGGATTCAGCAAAATATCCAAAGGAGTACCGTCTTCGAGAAACGGCATATCTTCTACCGGCATAATCTTGGCAATAACACCCTTGTTGCCGTGACGCCCGGCCATCTTATCACCGATGGACAGCGTTCTCTTGGTCGCAACGTAAACCTTTACCATCTCCAGCACGCCGCTGGCTAATTCATCACCGTGCTTCAAACTCTCAATTCTGCGTTTCTTCTCCTCCTGAATTTCAGACAGTTTAACCCAGAACTTATCCACAATTTTCTGAACATCATCTCTGGCTGAGGCGGGTCTGACCCATTTTATATCAAAGTTCTCCACCTGTTCATAAACAACCTCGTCGTTAGTGCTGACGCCGGCCTTCTGACGCGTGGAAGGGTCAACGATATTGACATCGTATTTCTTGTGGATGGCCTCAATCATTTGCCTGAATACCGTACATTCCTTGGTACGCATTTGCCCTTCATACTCTTTTATCTGGGCCCTGAGTGCTTTCTTTTGTTCCTCGCCGCCGACACCGCGCCTGGTGAATCGCTCTGTTTTTATAACCAGCCCCTCATAACCGCTGGGTAGCTCGAGCGAGTCATTTTTTACATCCTCACCAGCTCTTCCAAATATCGCATGCAACAGCTTTTCCTCAGGCGTCAGCTCGGTTTTGCTCTTTGGCACAACCTTACCCACCAGAATATCACCAGGACACACCCGTGTTCCCTCACGAATCACACCGTGCTCATCGAGATTCCGCAGCGCCTTTTCGCTAACATTGGGGATGTCGCGGGTAAATTCCTCCCTACCCAGCCGGGTTTCACGAACCTCCGCCTTGAATTCATCAATATGAATACTCGTGAAACTATCATCTTTGACAAGTTTCTCGCTGACAATAATCGCATCTTCGAAGTTAAACCCGTCGAAGGAAACAAATCCAACAAGCAGATTTTTACCGAGAGCCAGCACACCATCGGCGGTGCCGCCTCCATCCCCTACAATCTGACCCTTATGAACCTTCTCGCCGAGTTCGACTATGGGCTCTTGGTTAAGACAAGTCCTCTCATTCAAACCAACAAACTTGGCAAGTTCATATTCTTCGGTATGGTTGATGACTATCTTGGTGGCATCCACTGAAGTAACAACGCCGCTGTTCTCCGCACGGACAACCATGCTCGAGTTTCGGTCTACCACACTCTCCATGCCGGTGCCTACCAAAGGCACCTCTGTCTTCAGCAGCGGAACCGCCTGCCGCTGCATATTGGAACCCATCAACGCCCTATTTGCGTCATCGTGCTCTAAAAACGGAATAAGCGAAGCGGAAACACCGACAATCTGTTTGGCAGAAACATCGACATAGTCGACCTCGTTGCCGGAAACCTGCGCCAGTTCGCCGCCTTTCATCGCTAATACCAACCCGGAGGGAATTTTCCCCGTCTTGGGGTCAGCTGTGCCCGGAGCTCCGATTACCGCCTCCATATCCTCATCGGCACGCAAATAATCCACTTTGTCGGTAACTTTACCGCCTTTGACTTTACGATATGGTGTAAGCAGAAAACCATATTCGTCAATCGTTGCAAATATCGCTAATGAGGAAATCAACCCAATGTTCGTCCCTTCTGGCGTCTCGATTGGACAGATTCTGCCGTAATGGCTTATATGAACATCCCGAACCTCAAACCCCGCTCGCCTTCTGTTCAATCCCCCCGGCCCCAGAGCCGACAAGCGCCTTTCATGCGTCAATTGACTCAACGCGTTGGTCTGGTCGACAATCTGGCTCAATTCACCCCTTCCGAAGAAATAGTTGATGCTGCTCGACACACTCTTCGAATTCACCAGGTCTGCTATCCTGACCGGCTCCTCGGAATCCCTTTTCAAGCTCATTCGCTCCTGAACAGTCTTTCGAAGCTTCAGCATCCCCTTTCTGATTTCATCGCTTGCGAGCTCGTCAATTGTTCGTATTCTTCTGTTTCCGAGATGGTCTATGTCGTCAACTTCCCCCTCCTTGTTTCTCAAAGCAATTATGTATTTTACGGTATTGAGGAAATCCTCCGGCCTGAGGGTCATCTCATTTTCATCGACCTGCTGATTGAACTTACGATTCAATCTGAATCTCCCGACTTTTCCAAGACGATAGCGGTTGACATCGGAAAATTTCTCAACGAAGAACGTCTTTGCCTTCTTTTCATTGGCTGGGTTACCAGGCCTCAATCTCATATAAAACTTTAATAACGCCTGCTCGTGGCTCTGGCAATCGTCCTCCGCAAGCGTATTCAAAATAAGCGTATCTTTTACATCCTCGATAACTTCGATTTTCTTTGCTTTAGTTTGCTGGATTAAAGAGACTCTATCGCCGATTTGTGTGCCAGCTTTTACCAGGACTTCACCGGTCTCGGAGTCGGCAATTGGTTCCACTATCCACATAGAAGGATTAAGCTGTGCCACGGAAACGGTCTTCGTCGGATAGAACAAGCGAAGAATCTGCGGCGTGGTGCCGTAGTCCTCGCTTATCGCTCGCAGAAAAATAGTCGCCGGTATCTTGCTGGACTGGTCGATCTTAACAACTAAAACATCTTTGCGGGTCACACTTATCTCTATCCAACTGCCCCTTTCGGGTATTATTCTGCCGCCATGCAAAACCCTATCGCCTTCTTTGCTCTCAATCAGAAAATCAACACCCGGACTTCGATGCAGCTGATTCACTATGACACGCTCGGCGCCGTTGAAGACAAACTCCCCGCCGCCTATCATAACCGGCATCTCGCCGAGATACACCGACTGCTCAGCCAAATCCTCGCCATCTTTGGTACGCAGCCTGCAGCAGATTTTCAGCGGATATCCATAGGTCAGCCGTAACTGCCGACACTCTGTGGTCGTGTAACGCGGCATCTCCAACTCATAGTAAAGATACTCCAAACTCATCGTTTTATCGTAGTTTACGATAGGGAATATCTCACGAAACAGACTCTCAAGCCCGATATCCTTCCTTCTGGTCGGTGTTACGTCTTTCTGCAAAAAGCTCTCGTAACTTTTCCTCTGTATCGCTACCAAATCCGGAATCTCAACGGCATCGCGGACTTTACCAAAATCACGAACGGTTTGTGAAACCATTTAACTCTCCACTATATAAGGATAAAATTCTCGTTCCTCATCTAACCGCCAAGAGCATCTGCGCATCATTTAATTACGTCAATTCAACAACAGCACCCACAGCTTCAAACTTCTCTTTCGCAGCGTCAGCATCGGCTTTGCTCAAACCTTCCTTGACAACCTTAGGAGCTCCCTCTACAAGATCTTTGGCCTCTTTCAGACCCAATCCCGTCAAAGCCCTCACTTCCTTAATGACCTGAATCTTCTTGTCCCCGACTTCCTTGAGAACTACGTTAAAGCTGGTTTTTTCCTCTTCCTGCTCGGCTTGGCCCTGTGCAGCAGGACCCGCCACCATAACAGCACCGCTGGCTGCCGGCTCAATGCCGTATTCATCCTTGAGATAATCGCCGAGTTCTTTGGCCTCCATTAACGTCAGGCCAATTATCTTGTCGCCGAGCTTCTTAATCTCACTGCCCCATTTCTTCGTTTCCTTAGCTTCCTCTGTTTTTTTGGACTCCTTAGCCGCCTTAGCTTCCTGCGTTTTTTCTTCCTTTTTAGTTTCTTTAGTTTCCTTTGATTCTTTTGATTCTTCTGCCATCTCTGCTAACTCCTATATCACCTCACGCCTGGTGATAGCCGAAACTACGCCGTTTCGTTTAACCCATAAAAGGGGCAGCCACACAGGCAATCATAATTTCACATTCCACCCTACGCCGCCTGCTTTTCAGCATTTTCCGCGACGGTCTTTATGCAACCTGCAATAACACCTGCAGCAGCGCCAAAAACGCCCGCCAATCTTCTCGCGGGCGATTGAACTAAACCAACAATCTGGCCCTGCAGCTCCGCTCTCGTCGGCATTTTCGAAAGCCCTTTCGCCGCTTCCACGTCCAAAACCGAACCATCCAGAAAAGCGCCCTTAATCTCCACGGCAGCAATCTTCTTGCCCCACTCAACTACCTCTTTTGCAACATCAACTATGCTGTCGCCGCCGTAAGCAATAGTGCACGGCCCGCTGAACAGAGTCGCCGCCGACTTCATCCCCTGATTATGCAGCGCCTTTTTAAACAGTGAATTCTTCACCACCGTCATTTTGATGCCCTGTTCCTTCAGCTGGCCGCGCATCAGGTTTGTATCAACGCCGCCGATACCCGTCGTGCTGATAACCAAAAAATCCTTCATAGCTTCGTCGGCCACTTTCTTTTCCAGTTCCGACTGAAGCAATTCTTTTACGTATTTGCTCATTTTTTCACCTTCAATTTCAGTACGCCCACCGCAAGTGCTCTCCCAGTCTTAAACACTAACCGTTACGCTCGGACTCATCGTCGCAGATAAACAAACTTTTTTGATATATGTACCCTTGGCCGTTGCCGGTTTAATCCTGTTTATATGCGAGAGAAGGGCCTCGATATTTCCGACTAATTCTTCCGCCTTGAAGGATTGCTTTCCGACCACTACGTGAACATTTCCGCCGGCATCGCTCCTGAACTCGACCTTTCCCGCCGCAAATTCAGCCACCGCAGTCTTTACATCAGCTGTTACCGTGCCGTTCTTGGGCGAAGGCATTTTTCCCTGCGGCCCGAGAACTCGGCCGAGCTTGCCGACCTTACTCATCACCTTCGGGGACGCAATAGCCACGTCGAAACTTAACCATCCCTCAGAAACCTTTTTTATCAGCTCATCGCAGCCCGCTTCAATAGCGCCGGCCGACTTCGCCGCTTCGACATCAGAGTCCTCGCAGAAAGCAATAACCTTCTTCTGCTTACCTATCCCGTGAGGCAGCGATATAGAGCCGCGAACCAATTGGTCGGCCTGCTTCGGGTCAATGCCCAAATTCAGCACGCACTCCACGCTCTGGTCAAACTTCACCGTGTTAAACGATTTTATCTTTTCGACTGCCTCAACTAAGCCCATCGGCTCGCCGCTTAGCTGCTCCGATTCCTTTTTGTATCTTTTGCTTCTATGCATCCTTTGTATCCTGCACTTCACCCGATGTTTTACTGGATACTATCTCTACACCCATACTTCTCGCTGTTCCTTCGATAATCCTAACGGCCTGGTCCAAATCGTGTGCACTCAAATCATTGAACTTAGTCTCAGCAATCTTACGCACCTGCTCGGAAGTTACCTCGCCGACCTTTTCCTTATTCGGAACGCCGCTGCCCTTTGCAATCTCCGCCGCCTGTTTCAGCAAAACCGCCGCCGGCGGACTTTTAACCTCGAAGCTGAAACTTTTGTCTTTATAGAGCGTTATTACGACCGGCACAATTGTTCCGTTAAGCTCCCTCGTTTGTTCGTTGAACTGAGAGACAAACTGACCGATATTAATACCGTGCTGGCCCAGCGCGGGCCCTATCGGCGGAGCCGGTGTCGCTTGTCCGCCCGGCGCTTGTAATTTAATCTTTACTGCTACTTCTTTTTTGGCCATTATTTAACCTGCCCCTAATTTCCGGTTCTTATACCGCTAACCAATCAGTTATATTTTCTCAATCTGCCAATACTCTATGTCAAGCGGCGTGCTTCTGCCGAATATCGTGACAATCACCTTTACGATTCCCCTGTCGGAATCAACCGAATCAACCACACCTTCGAAATTCTCAAACGCTCCTTCTCGAATTTTAATCATATCACCCTTCTTAAAAGCGACTTTAATGCTCGGAGCCTCTTCCGGCTTTTCCGCCTCTAAAAGCATCTTGGCGACATCCGTATCACGCATCGGCGTAGGGACGCCCTCGGTGCCGATAAAATCTCCAACACCCGAAGTTTCCTTAATCGCAAACCATGCGCTCTCGGGAACCCTACCGTCTTCCGTCGGCTCCAGCTCCATAAAAACATATCCGGGATAAAGCTTCCGCTTATACACCGTTTGCTTGCCGCCGCGAATACGCTTAACCTGCTC
This sequence comes from uncultured Pirellulales bacterium, assembly GCA_964468375.1. GTDB lineage: Bacteria > Planctomycetota > Phycisphaerae > Sedimentisphaerales > Anaerobacaceae > CAYXUW01. The sequence goes on along the minus strand of CAYXUW010000008.1, from coordinate 2,066 downwards.
AACGGGAACTTCTATCCTGCCGACAACACCTTCCAAATTATCCCTGCCCTTAACCTTTTGCGAAAGAGCTTCCTTAACCTGCATCTCTTTATTCGCTGCAACTCGTAAGACATACCACTGCATATCAATGCCTGCCAGTATATATAAAGTAATGATTGATAATCATTTACCGACTACACACCACTCTAAATACCAATAAACTCCGAGAAAAAAAGCTTAAAGCCCAAATCTGCAACTCCGAGAAGCAGTGCCATAATAATCACGAGCACAATAACTATAAACGTCGAAACAGCTATTTCCTTTCTGCTCGACCAGCTGACCTTCTTCATTTCGCTCTCGGCGGCAATCATAAAATCTGCAACCGCCGGCTTATTCGACAGCCAAAAAACCAAAAGAGCCAATCCGACAAACACGCCTGTCGGAATCATCGTTGATACCCACAGCCCAAAATCAGCGCCATCCAGCTTCCTGTAAAGTTGCAAACATCCCAACACCACAATTATCTCAAGGCCGAAAGCACTGCCCAACCTCGTATACTTACCCTGTCCACGCTTATAAATACCGAATATCATACTACGACAATCCCTTTCGGATTCCGAATCTCCATCTTCGCCAATGAACAGCCCTGCAAAACAGGCCAGGGAGGCCTCGAACCCCCAACCTTCGGTTTTGGAGACCGACGCTCTGCCAATTGAGCTACTGGCCTATATCGTTCTTCTGTTGTCAATACAAACTTCGGAATTACTTACGCCTTATCTTATGAACGGTATGCATACGTTCATTTTTACAAAACTTCTTCAGCTCCAGCTTAGGTGTCCCCTCTGCCACGCTTACCTCCGTGCGGTAGTTTCTACTACCGCACTCCTTGCACTCCAGCCACACATATTCTCGCTTGCTTTTCTTAGCCATTAAAACTATCCCCGCTACGCAGGTCCACTAATTCGAAAATTCAAAAAAACACTTCCTTAAACATACAGGCGCTCAATAAAACAACTTTAGTAGATGCGAGCACCTTTGCTTTTTACGCTTATGGAATTCAATGGCTGCTCAGAGATACGCTTATGCTATGACCTTGGTCACTACGCCGGCGCCGACCGTTCGACCTCCTTCACGAATAGCAAAGCGAAGACCTTCCTCCATAGCTATTGGCGAAATAATCTCCACGTCCATCGTTATGTTATCGCCCGGCATGCACATCTCGGCACTCTTACCCTCTCGGCTCATTAGTGCATGAACAGCGCCTGTGACATCGGTTGTTCTGAAATAAAACTGTGGCTTATAGCCCGCGAAGAACGGCGTATGACGACCGCCTTCTTCCTTGGTTAAAACATAAACCTCGGCATGAAACTTCGTATGAGGGGTTATGCTACCGGGCGCCGCTATAACCTGACCCCGCTCCAAGTCCTTCTTTTCTACACCACGCAAAAGCACGCCGATGTTATCCCCGGCCTGCCCTTCGTCGAGCGTCTTGTTGAACATCTCCACGCCCGTACACGTCGTCTTGCTAATCTCCTTCGAAAGACCGACTATCTCAACTTCATCACCGACATGAATCCGGCCGCGCTCCACTCGCCCTGTTCCAACCGTTCCACGACCTTTAATGCTGAAAACGTCTTCAACCGGCATAAGGAATGGCTTGTCAACATCGCGTTCCGGAACAGGAATATAGCTGTCGACAGCCTCCATCAATTCATCTACACATTTACAGGCCTCATCGTCCCTACCTTCACTTTCCATCGCCTTCAGCGCCGACCCCCTGATAATAGGAATCTCATCCCCTGGAAATTCGTATTTATTCAACAGCTCCCTGACTTCGAGTTCCACCAAATCAAGCAGCTCAGGATCGTCAACAAGGTCTATCTTGTTCATGAAAACCACTATTCTGGGCACATTCACTTGGCGGGCGAGAAGAATATGTTCACGGGTTTGCGGCATAGGTCCGTCGTTGGCCGCTACTACCAAAATCGTGCCGTCCATCTGAGCTGCACCGGTAATCATATTCTTGATGTAGTCCGCGTGGCCCGGACAATCAACATGAGCATAATGACGATTCTCAGTCTCATACT
>CAYXUW010000007.1:0-29794 GCA_964468375.1 uncultured Pirellulales bacterium | reverse complement strand
CGCAGGGCTGGATTATCCTGCTGTCGGGCCGGAGCACTGTCTTCTAAAAGACACCGGCCGAGCTAAATACGTCGCGGCAGAAGATGCCGAAGTGCTCGATGCGTTCGAGCTGCTTAGCAAAACCGAAGGAATACTGCCGGCACTGGAAAGCGCACACGCTCTGGCATATCTTATGAGCCAAAAAGGGAAAATAAAATCGGAACAAACAGTGGTGGTTAATCTTTCAGGCAGAGGCGATAAAGACGTTTCGATTGTGGAAAAACGTCGACCTATGCAAAAGGACAAATGATTTATGAAAACGTATAAGGAACTTTTTTCAGAACTGGACAGAGCGGCATTGATACCGTTTTTCGTAATCGGAGACCCTGATTTCGACACGAGTCTGCAAATTGTTAAAACTGCTATAGATTCGGGTGCAGATATCCTAGAGCTTGGCATACCATTTTCCGACCCTATAGCGGACGGGCCGACAATCCAAAAGGCCGACATACGGGCAAGAAACGGTGGAATTACCGTCGCAAAAACACTGGAGTTCATTAAAAAAGTCAAAGATTACAAAGACATCCCAACAGGACTGCTGATGTATTACAACCTGATTTACCAGTACGGAACGGAAAAGTTTTTCAGCGATTTTCATAAGGCCGGGGTCAACAGCGTATTGGTTGCCGATTTGAGTATTGACGACGCGGACGAGATAATCGCCCCCGCCGGCTCCGCAGGGCTCGATACCGTCTTTATGGTTACTCCTAATACAGACACAGAGAGAATTAAGATAATTGCCTCCAAAACCACCGGCTTTATTTACACCGTATCGTTATTCGGTGTCACCGGAAGCAGAGATAAGCTTTCCGATATAGTAGAGGCAATGGTAAGAAAGCTCAAAGAACTGACCGACATTCCGATTTGTGTAGGTTTCGGAATCAGCAAGCCCGAACACGCCGCAGCGATTGCAAAGGCAGGCGCAGACGGAGTGATAATTGGTTCAGCGATAGTGCAGTTAATCGAGAAAAATTTAGACAATAAAGAAAAATGCTTGGCTGAAATCACAGCGTTTTTAAGCGGCGTTAAAAACGCAATCTTGCCTCGTTAGAAATTCACGACGGGAAATTCAGTTATTTATCAACTGATACGCCCTTATGAGTTCGGCAATGCTCCAGGCCTGAGCGATACAACCCTTCGGCTGATGAGGTTCATCGCCGTCGAATATCTCACAGAGTTGCCCGAGACAGCCATTCTCGCCCATATACTGCAATAGCGGCCTAATGAATTCAACCGCCTGCTTTTTGCTTTTCCGGCTGAAGCCGTTGACCTTCAAATAGCTTTCCACAAACGGCCCAATCAGATACGGCCAGACTGTTCCCTGATGATAGGCCTCGTCCCGCTGCTTCTGCGGCCCTTCATACGTGCCCCTATAACGACTGTCCCGAGTATCTAATGTTCTCAGGCCAAATGGGGTAAGCAGTTTTTTCTGCACCGAATCTACCACGCGCTCTTGCTGCTGGGCCGACAAAGGTGAAAACGGAAGTGAAACAGCAAATATCTGGTTCGGCCGAAAACTCGCATCACCCGAGCCATCAGGAAGAATACAATCATAAAGACATCCATCTTCTTCGTTCCAGAACAGCTCACAGAAGCTTTTTCTGACTTTGTCCGCCATATCACGGTAGTGCTTTGCCTGCTTTTCGTCCTGTCGCTCATAAAATTTAGCAAGCCCGCAAAGACCATTATACCAAAGTGCGTTAATCTCGACTGCCTTTCCGTAACGAGACGTGCTGGCTACCCCTTCGTATTTAGCGTCCATCCAAGTTAGCTGTGTTTGCTCGTTACCTGCGGTTATAAGACCGTCGGCATCGGCGCGAATATCAAACCGCGTCCCATTATGGTAAGAATCTATAATGCATCGAATCACTGGCAGAAGCTGCTGTGTAAAAGTCTCCGAATCACCGCTGGCTTCCAAATATCGAAAAGCTGCGTTAATAAACCAGAGGGAAGCATCTATACTGTTAAAGTACGCGGTGTCGCTGTAGTCATCGAACCGGTTTGGTATCATACCATCGTCAGCAGCTGCGGCAAAGGTCGTCAAAACTGATTTTGCCTCCTCAAATCTTCCGGTTAACAGCAGCAGGCCCGGCAGAGATATAAAAGCATCTCTGCCCCAGTCGGCAAACCATGGAAAACCCGCTAAAATAGTCGTTCGCGGCTCGCGCCCCTCAGGCGGCTGCTGACGCTTCGTAACAAACTGGTCGGCGGCCAAACAAAGTTTCCGAAATTCCCCGTTTCTGTTCCCCGCAGCAGTCATTATACTGCTCTGATGCCTGCGCAAATCCTCACAAGCTGCCTCAATATCAGCATTAAGCTCATGAAAGCCGGGCATTGCCTTTCCGCTGCCCCCGAAACTGGCCCAGAAAACAATTTTAGTACGTGAACTTACCTTGCTCTTAAAAAAGCCCGGCGTCCATAAATCTTCGGTAAAATCCTGGCCTCTATTCCTGTCATTGCGGTATACGAAATTAAACCACCACTGCTTGTCCTTCTCGAAATCCATAGACGGGCAGCTCAGGAACAATTCACAGCTTCCCGGCATATCGTGCTGAATGAGCAAGCCATCATCGAGCCGGCGGGAAGAAAGGTGAGCATAGGATTTTTGCAGCGAATGAAAATCCCGCAATCCGATAAAGGGCCGTACAACGAACTCCACCGGCCCTCGCACAGTTGCGAAATCATATACCAAGGCGATAGTATCCGTATCACGGAGAAGGTATAAGGATTTAACTATCCGTAGCTGCGGTAACTGATACTCAAAATGGACGCCCGTATCACGCCAGAACCGCTTTAAAAACGTAAAACCTTCCGGAGCGAGCTTCTCGTTAAATTCGAAGGTCGCAAGATTAAAAATTTCTCCCTTCGATATAACCATCTCCAAACAGTTTGACAGTGCCATTATCCTGTTAGCCGGAGGATTAAGCGACCCGATGAGCAGACCGTGATATCTTCTGGTATTACAGCCGACAACCGTCGATGATGCGTAGCTGCCGCGGTCATTGGTCAACAGCCATTCTTTCGCCAGCATATCTTCCACATTTTTGCTGTCCAGCGGCATCGAGGCGATTTCACCGTTATCGGTTTTTTGTAGCGTTAGCACAATTCTGCTCCTGAAAAATCATCGCAGTAAAATAAACAAAAATAATTATTATTTAAGGTAACAAGAAATAAATCAGACCATACACCGCATCACTGAGTCTTCGTTTTCTGACAAGCCGTAAGACACCCTCCCTGCTGTCTGCTTTGAGCATCGGCTGTGAAGATTGCCCAATACATTCATAAAATTAATGTAAGAATCATAAGGTGAATTATACGGGTTAAAATATTTATGTACATCCCCATCTGCAAAATACTTTGTGCACATATAATAAAAATGGTCCGAGGTTTGCAACCTTCGCCAGTCCGTAATAACCCTATCGTCACCGGACTTTTTGACACTCCTTTCGAGTCGATAAAGTTCATGAAGGGCGTTCGACTGCATCGCATTTCCGAGCCAGGCCGATAGGTCTCTTTCTATATCAGCCCAGCTTATCAGATGCGGTACATCAACCGTATCAACCGGCTGAAATGACCGAACCACCTCACTCGGCGTCTTGAAATCGTTGTTGGGGTTTTTCAGAATTTCCCCCGGCAGGTGGTCCATAAAATTGAATATGCCGGTATCTTCCCATTGATGCTCGCCGAATGTCTCATAATCCATAAAGAGATTAATGACATCTCCGTTAATACTGTTTATCCATGCAGCATATTTATCAGCAGTTAAGGGCCATTGCGACCAACCCCGGTTAGAAAACCTGAAGGCAATATCGTCGCTGAGCTTATAATTCTTCAGCAATAACTTTAGTTTGCTGCATCCCTGAGGCCGGTAGAGGTAGTTAGGGCTCCTGTAGCCGAGTATATGATCCGCCCCTTCGCTGATGATTGCGTCAAAGTCGTCGGTCGATTCGATAAGGGAGGCGAGGTCGTTATTGTATATCAGCTCCGTATTTCTAAAAACCCTCGGCTTTTGACCGAACAGACTTTTGATGGTTTCAGAATGTTTATTTACCTGCTCTATAAATTCGTCGTGGGAGTAAAGATAACTCAAACTGTGGTAATATGTCTCAGCCAGAAATTCAACACAGCCGGTCTCCGCCAAAGCATCGAAAGTGCTGATAACTTCCGGAGTAAAAAGCTGAAGCTGTTCCAGTAATACACCGGTCAAACTATATGCTATCTTAAATCTGCCCTCGAATCTCCTTATCAAATTCAGAAGCAGCCGGTTGGTCGGAAGATAACACTTATCCGCAACCTTCCTGCAAACAGAGGCATTTTTATAATCATCAAAATATCGGTCGTCCTTATCGAATACCGTATAGTGTCTCAATCGCAACGGCTGATGAACCTGAAAATAGAAACATATCGAAGCCATATCTCACATCCCGTATTACGTGTTAACCGCAGTGACTAACCGCAGCGAGCGACTCTTCATAAATTTTCAGACACTTCTGTGCGCTGTCCTTCCACCGCAGTTTTCTCGCCTCGAAATTGCCGTAACTTCGCAACGTTATTCCTAACGGCGGATATTTCAGCACAGCTATAACTTTGTTGGCGATCTCGTCGATATCCCAAAAATCAACCTTCAAAGCATGCGTCAAAACCTCCGACACGCCACTTTGCTTGCTTATTATAACAGGCACATCGTTGTTCAGCGCCTCCAGAGGCGCAATCCCGAACGGTTCTGATACCGAAGGCATAACGTATAAATCGGCCATCTCATAAATCTTTCGCACATCTTCCCCCTGCAGAAAGCCCGTGAACAAAACCTTCTGGCCGATACCCAGCTCTGCCGCCATTTCAATCGACCGATGCATTAAATCACCTGAGCCAGCCATAACGAACTTAACGTTATCCATCACTTCGAGTACCTTCTTGGCAGCCCGCAGAAAATACTCCGGCCCCTTCTGCATCGTAATTCGGCCTAAAAACAACACGATTTTCTCGTCTTTCTTGATGCCCGCTTTGGCCAAACACCAATTACCGTTGCGCTCGATGCCGTTATGCACTACTTCTACTTTCTCGCCGCTGATACCATATCTGCCGATTATAATACTTCGTGTAAAATAACTGACAGCAATTACTTTGTCCGCCCGCTCCATACCTTCACGCTCAATGTCATAAATCACCTGATTGACGTTTTCTCCGCTGCGGTCAAACTCAGTCGAATGAATATGCACAACCAACGGCTTGCCGCTGACCGCCGCCACTGCTATTCCAGCAGGATAGGTCATCCAATCATGAGCATGAATAACATCGAACTGTTCTTCCTCTGCTAATTCAGCGGCAATTGCGGCATAACGATGAACCTCGTTATACATATCACCGCTGTAGTGCATCCCACCGAAGAAAGCTGACTCGGCACTGCCGCCGTGCATCATTTGTTTTTGTCTCAAAATTTCCTCGATTTGCCGCTGATAAACATCGGGGGTCGAATACGGCTGTAACGGCGAATTAATCGTGCGAAATGTTACATTTTTCAATTCGCCTAATTTCAGCGATTTCTTCTGGTTGGGGGTCAACAACTTCACGTGAGTGGTGTATATGCTGTTAACCGCTCTTGGCAAACAAAAGATTATATTTACGCCAAGTTGGTCCAGGGCTTTGGTAAGGCCGTAGCAGGCCGTACCGAGTCCACCGCTGATAAACGGCGGAAACTCCCAACCTAACATAAAAACCCTCATAGTGCTCCTACCAACTCAACTGTGTTAGGGACTCCGCATCGCGGTAACCCTAAGAATCTATGAGACAAAAACTTATAAACAACTCTTTTGCGATGCAGTTTCCGGTATCACGGGCGATTTCCCGCATATTGGCATCACCGGCACACATCCTATCGGCAGGAAACTCAGCCTTCTTAATTTCGAGATGCCGAAAATACCGTATTTCGCAGTGATTCCTACCTATAAATCGGGTTTTTTAGAGCGATAAGTTCAACAAATTTTTCAAGAAATGCGATATTTGGCACTAATAAGTGGGATTTTACCGGTCAAAGACCACCCCCCTTAGAAATGCCGAAGCCGACTTACGACCCCCCTGTCGACAATCAGCTTTTTCATCAATTATTTATGTAAAGGGGAATTAAGGACTGATAACCCAGACATTCAAAGTGTAAAGTGCCTAAAGTAAACCAAATCTCAGTTAGCTGGCACCTTAGACGCCCCAAACTTTAGGCACTTCACACTTCCTAACGGCACTTTTACAGGTCCTGCGGCTTGACGGTGCTGCGGCGATTGGCCTTGGTCCGTTCAACAGCCCTATCGAGCATGCAATAAACCGCATCACTGATTGCCGCAAGCGCATCAGACGAGGTCATCATCCTCTTGCTCTTGATGTAGGCCTTAACTTTGCTGGCTACAATTAAAGACTCTTTTTTCTTTGCCATTGGTACAAATCCTCCATGTCAAAAAAGTTAAGTTTTAAATAGGCCAGTACCAAACCATTGGTTCAGGCACATTATGAGGGTTGTTATTACAAAAATCAGCAGGGATTTGCAACAAAAAATATGCCCAAAAGCTAAATTTTTGCCGCTGGAAAGCCGATAGCAAAAAGTTCTTGCAAAAACAAGGTTACCGAATGACGGTTTTTTCACAATAAGCTGGAATTTTTAATAATTCGGATGGTTTATTTTGACGAAGATACCTCAAAATGGCCCCTACAGTGAAATATGAATTAAACCTTTTAGCGGAGAAATAAAATGGCTAAGAGATCTAAAAAAAGGCAAAAATCAGAAACGAATCTCCAAGAGCTTGTCGTTGTCACTTTAGCCGAAGACATTGAACAGGCCAAAGAATATGAAACCCTGCTGGAAACCAATGGTATCCCCACTACGATAAAAGAGCAAGACAAGGAGTCGCCGGATGCCCCCAAAAGTATTGCCATAATGGTTCCGGAAGACTACCTCGACGAAGCACACGTAGTAATTGAGTCTCAGAATGCCTACGACGACTTTTACGATTTTGCATTAGAAGATGAAGGCGAGGATGACCTCGGCGACGACCTCTTCGAGGACGATTTTTAAAAACAATATCCGCCCGAACCGGCTCAAAGCACTTTTACAAAGGTATGACAATAAATGGATGAGCAAAATTCGACAGAACGGCGGTCCGGTGGCGACAGAAGACAAACTGTCGTTGACAGACGTTTGGGGCTGGACCGCAAACGAGGCCCCGGAAGGCGCGTAAGTGAAGAAAGAAAAGCTGCCGAAGAAGGCCAAATGTCCGATGAGCAGTTCGAGTTTCTTATGGCCATCGACGAGTATAAAAGAAAAAACACCAGACCATTCCCTACCTGGACGGAGGTTCTTGAGGTGATAAAGGCCCTGGGCTATCGAAGAGTAGCCGAACCGCAATCGATTTGTCGACCAAACGAAGAACTCGAATGTGAAAAAGAAAAAATCAAAGCAGCAAAATAAGTACCCGCTTTCACAAAATAGCAGCATTAAGAATCGATTCCACTCAAATTTCCTCTCACTCCTATATTAATCTTAGGTAAAAGCATATAAACTTATCAGGAAACTATCGCCAAACGACCACCAATATACGAGATGCGAGAAAAACCTTGATATAAATAGCATTACTGGTAAACTTTCGATGACATAATCGCGAAGTATAGGGCGAGACACGAAATTATTATGAGAGGTGCAAAGAGTGAATAATTACTCTGTAAGTCCGGAAGGTGAAAAATTTACTATCCCTGAAAAAAGTGATTACGCCGCAGAATTCAACCGAATCGAGTCTCTGACAGAAACAGCTCGCAAAGAAGGCAAAGAAATTGTCGTCGTTATGGGAGTCGGTTTTGTCGGTGCGGTTATGGCTGCTATAATCGCCGACAGTGTTGACAAAGATAGCGGCAAACCGAACAAATTCGTCATCGGCTGTCAACGGCCCAGCACAAGAAGCTACTGGAAAATTCCCCTACTCAATCGAGGAACCTCACCGGTAAAGGCGGAAGACCCCGATGTCGAGCCGATGATAAAACGCTGTGTGCTCGATAAAAAAACACTTGTGGCCACATATAATAGCGACTGCCTGAAGCTAGCCGACTGCGTGGTCGTGGATGTCCAGTGCGATTATACGAAAGAGGCTCTCGGCAATATGCGAACCGGCAGGGCTGAAATGAGCGCGCTAGAAGCAACGATGAAAACCATCGGTGAAAAGGTGCCGGCTAAATGTCTGACACTAATTGAGACAACCGTGGCGCCGGGAACAACAGAGTTTGTCGCCTGGCCGATTATGAAAAAGGCATTTGCCGCAAGAGACATAAAATCAGAACCGCTTCTGGCACACAGTTTTGAAAGAGTTATGCCTGGCAGGCATTACGTTTCGTCAATACGGGACTTCTGGCGGGTTTGCTCCGGCTGCAATACAGAGGCCAGAGAGCGCGTCGAGAAATTTCTGCGGGAAGTGCTGAATACGGAAGAATACCCCCTGACAGTTATGGACCGCCCGATTGAATCGGAAACCACCAAAATCGTCGAGAATTCCTACCGCGCGACTACTCTAGCTTTCCTCAATGAGTGGAGCCTGTTTGCGGAGCGCAACGGCGTGGACCTGATTAAGGTCATCAAAGCAATTAAGGTTCGGCCGACACACAACAACATTATATTCCCGGGCCCCGGTATCGGCGGATACTGCCTGCCTAAAGACGGCGGCTTGGGTTACTGGGCATATAAACACATCCTCGGCTTCAATGATGACATTTTCAAAATAACAACGACGGCCATCGATATAAACGACACCCGCGGCCTCCACGTTGCAGCGCTGACAAGAGATGCTCTCCGCAATATGGGCAGGCAGGTAGCCGGTGCACCGCTGTTGCTTTGCGGCGCCAGCTATCGGCAGGACGTGGCCGATACGCGATACAGCGGTTCGGAAATAGTTGTCCGCAAGCTAACAGAAATGGGAGCCGAGATGAAGGTGCACGACCCATACCTCGAGCATTGGTTTGAGCTGGAAAAACAGGATACATACCCCGCGCCGGGACACTCCTGGGCACGATTCTTCCGTAATCAGGACGTTTTGGCTAATATACACATTCAGAAAGACCTTGCTAAGGCGCTCGCCGGCATCCAGGCGATTATATTAGCGGTTCCGCACGCACCTTATCTCGAACTTGACCCCGACAAAATAGTCGAATGGGCCGGCGCACCTTTGGCGGTAATTGACTGCTTTGGCATATTGGATGACGAGAAAATTCGCAGATATTTCGAGCTCGGCTGCGAGGTAAAAGCCCTTGGTCGGGGACATATCCAGCGAATCAAAGAACAAGTCCGCAAAAGTTGAAAATATTATATCACTAATATGGATATCAAAAACAAAAAAATAGCCGTTCTATCGCCCGTCGCTTGGCGGACACCTCCGCGAGCTTATGGTGCGTGGGAAACGGTGGCCAGCAACATAACAGAAGGTCTGGTGGCCCGCGGCTGGAAAAACGTAACGCTGTTTGCGACAAAAGAATCTATAACAAGAGCAAAACTCATCGGCTGGATAGAAAAGGGCTACGAAGAGGACAAAACACAAATCCCGCTGGTCTCTACCTGCCTGCACATCTCCAAGGTTATGGAAAGGACGGATGAATTCGACCTAATTCATAATAATTTCGATTATCTGCCGTTAACTTACCTGCCGCTTATAAAAACACCAATGCTAACGACTATCCACGGCTTCTCCGACCCCGACATACTGCGGGTCTATCACGAGCATAGAGATACCTACTATGTTTCCATCAGCGATTCCGACAGGGACAAAGACCTGCCCTACTTGGCGACGGTTTACAACGGCATCGACCTTTCCAATCTCACCTTCAGATCCCAACCCGGCGATAAGCTCGTCCATTACGGGCGAATACACAACGACAAGGGAACACACCTTGCTATCGAGGTCGCAAAAAAATCCGGCAGAGACTTAATTATAGCAGGAATAATCCAAGACCAGAATTATTTCGACACACTCGTCAAGCCGCACATCAACGATTCCTCCATAAAATATATCGGCCCGGTAAATCCCGTCCAGCGCGACGCTCTTCTCAAAGAAGCGTATGCAGTTATTCACCTTAATCTGATTCCCGAACGGTTCGGCCTCGTGATGGCCGAATCTATGGCAGCGGGCGTGCCGGTAATCGCGATGGATTTGGGCTCCTGCAGAGAAGTTATCGCGGATAAAACAACGGGCTATTTAGTCAACAGCGTCGATGAGGCAGTTCAGGCGGTCGAAAAAATCGATTTGATAGACCGCAAAAAGTGCCGACAGCGAGTGGAAGAAAATTTCACCATCGATCGTATGGTTGCCGGCTACGAAAAGGTATACGAGAAAATCTTCCGACGCGAAGCCAGCAAAAAATAACCGGAGATAATCACATATGGCGGACAAAGATGTAGTTCCGCACGTCGCAAAACAGGGGTCTCGCCATAGTTATTGGGTATGGGCTGCGTTGTTGGTTGTCGTAATATTTACCGCCGCTGTTCGTATTCGTCTTCTGGAGGTTCCACTTGAGCGGGACGAAGGAGAATATGCTTACGCCGGCCAACTCATATTACAAGGTATTGCCCCCTATACTCAGGCCTATAATATGAAACTGCCGGGAATCTACGCTGCCTATGCCCTGATTCTTGCCGCTTTCGGACAAACCCACGGCGGAATTCACTTGGGACTTCTGGTCATCAACACCGTAACCATCCTGCTGCTATTTCTTCTGGGTAAAAAACTGCTCGATAGCATTACAGGCGTAGTCGCAGCCGCCGCCTTTGCTTTGCTGTCGCTGGGCCAGGCACTTCAGGGCATCTCCGCCAATGCCGAACATTTTGTCATCCTTCTCGCGCTTGCCGGCATACTGTTTTTGCTATATGCTATCGATTACCAAAAATGGTGGTCCCTGCTGACCGGGGCGGTATTGCTCGGACTGGCATTTCTAATGAAACAGCACGGTGCCGCTTTCATAGTTTTTGCCGGACTGTATCTGCTTTTTTGCGAGCTTCGCCGCCAGCCGCTGCTCTGGAAGTCTTTCTCTGCCAAAGCCATACTTTTCTTGTTCGGTGTATTATTGCCTTTCGCCGTAACGTGCTTAGTCCTCTGGTGGTGCGGAGCGTTCGAAAAATTCTGGTTCTGGACATTCCTTTATGCCAAGGAATATGTTTCAAATGTGCCGTTCTCTACAGGGATAAAATCTCTGAAGATGCAAATAACACGGATCGCTGGTCCGGCAATCCTGATTTGGATTATGGCCGGTATCGGTCTGATATCTTTGTGGTGGAACAAGAAAGCTCGACGGCACAGCGTGTTTGTAGTTGGTTTTCTGTTTTTCTCGTTTTTATCTGTTTGTCCAGGCTTTTATTTCCGTCTGCACTACTTCACTCTTTTACTACCGGCCGTCGCACTGTTGGCCGGAATTGGTGCCAGTTCCATCCCCGAACTTTTCGCAAGTTCCCAATCACTTTTGTTGAAAAGGGCTGTGCCTATTTTGTTAAGCATCGTCGTGGTGTTTTATACAATTTATCACCAGCGAAATTTCTTATTTGTTATGACCCCAAACGAGGCATCGCGCACAACTTACGGCCTTAACCCGTTCCCCGAATCATTGGAAATTGCCCGCCTCATTAAAGAAAACTCTTCCAAGGATGATTGTATCGCCGTTATTGGTTCCGAACCGCAAATCTACTTTTACTCAAACAGACGTGCTGCTACAGGATACATATATACTTATGCATTGATGGAAAACCACAGCTATGCTCTGAAGATGCAGGAAGAAATGATTAAGGAAATAGAGGTGAACCGTCCTAAATTTTTGATTTTCGTAAATGTTCCCACTTCCTGGCTTGTCCGATCCAGTTCAGAGAGGAGGATTTTCCAGTGGTTTCAACAATATCGGCAAAACCAGCACATACACCCCGTTGGTGTTATCGACATTGTTTCAATGAAAAAAACTGTATATCGCTGGGGTAATGAGGCACGCGACTATTCACCACTATCAAAATGCTGGATTTCAGTTTGGGGACGAGATGATTAGATGTTGTGGTTTCCTATTCTAAGCAGGACTTGTTATAATATCAGACACCGGAACCATTATGTTCAAAGATAAAAAAGTCATTGTTGTTATGCCGGCCTATAACGCAGCCAAGACCCTTCGTCCAACCTATGACGAGGTCACGGCTCAGGAAGTTGTTGACCTTGTCATTATAACTGATGACGGCAGCAGTGACGAAACCACAGAAATAGCAAAAACACTCCCGAGAACAATCGTCCATGCACACCCCCAAAATCAGGGCTATGGCGCAAATCAAAAAACCTGCTATAAACTGGCGATGGAACAGCAAGCCGACATTATTATTATGGTCCATCCCGATTATCAATACACCCCGAAACTAATCCCTGCGATGACCGCAATGATAGGAAACGGCTTATATCACTGCGTATTGGGCTCACGAATCCTGGGGGGATACGCCCTAAAAGGCGGGATGCCTTGGTGGAGATACGTCTCGAACCGCTTTTTGACCTTGTTTGAAAATATTATGACAGGGGCAAAACTTTCTGAATACCACACCGGCTACCGCGCCTTCTCACGGCAACTTTTGGAAAAACTGCCTCTGGAAAGAAATTCCGATGATTTCGTCTTTGATAATCAGATGCTCACCCAGATTCTATGGCTCGGTTACAAAATAGCTGAAGTAAGCTGTCCTACGAATTATTGTGCGGAATCCTCCTCCATTAATTTCCAGCGCAGCATCAAGTATGGTTTCGGTTGTCTAAGCACGGCTGTAAAATATCGCCTGGCGAAAATGAATCTTATTAAATCCCGACTGTTCGGCCCCTGACCCGCTTATCGATCATAAAGCTCCTGTCCTGACGTAAGCTCCTCGGGTAATTTACCCTGTTTATACATATCCAGTTGTTCGCTAAAACGCTCTATATCCGGAGCCAGACTAATAGCTTGCTGTATTGTAGTCACCGCCCGCTCGAATTGTCCCGCTGCCGCATAAGCCGCTGCGAGAGTTTCAAGTATAGCGGGATTTCTACGCTTAGTCAACACAGCCGCCCTTTCGGCGAGCAAAACCGCCTCAGCGGGATTTCGCCGCTGCATAACAGGATGCACAATCAAAAGCCCCGCTAATGCCTTCAGAGAAGCAACATGGTTAGAATCCAACTGGAGTATCTCACGATATTGACTCATCGATTCGTCATATTTACCGCTGGCATGAAGTGAAGCCGCCAGATTCTGACGCGCCTCAATAAAATCTGGTGCAATGTCTACCGCCCGCCGAAACTGGACAATCGCATCACTTAAACTACCTCGCTCAGCCAACACCAACCCCAGATTGTTGTATGCCTGCGAATATTCAGGATTGATTTGTAATGCCCTGTTAATATAACCCGCGGCTTCATCGAGTTTGCCCTGCTGGCGAAGTATGCTTCCAATATTATTATCCGCCTGAAAATAATCCTTCTTATGCTGCAGAGACTGTTGGTAGCACTGCAGGGCTAGGTCGAAATTGCGCTCCCGCTGCATCACAACACCCATATTATAAAGCATCTCAGGGCTGTTTCCTGCAACCGAAAGAGCGTGTTCAAACAAAGCAAAATTGTTTCTCCAGTATCGAACCTGCTTTCGAGTGCAGACAACTAACAGAGAAATAATTACAAGTGCCGATATCAGCACCGCGATTTTCAAAAACCTCCGCTTCTCAGCCAGATCGGCGGCACCCCAGACAACAATTATGAAAAAACCAATCGACGGCAGGTAAGTATAACGGTCCGCCATACCCTGCACGCCAACCTGAACAAAACCAATCGCAGGAACCAGTGTCCCCAAATACCAGAACCAGCCGAGAACAAGATACGGACTGCGCCGACCGAGACGAATCACTATCACAGATACGACGAGTATCACACAAAGGGAAATCAACGCATACCACAACCCAAGCTCTCCGCCTGGATGCGGATACATAACTGCTAAACTACTTGGGTATATCATTTTGCTCATGTAAGTTATATCTGAAGCCAGCGCATTGGCCGCACGAACACCGAAGCCCATCGGCTCTAGCATATCCATTGCCCCCTGCTCCCGCTGAGCAACAAATGTGATAACGCATGATAAAGCCACGAGAATAAATAAAGGTATTTTTTCTGCCAATAAAAACCCCGCAGGCGCCTTCTTAAACCGGTTCTCAACATCATTTGGTTGAAATTTCTCGAACCTCGCCAACGGCCAATAATCCACCAGCAGCAAAACAAACGGCAGCGTCACTATCATCGGTTTTGACATCAGCCCCAGAATAAAAAAGATAACTACTAAAAAGTATCTACTCGAGCCTGGCCTTCGCGCGTATTCAATATAGGATGCTATGGTAAGCATCCAGAAAAACCCACATAAAAGGTCTTTACGTTCCGCCGCCCAAGCGACAGATTCGACATGAATCGGATGAAGCGCAAAAACAGCAGCCGCAATCGCGCTTCGCCAGAAGGCCCCTGTCATATTTCTTAAAATCCAGAACAGCAACAGAGCATTTAATATGTGAATCAGCAGATTTTCCAAGTGCGGCCAAAACGGTTCGACCCCAAAAAGCTCGCAGTCCAATATATGACTCAACCATGTCACTGGGTGCCAGTTACCGGCGTGCGTCGCGGTAAACGCCCACTTCACGGATTCAGCGGATAACCCTTTAAAAACGTGTGGGTTTTGGGTTATATACAAAAGGTCATCGTAAACAAACTGATTGTTCCGAACCTGCTCAAAGGCAATTATAGTAATCAGAGTAATTCCCAGACAAAGTAGAAAAGTTCCCAGCGTCTGTTTCTGACGATTAGTTCGCATTTCGTTTTAGTTCCGATGTCTCGGCTGATTGTCCATAAGAAGAATGATTCTCTCGTATTTTTCCGGTGGTAGGGTTTCTCTCAATATTTTGCGAATTTCCCACATCGCAGTTCGCTGCGTGGTATGCGTAACAATGATGTGTTCGTTATTCAGCTTCTGGATTAGCTCGGCGAACTCATTTATATGCATATGCTTGCCCGCCTGCGCCCTGCCGCTGTGTTCCTCTATGTAAAACGTGCACTCGGCAATTAATATTTTGCTCTCGGCTATATAGTTCAGCTTCGAAAAATCAACATACTGCGTGTCGCCGAGATAACTCACTATCGGAATTTCAACGGGATAATCGATTTCAACGTCCTGCTTCTTCAGCTCGACGATTTGCGGCCCCGTAAGCTTGGCATACTCCGGCTTAATCTTCTTCCGTTTTTCGATTACGCTGTAACCTACAGAACCCTTGCTGTGCTTCGTCGGAAATACCCTCGCAAAAAGATTCGGCTTTATCTGATACTCATCCCCCGCCTTTACGCCGACGAGATTGGCGGGTATCTTATTGCCGTCCAAACGAGACCACGCGCTGATAATTTCCTTCATAGGCCCCAGCAGATTAGCCGGCGCAAGAATCGTCCCCGGTGACTGGCCGCAGAAATTCCGATGCGAAAGATAATACGCAATCCCTGCGGCGTGGTCCATGTGCCCGTGCGTCAGCAAAATATTGTTTATGGGCACAATCTGATTGGGGGCTTTGCCGATGTCGAAACAAACGTCAAGCTGCGGCATCGCAACGACCGTTTCCTCGGCCGCAACCGAATACCCGATTATCTCCAAATCGTCTATCTTAATATATGCTAAATTGTGGCTTGCCATAAGGTCATATAAACAGCACTATGAAAACCTAATAGTAGAAATAACCGGCGCTTATGTCAATTCGTTTTTGACTTTACTGCGTATATGTGTACACTGATACTAGAACCTCGGCAAACTGACAAACTCTCAAATAATACGTGCTTATGTGTGCCAAATGCCGAAAAAACAAAACAACAGAAAACGCTGGACAAAATATCTGACGCGGACATTCGGCGCTCTTATTCTCTCGGTATTCATAATCGCCGTAACTATTCATCTCTGGCTCATTCCCGCAAAAGTTACGCAGCAAATAGAACGGGCACTATTAAAATTTTGGGACGGCCGGGTGGATATTGAGGACATCGACATAAACTATCTCGACCCGATACACCTCACGAAAGTAACTTTTTCAAATAAAACCGGCAGGGAATGTATCCGGGCCGACAAAGTAGAGATGCGGTTTGAGAAATGGCCGGGCCTGCATCCTGTCGTAACAGGGATAGAAATTGAAAAATTATGCATCCAGCTTGCGCCCGCCGACGGCAAAGTTACACTGCCTGTCAAAAATCCTTATAAAAAACCGCATCCGCGCAGCAAAAAAAAGAAACTCGACATCCGCACACTTTCCATAAACGATATTGAAATCCTTTCAACCTCCCCACAGGATACAACATATATCTATGACAACCTTCAGCTCCTCGTTAATAAAACCGGCGACTCTCATAATTTCTTGCTGAATCGAAAAAACGCCGGCTCGTCCGAATCGCTGCTGGCAAAAGGCAAAATTAACTTAAAAACATTCGAAACAAACCTCTTGCTGCAGATAAAACACACAATCCAAAAACCGGAGACTGCCCTGCTATTTACGGCTCTGAATATTCCGCACTTCTCAGCAGAGGGCGGCCTTGAGGCGGATTTAACAATAACAGGCCCCCTTAAACAACCAGCGGAATTAAAACCGCAGGGCTTCATCACTCTCGACAAATGGACGGTAGCCGCGAACGATAAAATCATCGCCAGCGACCTGACTACCAAAGCCGACATCAAAAACAAATATTTCAGCTTCGATAAAATCACAGCGACCGTTTGCGGCGGTGAGACCGTCGGTGCATTTTACGTCGAATTAAAACAGGACAAACCGACGGAATTCAATGGCCAGGTCCTCGCAGAAAATATCAGCTTCGAAGAGCTAACGTCCATCCTCGGTAAACAGGAAAAAAAAGCAACCAAAGGAACCGTCACATTTGATTACGCTTTTGCCGGAAAAGCAAAAGACCTGCAAAACCTGACCGGCGAAGGGCAAATTTTTCTCGACGACGCCGATATAAGCACCATTCCGATATTGCCGCATATATTTAATACCGTCGGTCTCTCGGAGCTTGAGCCGCTAAAGGTCTCGGATGCCGAGTGCGCCTTTACCAATACCGGCCCTGTCGTAACTATTCAAACCGCCAACGTAGCAAACCGTTTCGCCGCCGTCAGAGCCGAACCTGGCGGAACAATTAACCTGAAAACAAAACAAATTGACATGCATGTCAAAGCTGTTCTGGTAAAGCAGATTGACGCCGTCATTAAAAAAATCCCCGTTATCAATATCATCAACAACCTGAAAGACAAACTGACGCGCCTGCATATCCAGGGGAAATGGTCCGACCCGCCGGCCGAACTCATAAAAAAGGAGCCGATAACGGACATCAAAGATGCTACGGTCGGTTTTTTTCAGGACATAGTGAAAAGCGGCGGCCAAATAACACGGAAGATACGCCCAAGGCCGGTGGAGTAATAATTAAGGATAATTCTCAATGCCCGACAAGCGAACACACAGAGGCCCGCATCCCGCCGATGCAAAACTATTCGCCGAGAGCAAAATCAGCGATTTGAGTTCGGCCCTTGCGGACTTTTCACTCCTGTTGACAAAGGGCTATGCGGAAAAAAGTGCCCTCAAACTGGTGGGCGACAAGTTCTCGCTCACGGAAAGACAACGATTGGCAATTATGCGAGGTGCCTGCTCCGACCAGCAGCTTGCCTCCCGAATGCAGCGCGAACTCAAACTCGCCGACCTCCGCGGCCACCCCATAGCCGTCGACGGCTACAACGTCCTGATAACCGTCGAGGCGGCGATGAGCGGCGCATGCATCTTCAAAGGCCGCGACGGCTGCTTCCGCGACCTCGCAAGCATACACGGAACATATCGCAAAGTCACTGAAACAATACCAGCCGTCCGGCTTATAGGCGAATTCTTAAAAGCACGCAGCGTAGATGATTGCCTATGGCTGCTGGACAGCCCCGTCTCTAATAGCGGCCGATTGAAAACACTCCTCGGCGAGCTGGCAAAGGAAAATAACTGGAACTGGAAAATCGAGCTTTCGCTCAGCCCCGATGCCAAACTGATAAAGGCCGATTTAACTGCGGCAAGCAGTGACAGCGTCGTCCTCGACGGCTGCAAAAGCTGGATCAATCTCGCCCGCGCAATCATCGAAGAAAAGCTGCCTGACAGCAATATAGTGGATTTATCATAAATCCGGCCGGTTTTCTCAAATTTTTTGCCACGTTTTCACCTGCTGCGCATTTATAATAATGATGATAGTTGGTGCTGTTAAACTCTGGAGAACAGTTGGCGTGGACAACATAACCGATGATGGCCAGTCAATTGCAGAGGCACGCAGTAATCCTGCGGCTTTCACCCGGCTGTATCGCCGGCATTATGATGCGGTGTTCCGTTATTGCTCACACCGGCTTTTTGACAGACAATCAGCTGAAGATACGACCTCACAGGTTTTCCTCAAAGTTGTTGAAAAGTTTCACAGCTTCGAAGGAAACGAAAAACAGTTTCGAAATTGGCTCTATAAAATTGCTACAAATGCAGTAAATAACCACCTGCGGAAAACAGCTCGCCGAGATGCCTTAATTAAATATGCCTACAGGCAGAGTGATGAATCTGGCTCAATGGATACGTCGGCAGAAAAACTGGCTGTTTTGAAACGAGCAGTGCTTACTCTGAAACCGCGGTATCAAACTATCATCACATTGCGTTTTTTTGAAAACTTAAAACTAACAGAAATTGCCGAAGTGCTGGGCAGCAGTGATGGTACTATCCGCAGCCAATTGGCGCGGGCGCTTGCCAAACTGCGAAAGAAAATAAATGTTTCTCGGCAAAAGGTGTCACAAAATGAACGATAATGAAAAACAATTTGAAAATTTTATCAGCGACATCAAATTTGACGACACTGCCGACCCCAAACACCGCGATAAGCTCGAACAGGACCTCTTGGCTGCCGCCTGGAAGCGGCCTCGGCAGACAAATATCTGGAGAACAATTATGAAAAGCCGAATATCAAAATTAGCCGCCGCAGTCATCTTAATTGCGGCGATCTATACGTTCATTGGTAATTCAGGCCCTTCTGCCTGGGCAATTGAACAGTCCATCGAGGCCCTTAGAAACCTCAGGGCCGTTTACGTGATAGGGGCCTTTCCCGGTGGCACAGCCGAGATATGGATGCGAGCTGACGAAACCGGAAACAAGTCTCGTGATGTGGTCGTAAGGGGAAGCCACGGTGCAATTACCTGGGTCAAAGACGGCAGCACATACCACTACGAACCCAGCCAAAACACGGTCTACTTCGAAAATGCCATCACTGTTGGGCTTTCAGAATGGCTTGGCCCGGAACTGCTCGAAATGCTCAGTAAAGCAGATGGAGCCAAAGTTATGCGAGGCAAGGACCCTGCGACAGGGCGCGAACGAGCTACGCTCTTATGCAGCCTTTTAGATATCAACGGCCCGCAAACTTGGATTATCGAGTTCGATGTTATAACCAAGCTGCCGGTCTCATTCAAGCACTGGCGCAACCTGGACATGAACGGCCCTCCCGACTTTCACGCTTTCAAGATTACCTATTATGAGGAACTGGCGGATAGTTTATTCGAGGTCCACATTCCAGGCAGCCCTGCCTATGTGGAAAAACCTTTAACGATACCGGACGAGAACATTGGTATATTGAGCAATCCCGATGATGGAATCTCAACCGAAGGATTAACTCAGCAACAAGCTTGCGAGCAGATACTCCGAGCTACGTATAATGCTGTCATCGAAGGAGACCTTAACAAATTCAAGAAGCTCATTCCCCTCTCTGAGAACTGGGGTGATGAATTCCTGCGTGCCGTTGTCCTGCGGACAGATAAAGAGGACCGGTTGGTCGAAATTGTGAATATCGGGCAAATCTGCAAAACAGGCCATTCAAAGCTCGGCCCGATTGTCGCCGTGCCCTGCATTGTCAGAACAAAAGCGGGAACGATGTGTGAGGAAAAGATGATTGTCCAGTTCCGCAATATCGGCGGCAAGCCCTCCTGTGTTGTGCACGGTCCTTACGGCTTAACCCGCGAAGTTGAATAATTAACTTTCACCAATGCCGCCGAGTATTAACTCGGCGGCGTTTTTTTGCGCATAAGGATGGCCGAAGGCCATCAGGCCCCCGGCCAAAAGTCCTTACATACAAAGCCCCCCCTCCTCGATACCAAACCCGTATGAGAGCTGCTATTAGTTCTTTACCAATCAGCCATCCGTTTTTTCATCGTCGAGCTTCTGCCTCATAAAACCGCCCATACGCTGAACGGCGTCCTTGCTGTAATCCAGGCACTCGCGCATCTTCACGTTGAAGCTCTGGGCGAACTCATCCGATTTCAGGGCCGAATACGCAAAACCTTTTTCAGAGGTTTTACAGGCCCGTTCGTCGGTAACCGGTGCCAAGCAGTATATAGCGGTCGCAAAACCGGCAAAATAAACTATCAGCAAAAATATAAGTTTGCTTCTCCAGCCCCACATAAACAACCCCTCCTACACGAAAAAATACGGTTTTATAGGGCATTTTTCTACAACCCATCTGTTCTAAATATAAGATATAAAAACATAACTGCCAAACGCAAAATCCAAAACCGGCTGTTTCGATACTGATAATCGGGGCGTTAGGCCGGTGAGGCGAAATCGGCAGAACGGATTTGTGAAAAACGGGAGTGTGTCAATAAATAAACCACAGCGAAAATGGACAACGGCGCGGGTTTATGAGCAAACGTTCAAAAGTGTTCAAAAACTGTACTAAACGATAGAAAACACATACGAAACGTTTGAAAACGGCGCAGAAACATTCGAAGATTTTGGAAAGAACCTGCGCATTTGATTGAACTCCGCTCAAATGCCGCGGGGCCTTTTTAAAAAGGTTGCGGGGGACTGGGAAAAGAATAATGCCCACGTTGCCCATGTATTCTTTTTATGAGAACTGGTCACTAGGTGTTAATACCACCTAGCGCGGAGCAGTCAAGCAAAACAGTGTAAGCCATGCCCAGAGCAGCGCAACTATCTTTCGGACCAGACACAGACCTTTCCAATGACTTTTTGGCCCATAACTACCGGCTCGGAGACTTTCAGATAACCGTCGCTGAAACTGACGCCGGTTTCGGGACTCTCAGACGCTCTGACGTTCCGAGGCGGAATGTCACTGCGAAAGTATGCGGAAAACAAAGTGCCCTGTTCATTATAAAGGCCGGCAAACACAACAGGATGATGGTGCCTCAGCAAAGAGAGAATCATATACGCATCCTTCTTGTCGCCAGACGCAAGGCTGTTACCGAGCATCTCAGAGTAATATTTCGCCTGCGCAGAGGTAAATTCGACGAGGTCTCGTCTGCCGCAGGTCCTCTGCCAGCCAACAAAAATAGCGCCTACGAGCAGCGAACCAATGCACAGACCCGCTAAGAACGACTTTGACTTTCTGCTTATTCTTCTTACTCTTCTCATTATAATTTTCCCTCACAAATAAGATTGAATTAACAGATATATTTTCGGAATTTTCCGGCCCCGACTTAACGAGCATTTCTGCAAACCGTCCCGGAAACGGCCGGTAAAATGCCGGTTCTGCCCGCAGGAACAGAGGGGGAACAGCTACCCCGCTGCCGCGGGGTTACCCGCTCGGCGCCGCGGGGGCTTTAAATGTTGCGGGGGATTGGAAAATGCGGTAAAATTCGGCGCGCAACTTCGGAGGGAAACGTCTTTTTGAAGGAAGGGACTGAAGCAATGATTATGAAATTCAGCCGAAAACATAAAATCATCGTTGTTTTAATGTTTTGTATTCTTCCTGCTGCTTGCCGCTCAGAGGTCAAAACAACGAAATTGAAAACCGGGAATGTGATATTTATTCATCCCGACGGCAGCGGGGCTTCGATGTGGGGGGCTATGCGGCTGCTGGAGAAAGGGCCTGACGGGAATACCAACTGGGACAAAATGGAGCGGATGGGGTTGTATCGCGGACATCTAAAAAATTCGACCAACAGCAGCTCCCACGGTGGTGCCACAGTTCATGCCTTCGGAGTAAAAGCAGATTATGACTTCTTCGGCATCAACCCCCAAAAGCCGATTAAGTCCGCTTCCGGAAAAGACTACAGTATAATGGTCGAGGCGAAGAAAGCGGGAAAGACTGTCGCCCTGATAAACAGCGGTCATATCTGCGAACCCGGAACGGCCGTTTTTGTTGCCAATGTTCCAAGTCGAAGTATGTCGGATGCAATTTCAGAACAAGTCATTTACAGCGGCGCCGATATTATTATGGCCGGCGGAGAAGAGCTATTGCTTCCGGAAGGTCAAATCGGCAGGCACGGCAAACCGGGCAAGCGAAAAGACGGGAAAAACCTTATCGAAGAAGCGGGGAAACTCGGTTATACCATCGTCTATAACAGAGAGGAGTTATTGGAACTTCCACTAAATACAGAAAAAGTATTAGGCGTTTTTGCTGCCAGCCATACGTTTAACGATAAAACAGAAGAGGAACTCAGGGCAAGAAATCTCCCCTTGTATAATGAAAGCGCACCGTCTCTTGCGGAAATGACGGAGAAAGCGCTGAAAATAATGAAGCATAAAGGGAAAAACTTCTTTATGGTCGTGGAAGAAGAAGGGACAGACAATTTTTCAAATAGGAACAATGCCACAGGGGCGCTGGAGGCGTTGAGCAGAGCTGATGCGGCAATCGGGGTTGCTATGAAATATATCGAGGAAAATCCCGATACATTGCTGATTACCGCGGCGGACAGCGATGCCAGCGGTATGGAAGTTGTGAACGTTCGAGATTCAAAGAAATTCGAAGAGCCGCTGCCGGCGACAACATTGAACGGCGCGCCTTTGGACGGTAAGGACGGGACAGGGACGCTGCCTTTTATTACCGCACCGGATCAGTTCGGCAATCGCCTGCGTTTCGGCGTCTGCTGGGCTACCGGCAACGATGATCTTGCCGGCGGCGTGATTGCCAAGGCACATGGTTTGAACTCGGAATTACTTGCCAATAATGTCGATAATACGGACATCTACCGGCTCATATACGCTACATTATTTGGAATTAAATTACCTAAATGATTTTTTAGATTGTGCTGATAGGCGGTTAAAAAATCAATCAAAAGCTCGGCAGATTCTGCTGTTGGTGGCGGATGGCCGCGAGTCAGAAGCGGACAGTAAAAATATTATCCGAGCAGGAGGCAACAGCGGCTTTAGGTAACAAAGCCGGAGGAATTGAAGGCCGTCGAGTTATGGTTCTGATTTAAGCCAGGCGAATACCTCGTCCTTGTTGGCAAACTGCTTGATTGTGATCGACTTAAGGGATGCCGTGTTTCTGAAGAATGCGAATCCTTTGTCGTGCGGCGGAGGCGGGTTGTGCAGAACGGCGAATCTATGTTCAGGTGTTGTGCCGCATTCTATTAACGTTTTGGACAGGTCGTCAATTTCAAGGGTGGTGAGCCGCGGTATCATCTCCAGCATGTTTACAAAAATTTTGTGCGAGTTATGCTCCTTTGCGAACGAAAGCATCTCTTCGGCATATCTTTTGTGCTCGGCAAAGTCCATGATGCCGGACACTTTCACACACACTATCGCGTCTTCTTCCAGATAGTCTAACTTCAGGTCCATTTTCCGGACATCCAAAAAGTTAAGGTTTATAGATTTGATATCGGCAGTAAAAGGCACCGTCATTAGATACGCGGTTAAATCTCAGCTTGTCTGTCCGATAATTGACAGTTTTCAGGGGCTTTTAAATGTTGCGGGGGATTGGGAAATGGGAGGATACCTAAGATGCTTAGGTATCCTTAGATTAGTCACCTAAAGTTGCTGTTGTTGCCGGATGCCCGCGAGTCGGAAACGAACAGCAGTTCGCCGCAGGCGGACAGTAAAAAGATTATCCGAGCAGGAGGCGGCAATAGCAAGTTCGGTTTAAAAGCAAACCGCCGATGCTTTTGTGGGCATCGGCGGTGGATAGCAACTCAATCTTAAACTGCTTTTAGCAGTATGACAAGCCGAGGGGGGCCTTTTTCGGCTGGGCCTTCGGCTTTTCGACTTTCTTCGCCTTTTTGCCGGTAAGCTTGACCGGGCATTTGGTCTGCTTACGCGGCTTGATTTTTCCGAACAGCAAGTCAACGGAGGACCTGATAGAGTCGGGCGTTCCGCTGAAGTGGCAGACGACGGTGTCGGCGTCGGCGGTTGTGCCCTCTACGTAAGGACTGTTGGTAACGACAATCAGCTTGTGTCCGGCCTGTTTGAGCTTCTTGGCGAGGAGCTGATTGTTGCCGGACTTGACGATGCGGGCGTAGTAGTTGGTCATTACCACGACGTCGGCCTGCTTTGCGAGCTGGAGGCATTCCTTAATCTCTTCGTCGAAGGCGGAGAACTCGGTATCGACGAGGATTACGTTGGTGGAATTCTCGACCATTCGCTCGCAGAACATATGCGTGTGCATATAGGGATCCTTGCCACAAAACTCGTATGGAATACGCTGCTCAATGACGAGGATTTTCTGGCTCTTTTTCAGCGGCAGAAGTTTCTTGTTGTCCCGCATTACCAAAAGGGCCTTCTTGGCGGTCTCCCAGCAGAAGTCCACGACTGGTTTGCTGAGTGCGTACTGCTGTGCCTTCTTGGGGTCCTTTTTGCCGGCTGTCTGGAAGAGGCCCTGGTCGTATTTCATCTTGAGCAGTCGGGTGACGGCGTCGTTTAGTCGCTCCATCGGGACGTCGCCTTTTTTGACGGCTTCCTTGATGCCGAAGAAGCACTGCGAACGGGATTCGTCGTCGGCCTTTAGAAGGATGGTATCGACGCCGGCCTTTATTGCCATTGCGCAGGCCTTCGGGAGCGGCCACTTCTTTAGGATGGCGGCCATTCCGATTGCGTCGGAAACGATGACGCCGTCGAAGCCGAGCTCGCCCTTGAGCAAATCGGTCAGCAGTATCGACGAAAGCGTGGTCGGATGCTTGGGGTCGTATGCGGGGTAAACGGAGTGGCCGGTCATAATAGCCATGCAGCCGGCATCTATCGCCGCCTTAAACGGGACCAAATCAACGTCTTTCATTCTCTTTTTGCTCAGGTTAAGAACTTCGAGCACGTCGTGTGCATCGGTTCCGGAAGCGCCGCGGCCGGGATAATGCTTTCCGGTGGCGGCGACGCCGGCATCCTGATAACCTTTAACGGTCGCGGCCACGTGCCGGGCGCAAAGTTTCGGGTCGTCACAGAAAGAGCGGACGCCGATTTCCGGGTTTTTGGGATTCGTGTTACAATCGCAAACCGGATGGTAAAACTGAGTCACACCAATATTACTGCACATTTTGGCGAGAGTATTGGCGACTTTGTAGGTTGTCTTGAGGTCGCCGATAGCGGCAATACCCATCTGTGAGGGGAACTGCCTGATTCCGCCGGCCATATAGTCATTTTTGAAATCGCCTTCCATATCGATTGTCAGGTGCAGCGGGATTCCGGAGGGGCGGGCCATTGCGATTTTCTGCATCTGATTGAGGCGTTTGGTGTATTCTTCGGGGGTGATGCTGATGCCGAAGGTCTTGCCGGCGAAGTAGGTGTTCGATATGGTGAAATAACCTTTCGGCGGTTTGAAGGTTTTGTCTATCTGGGAATTGCCCCAGTAGAGATTTTTGCAGGTCTCCAGCGCGTAGGGCTCGAGGCAGAGGCCGCCGCACTGAAGTTTCGTGATTTGCTCGATGCCGCTCGGCGTGGGCATTGCGCCGCGCCAGGTGAAGGTTAGGAGCTGGCCGACCTTTTCGTCGAGGGTCATCTTAGCTACTTTTCTTTTTACAAACGCATCTCTTTTGGCATTGCTTTTCTTCGCCATGTTTTATCTCCTGATATTATTGTCTATTTATTACTCCCATTGACCGGTGTTGTTAGGGCCGACCCAGAATTCGTTCTCTTTTTTCCAGCCGGCCTCATCAATTTTCAGTTCTTTTGTTTTCCATCCTGCTTCGATTCGTTTCGTCAAATCTTCAAACCCTTTGTTCCACGTTAGTCCGTCAGGGACGGTAACGTTCATACTGCCGGCGGCGTTAGCGTATCGCAGGCACGATTCGATGGACATCTCGCGGACAAAAGCCGAGAGGAATCCGGCGATTGCCGAATCACCTGAGCCGAGGGCTCCAACGAATTTTTCCTCCTCGTAAACCGGGAACCACAGTTCGCGGTTTGCCCAGTTGTCGAGGTTTTTGCAGCCGGCGGCGCCGAACTTTTCGAGCCGGTCTTTTTCGCCGGTGCGGACATACAGGCCGCGGTGGCCGCATTTGACCATTGCGACGCCGGTACCCATTTTCAGCATATCGCTTCCGAGGTCGGAAATTTCCTTGACGGTCATATGGTCGAGGACGCTTTCCTTAGGGCCGAGTTTTGCTTTCTTATCGAGGAATCTTTCCTTGTAGAGGAAATAGAATATTTCCTCAGCGCTGGGAACCATAATATCCGACAGCGGTATCCAATCGGTGAGGATGGCTTTCCAGTCCTGCTGGCCCGCGTAACTATTCACGTCGGGCAACGACAGATCGAGCGCGGTTGTGGTGTTCAACTCTTTCGTCTTTTTGAGAATCTTCGTTAATTCGGCGCCGGTGTTTTCGTAAATCTTTTTCATCCAGGGCGGGTAGCCGAAGAGCATCAGCTTTGCCCCGCCGACGAGGTCCCAGTCCATATCGTCATAAACGAAGGTGTCGTTCGCACCGCAGTGATGCAGATAGAAACGGTCGATGCCGGGGATGCAGATTGCGATGGTGTATGAGGTGGATTCGCCTTTAACCTGATGAATACCTTTGAAGTGGCCTTCGTGTTCCTCGTACCATTGTATAATCTGGCTGCCGAAGTCGTCATCGCCGACCTTGCCGATGAGCTCAGTCTTTACGCCGAGCCGTCGAATAGATACGCCGGCGTTTGTAACGGGGCCTCCTCCGACGACGACGCAGTCGCCCATATTAATCATTTTGCCGGGCACGAGGACGTCGGTCATCTTGTCAACTTTTCCATCGATTGTGAAGGCAGGTATCAAGTCCAGACAGGTGTGGCCTGCAGCGACGATTTCTATGTCTTTTTTCAATTTAAAGCTCCTTATGAAATAAGTTTACGGAAAATCCTACTTTATAATGTTCGCACGCTGATATGTCAAGTTAAAATTACACAGCGGGAAAAGCGACCGGCGATATTGTCGGGGATGTTATTGTCGGTGCTTTTTATTTTTTGTCCTGAGCTATTTTAACGACTGCATCGAACGCGGGCTTGCATTTATACTGACGGTCGAAAAGCGTTGGATAATCGGTCCTGCCGCTTATGGGCATATAGCTTCGCCAGGACTGGCCGTCGTGAACAGCCCAGAAAGTAATCCGGCCGAAGACGTCTTTATATTTACGGAAGAACGCGAACAGTTCGGCGTAGCGGTCGGCGAGTTTCTTCTGAACCTCATCAGGCAGGCCGTCGGGGTAGGGGTTGAGTTTCTTCTGCGTTTCCGGGTCATAGATGGAAATATCCCTGAGATTATCATAATCATCGGCGAAAGGAATTGCGCATACGTCGAGCTCTGTCATCATCAGCTTTACGCCGAGCTTGGAAAGTGCCTTAACGGCGGTTTCGATTTCGTCGAGGGGCGGATAGTCGATGGCCCAGTGTCCCTGTATGCCGACGCCGTCTATGTGCGCGCCTTTCGACTGGAGGTCTTCAATCAGCTTATAGACGGCCTCATACTGGGGCTTTTTCCACATATTGTAGTCGTTGTAATACAGCTCGGCGTCGGGGTCGGCCTCTCGGGCGTATTCGAAGGCCTTGAGTATGTAGTCTTCGCCGATGATATCGAGCCAGCCGCTTTCTCTGAATGAGCCGTCGGGTTTGATTGCCTCGTTGACGACGTCCCAGCCATGAACGAGACCTTTGTAACGGCCCATCACGGTGAAGATGTGCTCTTTCATTCTGTCGAGCAGCGCTTCACGGGTAAGGGGTTTTCCTGATTCGTCCTGGAAAACCCATTTGGGAGTTTGAAAAAACCAGACGAGACAATGGCCGACTACGAACATATTATTTTTTCTACCGATTTCGACGAAACGGTCTACGGGTTCGAAATTATACCTGTTCGGTTCGGGGTGGACCTCTTCCCATTTAAGGATGTTTTCGGGCACGATGCTGTTGAAGTGCTTTTCGACGATTTCCATAGCTTTGGGCTCTCTGCCGTAAATCTGGTCAAGATTAAGCGCGGTGCCGATATAAAAGTCGTCCTTGAAAACGTTTTTCAAGGCGGGCCTGTCTTGTGTGCTGTTGTTTTTCAATTCACACTCCTGTTTATTATTTTACTGCATACTCAAACCAGTCGAAGTCAGCCGGCGTTGCGCATTTTTTCCCGTTGCCAGTGGCATACATACCGAAGCATACGCCGGTAAAACACATCCCGTAGTCAAAGCCAATCTCTTCGACGGATAAATCCTTCGTTAAAGCGGTGCCTAACACTTTTTCAGTGCCGTCCGCGGACAGGCAGGAAAATTCGTAAGACAGCGGCTTTGCTTTGACTGACAGTATAACCGGTCCGGGCTTTACGTCAACGTATTGGACGGGTTCGACTATTTCGCCCCGGACGGTTTTTCTAAAAAGGACCTGGCGCTTGCCGTTCTTTAGCGTTACCGCGATTTCGTAATGATTTCTGTCATCCTGTCTGGCCACGAGGCCGGCTTCCTCGTTTTCGCTTTCGGGGTTGAATTCAAGCAAAGTCGAGGCAACACAGTTGAAATCGGTCTGTCTTTGGCCGACGAATGCGGGCGAGTCCTGGTCGTTTAAAGTTACAGCGGAGCCGTTAAGACGGAGAAAGCCGGGACGAGCGGTCAGGGAATAATCTTCATCGTTGGGATTTCTCAGATAGTTCCACTTCAGCGCTAATGTTTTACTATCGAAGTTATCTCTTGCCGGTTCTTTCGGCCAGATGTGCTGGGGTAATTTTGGTGCGGGCATTACTAAATCAATGGTTCCGGTTTCATTGACGACGGGCCAGCCGTCCTCAAAGGCGACAGGTGCGAGGAAAGTTTCCCTGCCGATGTGGTGGTAATAACCGCCCTTAGGGCGGATAGCCAAACAAACCAGCCACCAGCCGTCGGGTGTTTCAACAAGGTCAGCATGGCCGACGGCGCGGATTGGATTACCGTCGAGCCCGTTATGCGTGAGGATGGGATTGTTCGGATTGGATTCGAACGGTCCCCACGGCGAATCGCTGCGGGCGACGGTGACACTATGGCCGTAGCTTGTGCCACCTTCTGAAATCATCAGGTAATACTTGCCGCTGATTTTATAGAGGTGCGGACCTTCGGGCCAGATGCCGCCCGTGCCGCGCCATATTTCCTTCAACTCTCCCTGGAGTTTTCCGGTTTTGATATCGATAGTTGATTGAGCGGTGCAGCCGTGACGTCCGCCCTGCTGTCGGTGGTAATAGACCGTGCCGTCGTCATCAAAAAGGAGCGAGGGGTCGATGCCGCCGCCGTCTTTTACCCAAATCGGTTCCGACCACGGCCCTGCCGGGTCTTTCGCAGTAACATAGAAATTACCGCCGCAATCTACGCAGGTAGTTATCACATAAAAGGTGCCATCGTAGTAACGAATTGTCGGCGCGTAAATGCCGCCCGAGGACCGAACTCCGTCGAGATTCAGCTGGCTCTTGCGTGTCAGGCAATATCCGATCAGGTGCCAGTGCACGAGGTCTCTGCTGTGCATAACCGGAACGCCGGGGAAATACTCGAAGGTGCTGTGCACCGTGTAATA